>JAQVLK010000028.1 GCA_028704165.1 Candidatus Altimarinota bacterium | reverse complement strand
GATACTTTTTTGTAAGGAGGCCGAGAGTTTAGTTTGTTCTCTGCCGGCCGCCTGACTGCTCAGATCAGGGAAGACGGCGCTGGCGAGTGAAATACCAAAGAGACTGACCGGAAAACTCTGAATATTACGAGCGTAACTAAAAGCCGAGATACTACCTGCTTGTAAGAGCGAACCGATACGGTTGAAGATGAAGAGATTTCCTTGATAGGTAATTTGTCCTAGAGTTTTTGGAATAGCGAGTTTGATGAGTTGCCAGAACTCGGTACTTTTTAACTGAATTCCAAATCTGTACTTAAAAGGCGTAAATGAAAGCTCAATCAATCTAAAAACAAGATGCAACAGGACTCCAATTACAAGACCGATAGCCGCACTATAAATTCCCAGACTTGCTTGTAGAAAGATGATACTTAAGATAATGCTGCCGTTGTAGAGTAAGATCGCGAAGCCGTAGGAGAAGAAACGTTTGAAGGAATAGAGAATGTTACCGATCACATTACTGACACCAAAGAGTAGGGGGGAGAGCAGCATGATACGGCTTAAATTTGTAACCAGTACTTGTCTTTCAGGATCAAAACCGGGGACAATCAATTTAGTGAGAGCAGGCATAGTGAAGAAACAAACAAGACCAATAGCAATGATGATAATTGAAATCAGGTTCATGAGGGTACTTGCGAGACTGTAAGCTTTTTCTTCTTCTTTCTCATCAACTAGCTCACGAAAAATTGGCAGAAAAACGGCAGCAGACAAGATGCCGGCTGCAAAGAGGTTAAAAATTAAATCCGGAACTTGAAAAGCGGCATCATAAGTTTCCTTGATCGCGGTCGGGAAGTAATAAGCTAAGGTGCGATCGCGAACTAGGCCGAGTAAATAGCTTCCGGCATAGGCGATGGCTAGGATGCTTGCTCCCAGTGAAGAGGATTGGTTGCGGAAGAAGGATCTTTTAAACATTGTAATTTTGTAATCCACTTCCAAGAGCTTATAATGTAGTGGCTTTTAAGTAAATACAATATGTCAAAAAAGATGCTGATAATTATTGCGGGATGCTTACTTTTGCTGATTATTTTCTTGATCTTGCAATCTCAGCAAGCTGAACAAGACTTTGAAGTTGCGGAAGTCTTGGAAGAAAGTTGTGAGTTGGATGCTGATTGCGAGACACCTTTTGATTACTTAGTCAGGTCAAATTGTCCTTACGAATCACGCTGTTTGGATAAAAAGTGTACGGTAGTTTGTCCTGATTTTTAAAGTTTCTATATGGGTCTTTGTAAGTGTTGTGGCAAAATAACACCAGGCAAATTTGTTTATTGTTATGCCTGTGGCATACAAAAGAAAAAGGAGAACATGAAAACTTATGGCACGCGTAAGTGTAGTAAATGTCACAGTGTGGTTATCCCGAAAACTCAAGTTTACTGCGCTGCCTGTCGCAAAAAAATCTACGGTTAGTTCTGATATTGACAAATATGTAATATGGACATTACAATTTGTAATGTATTTTTAACATTTATCTATGAACTTGAAAGAATTTAGAACAGTGAGGATTTTAGTTGCATTCTTTGTGGCACTGACTGTTTCTGTTGCGGTGAGTCTTGATAATGGTTATTTAGCGCTGGCCGGAGTTTCCATCGGAATGTTATTTCTTTTCATTGTGCGTAAGAAAGTTAAGCAGCCTCTTTATGATGAGAGAATAAAGAGTGTTAGTGGAGAAGCAGCGCGTATGACTTATGCGATTGTGACGATCGTGCTTGCTTTCTTTTCCTTAATGCTGATGTTTGGAGGGAGAAACGCGGATAATATCTTTTTGGAATCTCTTGGTATTACTTTGAGTTATACAGCTCTTCTGAACATTGCGGTCTATGCCGTCATGTTCAAATATTACAACAGTAAATACGGTGCCGATGAATAATAAGATCAAAGTTTATCGAGCAATGCATAATCTTACTCAGGAAGACCTAGCTGAGAAGGTGGGGGTTACTCGTCAAACTATTTTAGCAATTGAAAAAGGCAAATATGTGCCTTCACTTGAGCTTGGCTTCAAAATTTCCAGAGTCTTTAAAGAGGATATTGAAAAAATCTTTATTTATTAATTAATACTTATGCCAAAAAAAGATTTAAAAAGCATCACGATCTATAGCCTCACAATTGGTCTGATTATCTTTTTCTTATTTTTTCTAATTACCAGTACTACAATCGGTAGTAGTGTAAAAACTCATTGCAAGAGTACTGAAGCAAAGTATGGTAATGATTGCGTCACGGCTCTGATGCTTCAAGTGCAAGATGAAGAAGCAAGTTTCTCAGATCGTAATCATGCTATTTGGGCACTCGGGCAACTGGGGGATGAGCGAGCTCTAGACTTACTGAAAAATCTTTACACCGGTGAGATTCCGCCCAGAGAGAAATGGGAAGGTGTCCTTTCTCAGTATGAACTCAAGAAGGCGATTAAACTCCTAGACGGGGGAGTGAATCTGGCTGCTTGGGTCTGGAGGTAAAAAATTCTACTCCGCCCTAATCAATTTACCTTCCGGTGTCAGTTCTACAAAATGTTCGACAGTTCCGTTGGTATAATCTTCACACTGATTTTCAGGTAGATCATCTTCGGCTGTGCGTGGTTTATGCGCAATATCTAGAGCCCAATTCGGGATAAGACGATTGCTCAAGCACGGTCCACTGGAGAGATCCGTCCCTTCATTCTTATATATATCATAAATTTTATAAGCTTCACTGATTGCTTCTTCCCGAGTTGTCATTTCTTGAGAAGCTTTGGGAGTTTCTTCGTCACTTGAAGTTGTCGTAGTACCTGCTTTGCCACAGGCTGCCAACATCAAGAGAGCTAGCAGTAGAATCAGTGTTTTTTTCATGTTGTTTTTGATTAAGATTTATATTTATATGGATGCAAAAGGGGATAGAGCTCAATAGCGGGTTCTTCATAGGGATGAACTTTGCAGATTTCCTCTACGATCTCTCCGGCTTTATCAGTCTCGACTAGAACCTCAATGCGTTCTTCCTCAACTTCTTCGATTTGACCTTCTTTACCTAGAAATGGTTCCGAACCTTTCAAAGGTCTGAAACGTCCTATCCCTTTTACCGAGAAAGAACAGTAATCATATTTACCTAAGTTCCCACAACCGGCTTCTCCCAAAACTTCTCTGACTTTGTCAGCGTGTGAGAGGGGAGTGTAGATGACCAGTTTGGAGTATTGCACTGAGGTAAAAACTTTTACGGTTTATAGTATCTCAATTTGTGCACGAGAAGACAACTTCATTAAAACTGCTTATTATGCTATAATAAGCTAAGTAAATTTAAAACATGTCTTTGAGAGAATGGGGTAAATATCGTGTGGATAATCTTGATGATAGCTTAGAGCATCCTAGCGCGGCAGATCTTGCCAATATTGAGTATCGCAAGAAAGAACAGCAGCTTGCAGCTTATTTGCAAGATTTCTTCGCGGTGAATCTTGAGGGAGAAGTTATTTATGAAGCGGAATTTGGCTTGAAGAGAATTCTAAATTATCTCGCTCTCGATCCGGGCTTCTTGAAACTTTTAGCGGAAGCCAAAAAGTCTTTTGATGAGGTCGAGAAAGAGCTTGCCAAAGAAGCAGCTGATCTCGATGATATACATCAAGCATTTTATGAGCGCTATGGATCATGGCTTTTGTCCGTTGAAAAAGTTAGCAATAAGATTATTAAATCCTATTCAGAACATTGTGTTTCTCGGAGTCAATTCAAACATGATCCGAGCTTAAGTTCAGAACTGGCTTCAGAAATTGTCTTAACAGTCTCTCAGCTCTTTGCAACTTCCTATGCATGGGAGAAACATATCGGTGATTTGACTAGAATAGAGCAGGGAGTTATGACTGGTCTTGATTATTGGTCGCGTAGAAAACTGGCTGGTGTTTTTTCTTTGCAAGAAGATGGTTCTATTAGGCACCGTTTCAGTGAACTTGAAAAAAATCTTATTCCAAAACAGGGGAGAGATCATTATAGAAGAGTTATCTTGCGAGATCCTATCTTGCTTGATCCAAATACTTTAGAACCGGTGCGAAAGTCAGACGATGAATCGGACAAGTACCGTGCTTTTGCAGGGCTTTTAAATGTTTCTCGGTAGGATATCCGAAATGTTCTGCGAAACCGTACTCAGGATACTTCTCGGCCTGTTTTAACATGTACCTATCTCGAGTCACTTTGGCTAGGATTGAGGCGGCAGCGATCGAAGCAACCTTGGAGTCACCTTTGATGATCGCTTTTTGTGATATTTCGGGATAATTAATGTTCATACCATCTATTAGAAGGAAACTAGGAGTCCTCTCCAACTTATCTACACAACGTTTCATGGCCAGCTTTGAAGCTCGTAAAATGTTGATTTTATCAATGACTTTATGGCTTATGGATACTACTTTATAACAAAGTGCTTCTTGAACAATTTTTGTGTACAACAACTCTCTTTTGGAGGCTGAAATTTGCTTCGAATCGTTGAGCTCAGTGCAGTCAAAATCAGCTGGCAAGATGACGGCGGCTGCTACGACAGGACCTGCCAGTGGGCCGCGACCTGCTTCATCGAGGCCGGCGATGAGATGGAAGCCTGATTCTTCTAGATTTTGCTCGAGTTTTAAATCCATATAGTTTTGTTGTCGCGCGATATATCGCGCGCTTACTTAATCTCTCTGACTATACACGCAGCCGCAGTATGTCTGTCTATAAAAACCTTCTTCCTTACTAACTTCACAAGACTTCTTGAAGCCATCTTGTTTTTTGAAATCTGCTTCCAGGAAGTTAAGAGCGTATTTCTCTGCCAGTTCTTTGCCAATCTCATTAATCCAGGCAGATTTTTTGTGAGGACTGATGCTTAGTGTGCTGGTGAAGTGCTCAAAACCATTTTCTTTAGCATACTTGGCCGTTGCTTCAAGTCTCATGCGGTAACACAGCCGGCAACGTTCTCCTCCCTCCGGTTCTTCTTCATAACCTTTGATGTAAGCAAACCAAGTTTCCGGTTGGTATGCTGCTTCGATAAAGTTAATTTCATACTTGGCAGCATACTTTTTAAGTTCTGCTAAGCGTGTTTGGTACTCAGCTTTAGGATGAATATTGGGATTGAAATAGTACAGACTAACTTCAAAATTAGGTCTTAGGACTTGTTCAACGTAAGCGGAGCATGGTGCGCAGCAGGTGTGGAGGAGGAGCTTCATTGAGAGCTGTTTTACACAGGCATCCTATTTGATATGGATAGGAAGGTCAATTTTGCTGATTTTTTGGCTTAGGTTAAATCTTAATGTTTTCTTAATCTTTGGCTGCTAAAATTATGCTAGGATGGGGGACCCCCTGGCCTGCCCGCCGCAGGAGGGGAGGGCGGGCTTTGTTAACAAAGCTTCTTTGAAACTTTCCTCATTTCCAGCTAAACTGCACTTAGTAATAAAAAAACAATATGCGCCCAAGAAACACTTTCCTTTCAGTGCTTCTAGCTCTTAGTGTGCTGCTTTCAGCTTGCGGCAGTTCGGTTTCTCCGGAAATTGTTCCAGAAGAGCCAGTTGAGGAAGAACAGATAGTTTCTGAGAGCAATCTCCCTCTTGAGCCTGCAGCAGTGACTACAGTTCAGGTTGAGGATTTTGTCAGTAAGATCGAGAACAAGGACGACTTTCGTTGGATCTTAGAAAATGAGGCTGCTAAAGAGCTTCTAACACAGAATAAATTTGTAGTGGTGCCGGCTTATGGTGAGGAATTTTATTCCATTTACGAAAACAATCGTTACAATTACTACCCGAGTTTTATTACGACCGACTCACTCCTCCATAATTATCATCTGGCTTTTGATTTTTTACTGAGAAATTTGGAAGAAAAGCAACTTTTTGATGTTCTCGGACAGCTCCTGGATGGTATGTATGGCAAGGCAAGTAGCCAGTTCACCGAGCTCCAAGGTACTAACTGGGAGACAGCCGCACAGCGCAATTTGGCTTATGTGGTGCTGGCGGGTAGCTTACTTGAGAGAGAGTATGAGCTTGATGCAGACTTACAACAAGTTGTCGATGCTGAACTGGCTTTGATCGAGGCCAAGGGTGGTATTAGTGATTCTGCGCTCATGAATTTTGATCAAGCGAATGAATCTTTGGCAGACTCGAACTTGGAAGATTACACCCAATACGTACCACGTGGTCATTACACTCGCAGCGAAAAATTGCAGAAATTTTTCAAGAGCATGATGTATATGGGACGCATCACTTTTCGTTTGAAAGATGATGACGAAACTCGTTCAGCGCTGTTACTTACTTTGATACTTGATGATCCGGAACTTGCCAAGTTATGGGACAAGATTTATGAACCGACCAATTTCTTTGTGGGACAGAGTGATGATCTGACTTATCTGGATTATAAGAAAGCTGTCACGCAAGTTTTTGGAGAACTTAGTTTGCAAGCTTTGCGTGATAACGAGAGTAAACTTGACGATCTGAAGACGAAACTGAAAGAGTTGGCAGCGCCCAAGATCAATTCGATGCCGATCTTTGATCAATCCATCACGCCTGATCGCGAAGATGCTATCCAAGGCTTCCGTGTCATGGGACAGCGCTATACTTTGGACGCGGACGTTTTCCAAAACCTAGTTTATCGTTCTTTGAAAGAAGCTGAAGATGGATCTCGAAGAATGCTGCCTGCTGTCATGGACATGGCTGCTGCCTTTGGCAGTGAGTTGGCTTATAAAATACAAACCGAAGATCCTGAGAATATCAAATATCCCAATTACATTGAGAATCTGGATAAGATGAAAAGTTACATAGCTGATCTTGATGAAAAGGAATGGACCCAGAATTTATACTGGGGTTGGCTAGCTACGATTAAAACTTTATTCCAGACTTACGATGAGAAATATCCGGAATTTATGCAGAGTTTAGCTTGGCATTACAAGAGTTTGATGACTGCTTTTGGTAGCTTTACCGAACTGAAGCACGATACTATCCTGTATGCCAAACAAGCTTATGCCGAGATGGGTGGTGGTCCGATGGAAATTGAGAAGAAAGATGATCGAGGTTATGTTGAGCCGAATACAGAGACTTTTGCGGTCTTAGCAGAACTTACAAAACTTACTAAAGATGGTTTAAAGGAAAGGGATTTGCTGGACGAGGGAAGTACCGAGATGCTTGATCGTCTTTACACCTTAGCTTTTAATTTGAAGAATATCTCTGAAAAAGAACTGGCTGGGACTGAACTTTCTGTAGAAGATTACGAGTTCATTCGTAGCTATGGTGGTAATCTCGAACATATTTGGATCGAAGCTAACCGAGATCTGCAAAACACCGCTGGGATGGATGATGAGATGGCTGCTGTCGTGGCTGACATTGCAACCAGTCCGGATCCTTTGGAGTTCTTGGAGCAGGGGACAGGTTATGTCTATACGATTGTTGTTCTCATTCCAGAAACCAATAGACTAGCTAGTGGAGGAGTCTTTTCTCATTATGAATTTAAGTCATCAGAGCGTCTGACCGATGAAATTTGGCGAGAAAAACTGCGTAGTCAAGAAGCTCCTGAGATAGCAAGCTGGGCTGCTAAATTTATTGCCCCACGTAACTGATGAAAAAAAACGAGCTAAAGTATGTTATTGGAGCTTCATTTGTATTTGTTTTTAGCTTGGCTTTTATAAGTCTTACTTTTTTTAAGGAGCCAAGTAAAAATTTCTCCTTGCTCGCTGTCGGCGATGTGATGTTGTCGCGTGAAGTTGAGAGAAGGGTTCTTGAGATAGGGGACTTCACTGCACCTTTTGCGGAAACGAGAGCAATACTGGCAGACGCTGATCTGACACTGGCAAACCTGGAGACTCCTTTGATGACGGGAGCTCCAGTGGGGGAAAATGTGATGTACTTTCGGGCTGATCCGCGCTTTGCCAGCGCACTCCAGCAAAGTGGTTTTGATATTTTGAATTTAGCCAACAATCATACCGGTAATTTTGGAGCAGCAGGACTTAGTAATACCTTGAGAGAACTTGAAAAAGAAGATTTAGACTATGTTGGTGCCGGAGATTCGGAGGAAGATGCTTATGGACCTTTAATCAAAGAAGTTAAGGGCTTGAAGATTGCTTTCCTAGCCTACACCGAACAGCGACTCACTGCTTTCCGTAATAGTGAAGCCGGACCAGCGCTCGCTTTTATGGAAAAGGAGAGAGTAATTCATGACATTGAAAACTTAAAAGACCAAGTAGACTTTATCATTGTCTCAATGCATGCCGGTGAGGAATACAACAGTACTAGGCCGACCCAAAAACAGATTGAATTTGCGCGTGCCGCGATTGATGCCGGGGCAGAGCTCGTGATTGGTCATCATCCACATGTCTTGCAGCCTATCGAAGAATATCGTGGGAAGTTCATATTCTACAGTTTGGGTAATTTTGTCTTTGATCAAATGTTCTCCGAGAAAACGCGTGAAGCTGTCGCGGTAAAGTTTTACTTTGAGAAAGACGGTCTAAGGCAAGTCGAGTTCTTTCCGAATCTTATCCATGATTATTATTTACCAAAACCTGTAGCAGACAAGAATCAAGCCGCTACTATCTTGCGCACGATGTCTGACAAGATTCGCTTGGTCTCAGATTTGGAATTCAGAGATAGTAAATATGAACTTAGTTCCAAGTGGCTTTACTCATCTATAAATGATCAGAACTTTGCTGACTTGGATAAAAATGGACGCGAGGAAGAGTATGCGCTCAAAGCTGGAAAATTAACTGTTACTGAAGAGCATAAAGTTGTCTGGGAAAGTCCTGCTGCTTGGCAAGTTCAGGAATTTTGTTTTGGGGATATTAATAATGATGGGGAAACCGAACTTATTTTTACGCTCTGGAAAGAGGGCAGTTTTGGACCATCGCAACCTTTTTGGATTAAAGAGTATGACAAAAGTGTTGCTCAGCATGTTTTTATCTACAGTTATCAGAATAAGCAAATGAGACAGTTCTGGGCTTCTTCGAATCTTGATGCTCCTATTTCCAATTGCAGAATTACCGATTTAGAGAAGGACGGTAAGTACGAATTACTTGCCGAAGAAAGTAGCTATCAAGATTCTCAAGTTCCACAAAGATTCTTGTTGCTGCGTTTCAAACATTGGAATCTATTTGTGGATGAGGCTTTTAATTTGTGATAAAACACGATGCGGTTTATAATGACGAGTGGCTTTCCGAAAGCCATGAAATATATCAAAACAAACTAATTCAAAAAAGTATGAATTCTCTCTCTCTGGCTCAAATCATCGGTCCATTCTTTTTAGTAGCGGGCTTAGGGATCCTGATCGGATCTAAACACTTTATGGTAGTTGTTCAGGAGATGATGAAGAGCCCTGCGATTCTTTTCCTAACAGGTTTTATGACTTTTCTCTTGGGTCTTATTTTAGTCTCTCTACATAATGTCTGGGTTGCTGACTGGACTGTGATTATCACTATCCTAGCTTGGGCTAGCTTGCTCAAAGGAGCTACTATGCTGCTCTTCCCGACTTGGATGGAGAAGATTGCAAGTTACTTTATGAAGTCTGCTTATATAACCTTGGGTGGAGTTATCTGGTTTGTGGCTGGATTGTGGATGTGCTATATGGTTTGGATGTAGACCTCAATAGATCAATAAATGAACAGATCAAAAGGGCTTCTCCGAGAGGAGAGGCTCTTTAATAATACTGAATAACTTGAAGAGGCTACGCTCCTCGGACTGGACTCGAACCAGTAACCCTTCGATTAACAGTCGAATGCTCTACCATTGAGCTACCGAGGAACGTAACCTCCCAATATTTAACTTGTCCGCGACGAAGCCTTTAGGCGAAGTTGGACGGTCACAATTTAGCGAAAACTTACTTGCTTGTAAAGTTATTTCTTCTTCTTAGCAGTCTGCTTAACTTTTTTGGCCTTAACGATCTTCTTTTTAGCCACTGGCTTACTCTTTTTTACAGTTTTCTTCTTACTTACAAGCTTCTTTTTGGGACTGACTTTCTTAGTTTTCTTGACGATCTTTTTGTTAATCTTCTTAGTTTGGGCCTTTTTCACAATCTTCTTGATATTCTTCTTAGGCTGGCTCTTTTTTACAAGCTTCTTAGTAGCTACTGACTTTCTGACTATTTTCTTCTTTGCGACAGCCTTGGCTTTGACAGTCTTCTTGCTAAGCTTTTTCTGTGAAACGAGTTTTTTAGGATTAAGTTTCTTAGTGATTTCTTTCTTTGGAATAAGCTTCTTTGGTTCACTTATCTTAGGTAGGTCTATGTTTTTTGCTTTCAAGAGCTTCTTATTGAGTTTGTAAATCTTGATCTTGTCAGAGGCCTTTCTCTTAGCAGTACTCTTTTTAGGCTTTGGCTGTGCCTTTAACTTAGGTAATTTGTATACCTTCTTCTTTTTATTGGTTAAATCTTTGGCACGGCCCAGGGCTTCTTTGTGTTGTCTGTTGAAAGACTCCTTAAGTTCTCCCGTGATATACATATCCAAGGTTCCTTGGCGAGTTGCGATACCCTCGTTTTTCACAAATAATTCCTCAGGAGCGTCTGCGATGTTAGCTTTGGCAATATTGATAGTTACACTGTCCGGATGTTCGCGTAGCTTGACCAGAGCCTTAGCTTCGATTTGTCTGATACGCTCACGGGTAACTCCGAATTCTTGACCGACTTCTTCCAATGTGTGTCCGACACCATCCGTTAGTCCAAAACGCATTTCAAGAATCTTTTTTTCACGTGGGGTGAGGAACTCCAATAATTTGTAGAAATCTTCCTTGAGCAGTTGGCGTACCGTAGATTGTTCAGGAGAGAGACTGACTTCATCCTCGATAAAATCACCCAATTTACCTGAATTTTCTCCCTCTCCACCGACTGGCGCTTCCAGTGAAACTATATCTTGCGAAATCTTCTTGATATGACGAATCTTTTTAACGTCCATTTCCATTTCAGCTGCGATTTCCTCAATCAGTGGTTCCCGGCCGAGTTCCTGTACCAGCCTGCGCTGAGTGTGCGTAAACTTGTTGATCGTTTCTACCATATGCACCGGAATGCGGATAGTACGAGCCTGATCAGCAATAGCACGCGTGATGGCTTGTCGGATCCACCAAGTGGCATAGGTCGAAAATTTATATCCTTTGCGATAATCGAATTTTTCTACAGCACGGAAAAGACCGATATTTCCTTCTTGGATCAAGTCCAGCAGGGAAAGTCCTCGTCCCACATATTTTTTGGCAATACTAACTACTAGACGTAGATTAGCTTCTGCTAATTGTCTTTTGGCAACCTGATCGCCCTTTTCAATGCGCTTCGCCAACATAACTTCTTCAGCAGCCGTCAGCAGGTCGACACGTCCGATTTCGCGTAAGTACATTCTAATTGAGTCATCTGCGATATCTCCCAAGTCGTAGCTTTTCTCATCAGTCATGTCAAACTTCTTGTTCAAAATCTGCTCATCCGTTTTAGGAACATCTTTAGTCGGCTTCTCTTTCCAAATGAATTTATCTTTGCTGTCGATTACTTCTACACCGGAGTCCATGAAGATCATCATCACTTCTTCCACTATCTCGATATTACTTTCAAACTCAGGAATAGCATGCATTAGCTCTTGTTGCGTGACGAAACCTTTCTCTCTACCTTGCTTAACTAGGGCTCTGACTTCTGCTGGGAATTTAGCCAGATCGTCAGGCTCTCTTTTTTGTAACTTCTTACTCATGTTTAGGAGTTTATGGACGGGAAATAGACTAAACTATTTTAACAGATCTCTTTGTTTTGCCAATAGCGATTCGATTTTTGCCGTATTTCCTTCCTGTTCGGCTTCCTTTAACTCGGAATTTAATTGCTTTAAAATAGTACGCTTATGCGATTCTTTCAGATGTTGCAGTAAAGTTTTGATTTCCTTATGAATATCAGTTTCATCGAAATTTTGATAAGTTTCATCAATATAGAGGGCTAAAATTTGGATTTTAGCTTTTAATTCGTCTGTCTTCAGGGTGGCAATGAAGTCATTTATTACAAAATGAGGATCATTAGTGAGATAGTAGTTTCTCAGACTGACAAAAACGTCTCTCCAAATAGTCGAAATACACTGAGAATCATCGAGTGCTCCAACTGCATAAGCTAATTCTTTGGGGTAATTCACTAATAATCCCAGCAAACATTCTTCACGTTTCACTCTTTCTGAAGAGGGGAGAGTTTCTTCCTTCTGATGCTCTCTTTTCCCTTTACTGTCTTGTTTGAAATCGGATTTAATAGCTTCTAGGCTTGTTTTGAGCTTCTTGGCCAGCAGTTTTAGATAATGCTCAAGCGCCATCATGCTTTTTAATTTTCCCAAGATGCGAGAGAATTCTTTGGAAATAAATTGCTTGTCTTTGACTTCATCCAGGTTGAGATCTTTGAAAACTACTTCAAAATAAAAATCAAACCAAGAGATCGCTTTAGACAGAGAATCTTGAAATAGACTTGGATCTTTCTGAATAATTTCAGCAGGATCTTTGCCAGCCAGCTTATTAACAACTTTCACTTCAAATTCTTCTGCCAAAGCCAATTCTATGGCACGTTCGCTAGCACTGATGCCGGCTGAATCTGTATCCAGAGCTAAGACTAGGTTTCTGCTAAAGCGTTTGATAACTCGTAAATGTTCGGGAGTGAGAGCTGTTCCGGAACTGGCAACGGCATTTTTGAACCCAGCTTGGTGGCACATGATCGTATCCATCTGTCCTTCAGTAAAAAGAGTAAAATCCTGCTCTTTGATAGCCTGCTTGGCGAAATTGAAACCGTAAATAAAGTCTTTCTTATGAAAGATTAGACTTTCAGGTGAATTGAGGTACTTGGGTTCTCCTTCGCCCAAGATGCGTCCGGTAAATGCCAGTACTTGAGATTGGCTGTTTGAGAGTGGGAAAATAATACGTTTACGAAAACGATCATAAATACCGTCAGTTTTTCGATCTCTCCAGAGTGCCAATCCGGCGCTGACAATTTCTTCTTGACTGTAGCCTTTTTGCTCAAGATGTTTGCTGAGTTTATTCCAATCTTCAGTGGCAAAACCTAATTCAAATTTACGAATTGTCTCATCTGTTAAACCACGCTCATGCAAATACTGTAAAGCTTCGCGGCCTTCCTCTGCGAACAGAACACTTGTAAAAAACTTGGTGGCCAATTCATGCATCTCGAATAAGCGACTTTTCTTGTTCTTTTGCAGAGGGGCTTGTTCCTGCAGACTAACACCAGCCTTTTGCGCCAGAATTTTGAGAGCTTCGGGAAATTCTATGTTCTCGATTTCTTGAATGAAGCTGAACATGTCTCCGCCCTTGTGGCAGGAGAAGCAATAGGCCAGCTGTTTCTCAGGGCTGATAACGAAGGAAGGAGTCTTTTCTTGGTGAAAAGGGCAGAGTGCTTTGAAATTACGTCCAGCTTTTTTCATCTGCACGTAGTCTGCAACTACATCTTCAATCGAGAGCCGATTTTTGATCTCTACAACAGGGTCCATAAACATGGTTTTGTACCTGCCAGAGTATAACAAAAAGGGGAGAAAGGGAAACAGGTGGTAACAAGGGGCTAGGGTAGAGGGTTTAGGGGGAGAAAAATGACTAAATGGTCACATTGCTCCCTTGTTATTTTGTAGTCTGTCGTTTGTTGTCTTTTCTCAGTGCAAGTGTGAGTGCAAGTCAAAGAAGGATTTTCCTTGCACTTTGACTGGAATCTCCTCACTGGCACTGTTTTTTGTCTTCTGTCCTCTATTTGCCTCCGTTTTTTACCATCTACCACTAGCACCACCACCACCGGAACTACCGCCGCCGAAACCTCCAAATCCACCGGAACTTCCACCTCCCGAGCTCCAACCTCCGCCGCTCCAGAAGCTGCGTTTACCTTTTTTGGGAGGAAACTTTGAAATAGTGTAGTCAAATAGACCTCCGAGGATGGGCCAAATCAGTATGTTCCAAGCCCAGAAGGTTGCGATTGCTAAAATAATACCAGCGATTAATCCCAAAACTGCTCCGGGCCACCAGCGCTTACTACGTGCTAAGAAGCCGGAGAAGAACATGAAAATATAGAATAAGAAAAAGACAATGGGAGTTGCAACGGCGATTGGATCACTCTCCCCGTAACCTTCCGGAACAACTTCTCCTTGGATTGCGGCCATGATTTCGTCAGCGGCATATTTTACTCCTCCGGCATAATCTTCATCTCGAAAGAAGGGTTTGATACCATCTATGATCCACGAGCTTTCCAAGTCAGTCAGAGCGCCTTCCAGTCCATAACCTACTTCAATGCGCATCTCACGGTCAGAAATGGCAGCTAAGAATAGTACGCCATTGTTCACATCTTTTTGCCCAATACCCCAATCACGGAATAGTTCATTGGCAAAATTCTCAATGTAATCACCCTGCAAAGAATCGATCAAGACCACAGCAACTTCGTGTTGCGTGGATTGTTCGAAGGTCGCCAAGCTTGTTTCTAAAGCATTCTTGCTCTCAGTATTCAAGACACCAGTATAATCGTTAACGTAGCCCGTTGGACTGCCAAGCTCATAATAAGCCAGAGCCTGCGAGCTCGTCAGTAAGAGAGCTAACGAGAGTAAGCAAAGCTTGATTTTCTTCATCTGCTTAACTGAAATTTACTTGAGGTGCTACTTCGCTACCTTCAACGGATTCAAAAGGAGTTTTTTCAGCAAAACCATAAATTCCGGCAAATAGTTTCCCGGGGATACGACGTACAGCCAAGTTGTAAACTTGAACAGCATCATTGTAGTCTTTACGCGCGACTGAAACGCGATTTTCTGTTCCTTCGATCCCTACCATTAAGTCTTGGAACGCAGCGGTATTTAGCTCAGGATAAGCTTCAACAGTTACGAGTAATCTTGAAAGTGCGCTATCAAAACTATTGGCTGCTGCGACTTGCTGATTAATATTTCCGTTTTCCTGAGCTTGAGCCCAAGCACTACGTGCAGCAGTTACCTCGGTCAAAGTTTCTTGTTGAAAATTGGCAGAACCTTTGACGCTTTCAACCAAATTCGGCACTAGATCAAATCTTCTTTGATACTGTGTTTCGACTTGAGCCCACTTATTGGTAACATTCTCTTCCTGTGAGACAAACTTGTTGTAGTAAGTAACAGACCACATCACCAGTAACCCTAATACAATCAGGATTACCACGGAACTCTTGATAGTTTTTTTCATTTGCTAAAAAAGTTAAAGCAAAACCATTCTAACAGATTTGAATTTAAAGTAAAAAAAAGACCAGTACCGAAGTACCAGTCTTTTTTCTTAGAATTCTAGAGAATTAATCTCTGTCTTTCATCGGACGAGCTTCGCTGACCTTGATCTGGCGACCGTCTAGGTCTTTGCCATCCATTTCAGCAATTGCCTTGTCGGCAGCTGCATCGTCAGCCATGGTTACGAAACCAAAGCCCTTTGATCTTCCTGACATTTTGTCAGAAATGATTACTGCATCCTCGACTTCTCCGAAAGCTTCGAAGGCGCCGCGCAGACTGTCAGCAGTCGTGGACCAAGCCAGATTGCCAACATAGAGTTTTTTTGCCATCTTTGTGTGACATTAATGATATTTGTCACTCTCAGTTCTTTCTTTTACCTTACCTCTTGTGAAAGAGGTTTCTCTTTATCTTACAATCAAAAAGAAGAGGATTCTACTGGATCGGTCTCCTCTTGCTTATAATATTAAAGGAAAGGAATTGATCGAGAGAAAGGAAACTTTGAAAGGGAACTTTCAAGAAACTAAGGGACATCGGGAAGTGTATCCTTATTTATATTAAAAGTCAATAGTAGTAATAAACGGGACTAGACCCAAAGTGTGTGGAAATTTTTGGAAAGATAGGACTTGAGTACTTTAACACGATTTTTGTAATCTTTTAAATTGTATCTAAACATGAATTCTTTGAGGTATTCATCAAGTTTGTCTTT
>JAQVLK010000027.1 GCA_028704165.1 Candidatus Altimarinota bacterium | reverse complement strand
GATTCTTTTGATCTTGGCCAGTGAATTTTCCATGAAGGATTGTCCACCAAAACCGGGTTCGACAGACATGACCAAAACTTCTTCGACTTTGTCCAAAAGACTTTCGATCTTTGCAACATCAGTCTTGGGTCTGATGGAAACTCCGGCTGTCATGCCGAGAGAATGGATCTCAGCGATAATTCTTAGTAAGTCATCTTTGTTATCAAAGACTTCATAGTGCACAGTGACATGATCCGCTCCGGCGTCAGCAAACGGCTTTAGCAAAATCTCCGGATTATCCACCATCAGATGACAGTTTTTGCGCAAAGAAGTTTTGAGATCCTTTAAAACCACCTGGCCAAAAGTCAGATTTGGCACGAAGTGTCCATCCATTACGTCAATATGAATCTCATCCACGTATTTCTCAACAGATTTAATTTCTTCATTCAACTTTCCAAAGTCCGCAGAAAGTATTGAAGCTGAGATTTTGATATCCATGATAAGGTGTTGAGACGCCCGCCTGACCGGACGGGCAGGCATTACAATGCGTCTTTACTGATTATATATTAGGAGCTAGCAATTTATATCCATCTCATCCAACATCGCGACTCTCACGTCATGCCTCCCATCTTCTTCTTCAGTAGTAAGAAAAGTATCCACGATTTTTTCGGCCAAAGAATGTTCTGTAAAACGCCCACCTAGGCAAAGGATATTAGCATGATTGTGCTGACGCGCAAGTGCGGCATATTCTGTACTGTGACAGAGAGCGGCCCGAGCGCCATTTACCTTATTGGCAGCGATCGAAACTCCGATGCCCGTACCGCAAATCAGGATACCAAAACATTTCTCAGAGACCACTTTTTCCGCTACCTTCTTCGCAATCTCGGGATAATGACTGCTCTCTTCCGAGAAAACTCCCAAATCTTCTGTTTCTTTTCCTGCAAGATATTTTCTCAAGTGCTCCTTGAGCTGATAACCGCCGTGATCTGAGCCGAGGATTATTTTCATAAAATAGGGTTTAGGGACTAGGGTTTGGAGGGTTCGAGCTGACTGTCTAAGTTCACAGATAGGTAGACGAAGGATCTTGATCCTAGACCCTCTACCCCTATAACCCTGTCTTTAGCTATGCAGTTCACTAACCGACTTCTTGCTGGTGATATTTTCAATCACGTGCGCCAGCAAAGGAGCGACTGAAAGCACCTTGAGCCCTTTGAAGTTTTTTTCTTTAGGAACAGGGATAGTGTCAGTCACAACCACCTCTTTGAAAGCTGCTTGCTTGAGATTGCGAATCGAATGTCCTGAGAAAACCGGATGACTTGATACCAGATAAACATTTTTGGGATCAGCACCGTTTTTGATCAAAGCTTCTTTCGCTTTACAAACACTACCCGCTGTATCAATCAAGTCATCGTAAATAATAGTTGTTTTACCTTTAACATCACCGACTACATGACTGACCGTTGAAGTCTGTTTCTTGTTGGAAGCCGCTCTGGTCTTGTGAATAATAGCCAATTTAGCACCGAGCGAGTTGGCAAAACGAGTAGCCATCTTGGCACCACCGGCATCCGGAGAAACTACCACCACATTCTTCATGTTTAGCTTTTTCTTATTGAAGTAGTCGACGAAGAGACGCTTGGTACTTAAGTTATCGGTCGTAACATCAAAGAAACCTTGGATTTGGTCTGAGTGTACGTGCATCATAATGACATGATCTGCACCGGCCTTTACAATTAAGTTAGCAAAAAGTTTGGCTGAGATCGGTTCGCGAGGCAGAGCTTCTCTGTCCTGACGTGCGTAGCCAAAATGAGGAAGGATCACGGTAATCTTATGTGCGATCGAACGCTTGACTGCATCCAGTAAGACAAATAGTTCCATATAGTCTTCGTTCACATCACTGGTTGCAGTCTGAATGATAAAAACATCTTGATTGCGCACTGAGTCCAGTAAACGTACATAGACTTCACCGCAAGAGAAACGATAAATTTCAGTCTTGGTAAGTTCTTTTTTGAGCTGTTTAGCTACAGCCTTAGCAAGTTGCGGATGTGAGGTGCCTGAGATGATTTTGTACATAACTCATTAGTGATTAGTGGATAGTGATAAGTGTTTAGAAGAGACGCACAATCGTGCGTCTTTACAAATTATCTCTTCCCAGCGTCCTGCATGAATTTTTCGATGCCGGCATCAGTGAGAGGATGCTGGAACATTTGCTGGAAGACCGCATAGGGAATAGTTGCGATATCGGCGCCGAGCAGGGCAGATTGTTGAACATGCTCAGGATGACGTACGCTGGCCACGATAATCTCAGTTTTGAAGCCATAATTCTCATAAACTTCCACAATCTCCGCTACCAATTGCATCCCGTCCTCTTTGATATCATCGAGACGTCCGACAAAAGGACTGACATAAGTAGCTCCTGCTTTAGCAGCTAGCAGGGCTTGGTTGACATGGAAGATCAGAGTGACATTGGTTTGGATTCCCTCAGCGGAAAGCACTTTCACAGCCTTAATACCCTCCTCCGTCATCGGGATCTTGATCACGATATTTTCACGCCAAGCAGCATACTCACGAGCCTCTTTGAGCATACCTTCGGCATCTTCACTCAGAACCTCGGCCGAGATGGCACCCTCTGGCAAGAGCTTAGCGATCTCATTTACGACTTCCTTGAAATCCCTACCGGATTTCTTGATCAGGCTGGGATTAGTTGTCACACCGTCGATCACGCCAATCAGAGCAGCTTCGCGGATCTCATCGACCTCGGCTGTGTCTAGAAATATTTTCATGATTCCCCTTTAGTTTGTGACTTTAATATAGTAGCTAGAGCTAAGTTTGGCAATGAAGTAGCTGCGCAAAATTTTGCGCGGCTACCGACACATCTCCACAAAATATCGATGAACCCTCAAATCCTCCGTCAGCTCCGGATGAAAGGTCGAAACTAAAAGATTTCCCTGCCGCACCAGCACTGGATCTTTTTTTAGTTTTGCGAGTACTTCGCAGCCCTTCCCCACCCTCACAATTTTCGGTGCACGAATGAAGTATGCTGGAACTTTTTTCTTACCAAAGATCGGAACTTCCAAATCTATCACAAAACTTTCCTGTTGCGCACCATAAGCATTACGACAGATCGTGATATCCATCATGTCTAAGCTGTACTCAGGCACATCATTCAGAATTTCTTGGGCCATTAAAATTGCTCCTGCACAAGTTCCGTAAAGTGGAATTTTTGCTTTTTTGATCGCATCTCCCAAGCCGAAACGTTTCAATAATTTACCAATGGTCGTACTTTCGCCGCCGGGTAAAATCAGTCCTTGAACCTTTTTTAAAGTATCAGCATCCTTCACAGGGACTGCTTCGACACCACACTTAGAAAGTGCAGCTAAGTGTTCTGCGACGGAACCTTGGATGGAGAGAACGCCAATACGCATAAAGCCAAATTACAAAATCCAAATGCCAAAGGAATCAATAATCTAAAAACAAACATGACAGCATTGAGAGAAGTTTGTGTTATAGATTTGGGTTTTAAAGATTCCCTTGGATTTTGGCATTTGATATTTGGCATTATCAGATCCCGCGTTCCGCCATCTTCACTTCCAACTTGGCGATTTCCTGACTTTCCATCGCTTCCCCCAAACCTTCTGAAACCTTGGCGATTACTTCCGGCTTATCGTAGTGCAGCGTAGCTTCGACGATTGATTTGGCGCGACGAGCAGGATCGGAAGATTTGAAGATGCCTGAACCGACAAAAACTCCATCACACCCGAGCTGCATCATGAGGGCCGCATCAGCGGGAGTAGCGATACCACCAGCTGCGAAGTTGACTACCGGCAGGGCCTTGCGCCTGCAAATATCTTTCACCAAGCTCAGTGACACTCTTTGCTCTTTGGCATAAGCTTTGAGTTTAGCTTCCGACATTTTTTGTAAAGCAGCAATCTCGCGCTTCACAGCTTTCAGATGACGTACAGCTTCCACCACGTTGCCGGTACCTGCTTCTCCTTTGGTACGGATCATAGCCGCACCTTCTTCAATCCTGCGCATGGCTTCTCCCAAATTGCGACATCCGCAGACAAAAGGAATCTTGAAATCATGTTTAGCAATGTGCGCTTCTTCATCGGCCGGAGTGAGTACTTCAGATTCATCAATATAATCAATCCCCAAAGCCTCAATCACCTGTGCTTCGACAAAGTGTCCGATACGCACCTTGGCCATGACCGGAATTGAAACCGCTTTTTGGATTTCTTTGATAAGTTTAGGATCTGACATACGCGCCACACCTCCCTCACGACGGATATCGGCAGGAACTCTTTCCAGTGCCATCACCGCCACTGCCCCAGCCTTCTCAGCCACACGCGCCTGCTGGGCATTCACGACATCCATAATCACACCGCCCTTCAGCATCTGCGCGAGACCTTTTTTGAGTGCAAAAGTGTTCTTTTTGATAGGCATGGTTCTTATTTAAAAGCATGAGCATGATAGAACTTTGAAGCCTTAGGGGCAAGTTTTCTCTGGTGGCAGCGCACCCCTAAGGGAGTGCGACTGGTCTTATCTTGAATAGCAGGCCTCGTGCCTGCATCTCAAAGTAACCGCACCCCTTGGGGGTGCAGAAAAAGCAACCAGATACTGTCATAAGCTCTCAGGATTTCCTGAGAATTTTAGAGAAAATGCAGGGCCCCCGAAGGGGCCCAGATTGAAAAAAGAAACATTTTTTCTTCCCCGACCAGAACGGCCGGGGTAAAAGGAGGGGGGCGCCTCTTCTTAGACGGTTGCTCCCCTTTGGATCTCTCCGGAAAAAGGTTTTTGCCTCTTGGCGAGGCCTCTTTTTTATTCCGTTTATCAGAGAAATCCTCCGGGAAGTTTCCATATTTAGAAAAGACAGAAAATGTTCTCTTAAACCTCTGACTTCATAGCCAGAGACCTCTTGTCTAAGAGTAGAGATACCGCCTGAGGCTGACGGGGGGTCACCCCACCACTTTGGGGGCTAAGACCCAGTTCTCTCCGGAAGAGACTCTCGAATCAGAAATCCAGTAGTCTCTTCACGATTGTGCTGAAGGAACTGTGCCAACACGGCCCCGTCCCTCCTTTCTGGAAAAAGGTTGAAGGTTTTAATAGCCTCTAAAAGAGGCTATTACGAACAAAAATGTTCTCCAGACTAAAGCCTCAATGTCCCCGGAGTCAGAGGTCACCCCTGAGGCTGGGGTGGGAAACGGCAAGGCATTTCTGATCCCTACCGTGTCTCTTGGAGAAGCCGACGGCAGCCGGTTGTCTCATTCACGAACGCTCCGCCACCGGATACGTTGTGTTTGAGAAAACCGCCGGACGTCAGAAATCTGAGGAATCTTGCCAACATGGCAAACCCTCCTTTCCAGGAAAGAGCCGACAGTTTTAGCAGCAGGACACGACCTCACTGCTACCACGGGTTAAAATACGGCTGCCAATGAGGATCATAGTTCGCCTCAGAAACAGTCGTGCCCCCGGAAGTTCTGTTAGATTCAACGGAAAACCCCGGGACCTTCCTGTACATGAGTTCCTCCCTTCTCCTCATCCTCCTTCTTCTTATCTCACAGTCATCACACTGCCAACAATTATCACATTTTCCCATGAAAACCCTCCTTTTAAGCGGGACGATCAAACTTAGATTTTAAGCTCAAGCGCCCCGAGCCTAGACTAGATCTCTCATTCAAAATTCAGCATTCAAAATTTTGTGCAGTATCTGGTTGTCAAAGTTCAATTCGCAAGCAAAGTCTAAGCTTACCCTTCTAATGAAGACTGGGCTAGAACCTTTACCAGCGAGGGTGCATTATATAATAAGGTTCGAGAAAAAAGCAAGACCTTGATTCACCTAGTTACCCGCACACGGTGGGTTTAAACCCACTGTTAGCTAAAAACATTAAAAACGCGTGCGTCCTAATCATAGCCTGCCCGTCCGTAGCCATGAAGTGAAACGTATGGCGTAGGCGGGTGCATCATTTAATCAGCGTAATCACAGTTCCAGACAATCATGGTCAATCAAGGCCATCCTTCAATCATGGTTAATCATGGTAATCCTTCAATCAAGGTCAATCATGGTCAAGAAAGCAGCAGGTGTTTTCTTATGTTGTGGATACTTTAGGGAAGTATCCGGATCCTTTTTTTTGTTCAGCTTCTCAAATCAGCTGAACGATTTCATATTTTCTCTCCCTTGAGAAAATATGAATGGTTTTCACCTTACCTATAACGGTAGATGAAAATAGGGGTCCCCCAGATTCTTTTTAAGTCCGGGACTGAAAGTTCGAAACATATTCAAGCTCTCAGCCCCGAACCAAGCAAATCCGGAAAAGAAAACACCGTGCTGCTAAAGTTCTTTGGAAGGAAATGTCTTCCCTGCATCCGGAGATCTCAGAAAGAATCATTTTCTTCGCGTTGAATTGTAAGTTTTTTTTCACATAATGCAATAAAAGCGCTGGGATTAGCGGAAATTTCGAGAGCCATTTCAAAAACTATTCGGCGTTTTATGGCTTATAAAAAACATCTTGTTTTTCAAATTATTCCCTAAATTGCGCTTGAAAAATTTCAATTTTATTTTATGAGGAAATATCTTAATAAAATTACTAAGAACTAATTACCCTAATTACTAATCAAACTCTAATACCAAATGCTTAGCTGCGTTAGTAATTGAATAGATATTAGATCAATTAGGAATTGGTAATTTATAGAATTTCTTATTTATCAACAGAAGTTGTAGAATACGGTAGTCATTTAACCAAAACTTCCATGAAAGAATTTTTGAAAAAACACCGCATGCTACTTATCCTTGTAGCCGCCCTCGCAGTACTCTGGCTCTGGTATTCCGGAGGAGTAACTATGAATAAACTTGGAACCATGACCCAAAACTCAATGCGTGGAGAATACGCCTCTGACGACTATGGGCTGGCTATGGCTCCATCTGCTGCTCCCATGATGGAAAAAGATGCTATTGCTCGGAACACAGCAGAAGAGAGTGCGGGAGACCCCGATATTGCCCCCGCAGATCGCAAGCTCATAACCACAGCAAATTACACCATCGAAGTTGAGAAGCCGGAAGAGACTGCCGAAGAGGCACGCGTTTACCTAGCTAGTATCGGTGGCTTCCTCGACAACATGGAAGTTTCTGAATATAGCAATAATAATAAACAGGCTTATCTCACCATGCGAGTACCTGCCGATAAATTTGAGGAAGCGACTAAACATCTCAAGGAATATGGCTATGTAAAATCCGAAAACGTAGGCAGCCGTGATGTGACTAGCCAGTATTATGATAACGATGAACACATTAAAAATCTGGAAGCACGCGAAGCAAAGGTTAGAGAATTCTTTAATAAGGCCAAAGATGTGGAAGAAACTCTCAGTGTTTACAGAGAATTGGCGAGTTTACGTGAACAGATCGAGAGCTTGAAAGGTACACAAAAGAACCTCGATCGCCAAGTTGATTACTCCAGTATTTATCTGACTCTCCTGCCTGATGTTGAGATCAACCCTATCTCTGACGATGAATGGAATCTCTGGAGAAGTTTCAAGAAACAAGTAAATTCACTCGTCACCAATCTTCAGGGACTCGCTGATTTCGCCATCTTCCTACTCGTCAAAGCCGTCATCTGGCTACCTGTTGGATTGATTATTTATTTCATCTGGAAGAAATTTAGAAAATCCAAGAAATAAGTGAGCGAAGCGAGTTTCGGAGCGCGTATTTACATTGAAGGGACCGGACATGTCCGGCCCCTTTTTAAACAAACCAAAATTTCAAAACTATTTCTTGTGTTCCTGATAATCGTCGATAAAGACGGTTACCGCAGCGGTAACGGGAATCGCAAGCGCAACGCCCAAAATGCCGAATAATTCACCTCCAATCAATAATACGATAATAACGGTTACGGGATTCAAATCCACCGCTCTACTCATGACTAGAGGACTGATAAAATTGCCTTCCAAGAACTGAACAATAGCGTAAGTGATAGCGACAAAAACAGCAGCCCAAAGAGACACAGTAAAGCCAATTGCCAAAGGAGGAATTAGAGCCAACCACACTCCCAAATAAGGGATAATAGTGATAATCCCTGTAAATAACGCCAAAGTAGCGGCATAAGGGATACCGATGATCTTAAGACCGATCCAAGTCAAAACTCCCAAAATAAAACTGACCGTGAGTTGCCCACGAAGCCAAGCTCCCATCTTGGTCTGTAAATTATTATTGAGCCGAATAAATTTATCTACATGTCTGTCGGGGATTAAAGTAGTCATCGATCTCTCCAGAGATTTTTTCTCTAGTACCATGTAAAAACTCAAGATAAAAACCATGAAAGCATTAAAAATTCCACCAAAGACAGTTTTGATGGCAAAATAACCGGAGTTTCCGATAGCATAGAGACTACCCGCCAAAGCTTTTAACCCGTTTTCAATTTGAGCTACGAGCTGATCTCCACTAAGTTGAGCCAGAAAATCGGAAAAATCAGGTGCAAATCTCCCCAGTAAAGGAATTGTACTCAAATCCATTTGGACAAGCTGTTGAAAAAGATTTGAAAGATTTACCGCCAAAGCCAGCATCTGTTCGGCAATCACCGGAATGAAACTGGATAAAATCAAAGCAATCACTCCCAACACCAAAATATAAATAATAATCGCACCTAGCACGCGGGGGATTTTTTTCTTTTCCAGCCAGTCAACCCCAGGAGTGAGAGCTGAAGCAATAATGATCGACAAGAAAAGTACCACCAAAACAGACTTAATTTCTGTTACCAAATTACTGAGATAATACACAGCTAAAATCGTGATCGTAATCTTAATAACATCCATCAAGCGAATTTCGATTCGAGTTGGTTTCTCCTCTTTTTTATGCTGCACAACTCTTTTTGCCAGAGTCTTTTTCTTTTTGGGAACTTTAGGTAAAGCGTCCTTCAAGCCCTCAATGCTTTTATTGAGTTGCTTTAAAATGTCTTGTACTGCCATTTGTTTTTTGGTTAGTCGCTAACAATGCCTACTTTAGCAGAAAAGTGGGAAAGTGTGTAGAAAAATCTTGCAAACTACTTTTTGATTTCATCCAATTGATTCGCATTTGCCCTAGCAGCTCGATATTGCTCCATCGTTGTTAACAACGCATGACTGGATGATCTGAAGGAAGCAATCTGCTGTTCCAATGTTTGACGATCGGTCTCGGATAACAAAGCATCAATTTCCCCAGGCTCCAAAATTGGCATCAAAGAAGAAGCTTGTGTTCTTAAAGTTTGCGCCATGTCGAGAACTGCTTGCTCCTGCTCTGAAGGTCTTTTACAAGAGAGGATATTGCTGGGATAAGAAAAGTTGGCATCAATCGGAGAAGCATATATATCATATATCCTTCGATAGAAAAACTCATGTTCTTCAGGAATTGGCAGAGTTTTTCTATCAATAGATTTAATTGCCCCCTTTAAGGATTCGTAGATTTTAAATCGATTATTCTCATCATGTGCCAGAAATATTCTCACTAAAGGAAGAACTGTATCTCTGAGAAAAGGAATAAGTTGCTCAACTGATTCCTCACTATGAGACGGAGCTGGATATTGAGCAAGATCATCATTTACCACACTTAAGATTGCGACCTCCCAATCAAGCACCCATTTTCGAGAGCTATAAGCTCTAACTTTCCTATCACTTTGATTCTTTTTAGGTTTAGGCTCTTTTGCATAACGAATCTGAGCCATCAAAGAAGACCTCACGGCTTCCGAAAATTCTTGTCTCAACTTTTCTAAGTCATCTAATTTACTGTTAGCTATTTCTCGAGAAATATTGGGATTATCGCGTATCAAGATAGCAAGATCATTAAATATTGTACCGCAAGGAATTCTCATTTTCCTTAAGAAAAAACGCTGTCTACCGAGCATGTTTTTTTCTTCTGGACCATGTTGTTTGACATATGCCTCAGAGATGTCTTCATGGTTCAGGAATGCGAGACTTTCTTCTGCATTGATCACCTCTTGCGCTGTAGGATAATGGAAAAGATTAGTAAGTAAATTATAGATTTGTTCCAAGAATCTGCTTATTTCTGCTGCTTCCTGAAAAGAGACTTCCACATTTGGATCATCATAACGTTTCTCGACACGCGCTAACAGCTCCATCGCCCTGGGAAAGTCCTCAAGAGAAGGCAGTCTTTTTTTCTCTGGGGATTCATTTGTTTCAGGAATAGTCATGGTTTTTTATTAAGGAGATTAAGTTTAGTATTAAGTTATAAAACTACAAAGAGGATCTGGTTCTTCTGTCTCTTTCGGCTTCCAAAGTTATCTCTTCGAGAATCCGTTTTTTTTCAGATATGATTTTCTTTTTTCTATTAGCACCTCAATTTTTGAACTAAGTTGACCAAGTATATTTTTAATCCTATCAACAAGTGTTGTACTTTCTGTGTGGGATATCTGCCCTTTTTTAATACGGTTCCGAAGCTTATCCACTCTGAAATCCCAATTACAATAAAAGCGAACACCATGCCTAACCTCTATCCCCAAAATATTACTCAATTCAGATAAAATCTCTTCCAGTCTTTGAAAATCTTCTACACTAATTCCATTTTTCATTCTGATAATTTCATTCTTTATCACTTCGATCTCCTCAGACAGATCAGCTTCCGGCATCTGTTTGCGAGACGTAATACGTTTTGGCTCTTTTGTCTCAGATAATGTTAATTCAAAACTTGTTCCGATTCTATGTCTTATCTCTCTCAGCATGGGAGGAACATCATTTAGCTGCTGACTTAATAAGAAATCGCAAGAATTATTTTCAGAAGAAAGCAAGTGCCCCCAGCTTTGTAGATCAAGCTTATTAAGAGCATCCAGATATGGCAGTAAGCCATCTTCATAGAATTTAAGGATCTCTTCTAAATATTTTATAAAATCTGTCCTGACTACTTCGTGTTTCAGGGTAGGTATTTCATCAAGATGACTATCCAGTACTTTTTGCCCTCTCTTAAAAGATTTGTCTTCACTATAACCAACAGCATATTCTGAAGCACAAAAATGCTCGAAAAGGATTCCTAGAGACAAGCGCGTTAATCCCATGAGTTCCGAATTGCTCTCGTCTAAATGATCAGCATTTCTATTTGACATGTTTATTAATTATTAATGGTAAGGCTCCATCCTAGCTCAGTGCACTAAAAATTTCAAATTCCTCCACTCCTTCACAGGAAAACTTCCGAACCGCTCGCCCCCCCCGCAGAAATACTCCCGAACCACCCGCCCCCGCAAACCCAAACCACCCGCCCCCGCCCGTTCGCTTAAGCTCAGGGCAAGCAAGGGGGGCTGCTACGGGGAGATGCGAATCAGTCTTAATCTTTTCTTAATCCTTCGACACTTCGACCTTGCTCAGTGCAGGCAGTCTCAGGATGGTTAGTTTAGCAACCGAGTTATAATTTCATAATAAACTTTCACGATTGCCGTGCTTGTGGTGAGCGGAGTCGAACCATGTTTGGTTGATATACTGAGAATGAGTATTTCAGTATTCCAGTTCCGCCTGTGGCGGATCAGTGACAAAGACACTTTGCATTCTACTACTGTTCCCACTTGTACCCCTATTACAAACCAGTTCCGCCTAGGCGGATCAGTAATTAAGTATCAAAACATTATGACTTATGCGAGAAGCTTTTCTGATCTGTTGGTCTGGCAAAAAGCTAGAACATTATATGTGGAAATCTATAAAATCACTTCTAATTTTCCTCCCGAAGAAAAATACGAATTAACAAGACAAATGAGACGATCAGCAGTATCTGTTCTCCTTCCAACATTGCCGAGGGCTTCCGAAGACGCGGGAAAAAAGAAAAAATGCATTTCTATAATATTGCATTTGCTTCTTTGGAAGAACTGCGAGCCCAAACAATTTTAGCTTTTGAGTCAAATTACTTGAACAAAGAAGATTATAAATCCTTGTGTGATCTTGAGGAAGAAGTCAGCAAGATGATATCTATCTGGATCAAGCGTCAGTAACTGTCCCACTGTATTACTGGATTAAAACAGCCTTTTAGTATTTAAGTAGTTCAGTGATTCAGTGACAAAGACACATCTAATTCTACTACTGTATTACTGAACCACTGAGTCACTGTATCACTGTATCAATTATTTCCCTTTGACATTCCAAAACTTTTAAGTTAGCTTCCTTTTTGTAATCGCTAGCAACATCATTCATGGCCAAAAACCTAGTCATCGTTGAGTCCCCTGCCAAAGCCAAAACTATCGGGCGCTTTTTGGGTAAGGATTATTTAGTACGAGCTTCGATGGGGCATGTCCGAGATTTACCAAAGAGCAAAATGGGCGTTGATGTTGAGCATAATTTTGAGCCGACTTATCTGATTTCGAAGGATAAAACCAAGACCATTAAAGATCTGAAAGAGAAGATGAAGGGCAACGCTGAAGTCTGGATGGCAACTGATGAAGACCGCGAAGGAGAAGCCATCGCTTGGCATTTGGCCGAAGCGTTAAAATTGGATAGTAAACAAGTTAAGAGAATTGTTTTTCACGAAATTACCAAAACTGCGATCGAAAAAGCTTTGGAAAGTCCGCGCACTATCAATATGCCGCTGGTCGATGCGCAGCAAGCTCGTCGTGTACTTGATCGTTTGGTGGGCTATGAACTTTCGCCGCTACTTTGGAAGAAAGTGCGCTACGGACTTTCGGCCGGCCGAGTGCAGAGTGTGGCCGTACGCCTGATTGTGGAACGAGAACGAGAAATTGAGGCTTTTCAGAAAGAAGAGTCTTGGAGTGTTACCGCTCATTTATCAAAAGATACTGAAGAGTTCGCAGCGATCTTGACTAAAATTAAAGGAGAAAAAGTTAGTCTGAAGGTTGAGCAAAATGCTAAGGAAGTAGAGAAGGCTTTGGAGGGTGCTAGTTATAAAGTCATCAACGTTGAGAAAAAAGAAAGTAAGCGTAATCCTGCAGCCCCTTTTACCACTTCTACACTGCAACAAGAAGCTTCCCGCAAATTAGGTTTCTCGGTGCGCAAGACCATGATGGTAGCCCAACAACTTTATGAAGGTATTGAACTGGGAAACAAAGGACAGACCGGTTTGATTACTTACATGCGTACTGATTCTGTAAACTTGGCTGACGAGGCTTTAAAAAGTATTAAGGAGGTGATTATCAAAGAATACGGAGCAGAGTACGCTCTAGCAACTCCTCGTCTTTATAAAAAGAAGAAGGGCGCCCAAGAAGCTCATGAAGCTATTCGTCCGGTACATTTTGATATGCCTCCACAGGATATTGAGGAATATTTGGAACGTGACCAATTCAGACTTTATGAACTAATTTGGAAGAGAACGCTGGCCTGCCAGATGGCAGAGGCTGTTTTTGATCAGGTTAAGGCTGAAATTATTGCCAAGGAAGATTATTTATTCCAAGCTAACGGACAAACTCTCAAGTTCGCGGGTTTCATCAAAGCCTATACCGAGAGCAAAGATGCTCCCGAAGAAGAAGAGGATGACCAAGAAAAAACTTTGCCGGAACTAGCCGAAGGTGATAAGCCGGATTTCAAGAACTTGGAGCTCAAACAACATTTCACCAAACCACCAGCTCGTTATACGGAAGCTATGCTAGTTAAGAAATTGGAAAGTGAAGGCATCGGTCGTCCTTCCACTTACGCACCTACCATTACCACTATTCAGAAACGTGGTTACACCGCATTGGAAGAAAAAAGATTAAAACCAACTGACACGGGCATTGTAGTGAACGATCTTTTGGTAGAGCATTTTCCCAAAATTGTGGATTACAAATTTACAGCCGGCATGGAAGATAATTTGGACAAAATTGCCGAAGGTAAAAAAGAGTGGGTACCGGTCATTAAAGATTTTTATGAACCATTCCACACTTTAATCAATGACAAGCAAAAAACTATCAAGAAAGACGATGTGGTTAACCAAGAAAGTGATCAGGTTTGTGAGAAATGTGGTTCCAAGATGATTATTAAGCTCGGACGTTTTGGAAGATTTTTGGCTTGTTCCAACTATCCTGAATGCAAGAATACCAAGCAGATCAAGGAGAATGGTGAAGCCGAGGAGCCTGAGGAAACAGATGAAGTTTGTGAGAAATGTGGCAAGCCGATGGTCAAAAAGCGAGGACGCTTTGGAGAGTTCTTGGGTTGTTCAGGATATCCCGACTGTAAGAATATTAAGTCCATAGTCAAAGAAACAGGTATCAAATGTCCGCTTTGTGACAGCGCCATCGTCGAGAAAAAAACCAAGAGAGGCAAACCTTTTTACGGCTGTTCCGGCTATCCCAAATGTACCTTTGCTCTCTGGCAGAAACCTCTCGATGAGAAATGCCCAACTTGCGGCTGGCCACTGGTTGAAAAGGGGAAAGAGAAAAATAAGGTTTGTGATAATAAGGAGTGTGGGGAGAAGAAGGCAGAGTAGCTATTAGCTAATAGCCCCAACGGGGCCACTTTGTGGCTAAGGTACTAGGGGTGGAATAGGTTCTGGCACTTACTCTGGACCTTGTTTTCGGGTAGAATAGCGTTGCTGTTTTGTTAATAAAAAAATGAAGCATAGAATTAAAGGAGGAATTTTAGCCATTATAGGATACATGCTTTCACCACTTTCATGGTGGAATGATCTTGTAATCAATATTCCTCTCGCGTACGCATTTGCATTCCCCTTCGGATTAATCTCTAGAAATTTGTTTTTACCGATGATGATATTCGGCTACTGGATAACAAATGTTGTAGGGTTCATACTCATGCACCATGGAGCCAAAGATATTGTTTCAAAAGAAAAAGTTAAATACACGAGAAAAGAGCTAATCAAAGACATAATCATATCTATCATTTATACACTCTTGGTTGTTGTGTTCGTAAGAATGGGATGGCTAAAATTCCCCTTAGAATATTTTGAGTAAAGTTTTGTGACTTACTTTCGCTAGTCCTTCGGGCTTTTCCCTCTGGCTCGAGGCAGAGTACTAAGGATTTAGGTTTTGACAGGCCAATATCCTTTGTTAGAGGCGGGCTTAAGCCCGCCTCTAACAAAATCATGTGTTATTACAAAAACACTTCGCATGGAAATGAGTTGTACGAAATAACATTCAATGCTATAAAGATTCCCACATTTATTAACAATCAATATTATGATTATGGAAATTCCAAAAGAAACAAGTGAAGACTTTCGCACTGCTACAATCATTGAAGTGTTGCGCGAGAACAACGCCGGTATACAATTACAAATTGAAGATCATATGTCTGGCATTGTAACGATGGGGATTCCAAGAGAAGATTTGGAGAAGTATGGATTAAAAGGCTTTCTGAAACCAGGTACGATAATCAGATTCAAGATTGCAAAAGGTGTCAAACCAGAGGATATTGAATTAGTATAAACTAGGTTGTGAGTATTACTTCACGCACATAATCATAACATCATGTCTAAACGTCTTAACCTATCACCTGGTGAACAATATGGCACAGATGATGAGATTTGTATTGAAATTTTAAGAGTAGAGATTAGAGAGACATCACAAGGGTTGCGTCGTGCAATTGCTAAAGTTTTAGGCGCTAGTCAACATTGGCAACAATGGGTTAGAATCGGGCAAGAAGTAAAATTAGATGAAATAATGGATGTCCCTGAAACGCAAGAAACTCATTGGAATCTTGTAGATCCTAGAGATCTATGGTTTATACTGCATCGCCGTCAAGATAAAACTCATTTTGAGCATTATAGATAATCGTCGACAAATTCGCCGCACAACAATCGCTACATGATCTATTTCTTCACTTTACTCAGTCATTGTCTCCTGCGCTTAAATAAGCAGGAAATTTTATACACAATTCAAAAAATACTCGCCCCCCATTACCCAAACTCGATTTTTTCATGTATTATCCCAGCTGCAGACACATTTATAATTAACTCCTAAACAGATGAAAGGATTTTTTACAGACAT
>JAQVLK010000075.1 GCA_028704165.1 Candidatus Altimarinota bacterium | reverse complement strand
TTAGTTGCTCGATCCAGACAATTCGCAACTGGCTAGAAAGAGATCATGAAAAGGTGGGTGGCAATTCTGGAGGAATAAATGAGAGGATTCAGATGATTACAATTTCGAGAAGTCTCTGGAGGTTATAAATGATAAAAATCTTCCAGAAATCCAAATAATAGCTTCAAGAGAAGCAGAAGACGCAGAAAGGCTTTCGTCATCGAGCACGAGCGGAATTCAAAAAAACATAAAAATACGCATCGGATATTATAAAAAACTAGTAGTGGAATTTATATTCTTTATGAAGAGTGGCATAAAACCAGGCTGTGTATATGAAAGTGATTTCAATTCATATACGCCAATATGCGAAATTTTGATCAAAAAGGGTTAAATTAATCCTGATGTATTAAGATTATTTCAAAAAATCACGTTTGAAAATCCGACGAAGAACATTAAATAGAGAAACGTAAGTACATTTTAAGAGGCCAAATACATTAGGTGGTTGAATAATGAAAGTTTTTCTTCATACAAGAAGCCATGGAAGGTTTGACTGGCGAAACGAAGCTCGTGATTTTGCCAGAATCCCAATTGTTGGAGAATATCTAACTCGGTATGTTACATCACCCTGGTACAAAGTACAAATTGTGGTTCATACTCCATTTGAGTGCGAATTTGATGCAGAGGTATATGCGATCAAAGTAGACCACAACGAGATTATGACTCAATCATTCCACGATGCTAACGGGGAAGGACCCACAATTCCAGAAGATGAATAGATTCAATCCATGATCTTGATGCGAAGCTCTCTCTGGCCGGGGTCTTTCCAGGTCTTAAGGATGAGACCGTATGGAGAGCTGGATGGCATGAGGCGTGATCACGACCATTTCAAGGGTGCCCTAGTGCTGAAGGATAAGCAGATCTGCTTCTTGGAAGGCCACGTGGCACAGCTCACGCAAATCATTCGTCAGCTAACCCTTACCACCAGGCCAAGAGGATTCAATGGTTAAGTGCTGGTGGCTGCTTGGGCGGTGAAATATACTATGAGTTTCATTTTAAATATGTGGTGTAATACAAAAATAATAAAATTAATCTCCCCCTCCATCATAATAATTATTTTATACTTGTATGGGGCCTCTGGTTCCACTAATACATTTGATTTGGGTGGCGAGCCATCTTATTCTCTCTTGATCAAAACAAATAACACACAATTAAATCTCAAAGACAATTTTAAAATAGAATTGATTATATCCGGTTCGGGAGATGTTGATTTTAGCAAAATTTTTGTATTCATTCCAGAATATATAGTTATGAGTAAAAAAATTAAAGTAACGAAAATAAATTATACCTGTGCAGAAATAGATAGACTTACAAACACAAAATTATGTCGTGGAGAGCCAATTACAAGAGATGAAACCCCTTCATTTTGGTCTTTAATTCCCAGTAATTATTATGAAAATCCCTATATATCTGGAAAAGACCAATATTTCGGGACACAACTAACGGGAGCTGCTCCGATATCATTTGGCGAAGTGATGTATTCGCCAAACTCTAGTATTGCACATTATGCCCCTTTGACGATTGATTTTGCAATTGCTGATGATGCACCCCCAGGGGATCACAATATTCAGATTACATATAGTTACAAAAATAGAGAGCGGTGGTATCAAGATAGACAAGATATAAAAATACATGTGAATAGATTTTATGAGACGTATTATTTTTATATAATTACGGCGGTGTTTACGCTATTGAGTTTCATTGTTCTTATAACGCAGATTATTAAAGATCTTAGAAATCTGTGGAATAAATGTATCGGCTAGCCAAGGAATTGTTGGACATTGGACAAATCATATCCATTAATTCCCAATCTATCTAGAATAGCGCGTTTGCTAGTGTATTTTACTTCATATGTTATCAACCATACGCTGTATATCAATGAATTTCCTGATATTTTGTGGCCGAATTTGAAGCCATTAAAATGAAAGCTAGCATCAGAAATTAAATATTTAATTTTGGCCTCATGCTTTGCTAAATAGTATATTACTATTTTAACTTCTAGTAGTTGCTATAGCAAGCTGTTGGAACTAGTGAACAAAAAAGTATTCTAGTTTGATCAATCAATAGATGCGGTTAATGGCTCGCCTATTGATCAAGAATCCTTAAAAATGTGTTCACTACTTCATCTGGTTTGTTAAAACACTTGTTTGCATCAAAATGCTCTGCTACCATTATCCCATGGATTTTGAAAAGGCGATCACGCTCATGATCAGCAACCGTGCGAGATGGTTGATGAAATGGCTCACCATCTACCTCGAGGATACCCCATTTGCCATTATGGCAAATAAGGAAATCCGGTTCCCTGTTTTGTCTATTCTCAACGGAACCAAGTCTGGCCTTACAATTCGGAAGGAAAAGAACACCTGCTTTATCAAGTACCTGAGCAATTTTTATCTCGGATGCTGAACGAAAACCTAAATTGTTCCAATTTAAAATTTTTGCAGCCCGTTCTCCCGCGGCTTGATTGGATATACCCCTACCTCGTGCAATTTCAAGCAATTCAGAACGCCAGTCGGGATCAATATCGATAAGTTCACCGCTTGCAATCAAATCATTGATAACTATCCCGACAGGAAGCACGGCTTCGATCGCTTTTTTAATAGATATTCTAATTGGGTGATCCCTAACACTCAAAACGTCATAAGCTGCACGTGGACCTTTGAGTAAGAAATTCTTATAGTCAATTCCTAAATCACTGGTCCACCATGAAGAGTGTAGAGAACAAGAAAGTAATACGCTTGCAGCATCATCTTCGCCCCCATCAATTAAAAAACGAACAGCGCTTGCAAGAATTTGATCATCACTTATTTGGCAATCAATTTCAGACGGCATAATCTAAATTACCAAATCCATTATTTCAATGATCTGGTTCGACATGGAATTCGCAAAAAGATCTTATTATTGAATTGCAGGACACGGTCCCGGGTTCTAGACATCATACAGAAAAACGAAAGAAGAGAATAATTTCAAAGCAGCTGCGCGCGCTCCCGCAAATGGGCAAAAAGGTTGTTTGCATCTCAATTCAACGCGAATAAAAAGAGGAAATGCGAGTTCCGCCCTGCCTTCAGGCGGAACCTGCCAGTCTCTTCTCCTCCAGCTCCTGGAGCTGCAGCACCCTCATCTGCACCACATCCATGGCATCCTCGAACAGCTTTCTATCTATCTCAATGCCGAAGAATTTCTGCAGCTTCTGCGGCGGAGTCATGCTGCTTCCCGCGGAGAGATAGGCCATGTAATTCTCATTGAACTTTTGCGGATCTTCCTTGTACATCTTGAACAATGACAGAGTTATGGCTTTGGACAGAGCATAGCTGAAGGTGTAGTAATTGTTGGTGAGATAGATGTGGCTGATGTAGGTCCACTGGGCACTGTCCTCCGGGTAGTAATCCACCAAACCGCTGCGGTAATCCTTGGATAGGTTGGTCCATAGCCGGCTAAGATCGCTGCCGCTCACATTTGTCTTTTGGCGGCAAAGCTGGTGTGCCTTGTTTTCGAACTCGGTGATCATGGGCTGGAAGGTGAAGTAGTTCTCATAATCACTAACCGCCTCTGCTAAAATTGCCAGGGCCGTATCCTGGTCGTAGTTCTTCAGGGCATAATCCACGAAGAGCTCCTCATTGAAGGTTGAGGGGATCTCCATCTCGTACTCTGTGCCTGCACAATAAAGGTAATCCACATTTTTGCCCATCAGGTAGAAGTTGATGGCATGACCCATCTCATGAGTGAGGGTCTTCTGGTCATCCATCAAACCCTTGAAGTTCATGAATATCAACGCCGGACGCTGCAGAGCACACATATCCTGGCAGTAGCCTCCCGGCTGCTTTCCGCCCTCGGGATTGGGATAGACATCCATTGAGCCGCTGGTTGTAGTCTTTACGAATATGTCCAGGAAGGCCGGATCCATTGCCACATAAGAGGCGGATATGTTGGAGAGCGTCTCCTCGTAGCCATATTTCTTGTCGGGATTCTTCATCAGTTGAAGCGCCAGGTCATAAGGCTTAAGGCGCGTCAGATTCATCCTCGTCCTTCGAAACT
>JAQVLK010000074.1 GCA_028704165.1 Candidatus Altimarinota bacterium | reverse complement strand
GCCCGTAGTTTCTGGAATTATGGAAGGTTCTGCAGCGATAAATAGTGATTTAAAGCAGTATGATTTGATTGTTGCTGTAGGAGAAAATAAATTCAATTCAGCGGAATCAGTTATTGAATATATTTCTCAAAGACCAGAACAAGAAATTACTTTGAGTGTCAAAAACGCCATATCAGGGAAGACTAAAGAAGTAACAGTAGTTCCTGGGATAAAAGATGGCAAGGGATTTTTAGGGATAGGGTTGAGTCATATTTTAGAAGTAAAATATACCACTGCCACAGAAAAAATATTTTCAGGAGTTATCCATTCTGTTTCCACCCTAGATTATTCGATAAGGGTTTTAGGCAGCATTATAGGATCATCTTTTGCGCAAAAATCAGTAAAGCCATTATCTAATACATTTGTTGGTCCTGTCGGAATTTTAGCTTTGACCGGAACCATAGCAGATGAGGGTATATGGCAAATACTGAATTTTATAGCTGTTTTATCTTTAGGTTTGGCCTTGATTAATGTGTTTCCTATTCCTGCCGCAGATGGCGGTAAAATGTTATTTGTAATATATGAAGCTATTTTTAAGAAAAATGCGCCTGAAAAATTTGAAAGAAATTTCAATCTTGTAGGTTTTATTATTTTAATAGGATTATCTTTGCTTATTGCCGTTAAAGACTATATCCAGTTTTTTGGCAAAGGCAAGGTATAAACAATATATGAAACAATCAATCTTATTCTATAAAACAGAAAAGGAGGCTCCAAAGGAAGCCGATACAATTTCTCATAAACTTCTTTTAAGGGGAGGATATATTGATCAACTGATTTCAGGAGTATATTCCCTTTTACCTTTAGGCGTGACGGTGAATACAAAAATATGCAATGTGATAAGAGAAGAGATGAACGCTATAGGCGGACAAGAAGTGTTTTTGCCAACTCTACAACCTAAAACTATTTGGGAACAAACAGATAGGTGGGACCATATGGATCCTCCATTATTCAGATTAAAAGACAGACATGACAAAGATTTGGCTTTAGGTCCGACTCATGAAGAGGTAATAACTCAATTGGCTAGCAAAAAGATTTCTTCATATAGGGATCTTCCGGCCTATCTTTATCAGATACAGACTAAATTTAGGAATGAAATGAGATTTTCTGGCGGGCTTTTAAGAACCAGAGAATTTTTGATGAAAGATTTGTATAGTTTTCATACAGATATGGCAGATTTTCAAGAATACTATAAAAAGGCAGCAAGAGCATATTTTAAAATATTTAAGAGATGCGGTTTAAGCCCGGTAATGGTTGAGGCATCAGGATTAGGATTTACAAATGATTTTACCCACGAATTTCAAGTATTAACAGAGGCAGGAGAAGATACTGTTATCTATTGTCCGAAATGTCAATTTGCCAGGAACAAAGAGATAGCCAAATTAAAAGAGGGAGATAAATGTCCAAATTGTTCTTCTCCTTTAAAAATTGAAAGAGGAGTAGAGATAGGGAATATATTTCCTTTGGGAGAAAAATATGCCAAAGCTTTTAATCTATACTTTCTAGATAAAGACGGACAAAAGAAATTGGTGATTATGGGTTGTTATGGAATCGGAATAGGGAGATTGATGGCTACGATAATAGAAAAGAATCATGATGAAAATGGGATAATCTGGCCAAAAGAAATTGCTCCATTTGATATTCATCTTCTTGCTTTTGATTATGAAAAATCAAAAATGAAAAAGATTTCCGATAAACTATATCAGGATTTACAAAAAGCAGGCTTTGACGTATTATATGATGATAGAATCAAGGTAAGCCCAGGCCAGAAATTAGCAGAGTCTGATTTAATAGGAATACCAATAAGACTGGTAGTCGGTGAAAAGAATATCACAAAGAATAAAGTCGGGCTGAAGTATAGAGACAAAAAGACAGAAAGTTTAGTAAGCATTAGTTCAATTAAAACGCTATTAAAAAAATGGTAGATCTTAAAAAAATATTAACTGGAAATTTATTTGGAGGATTAGGAAAAGATATCGCTGTTGATTTGGGAACAGCCAATACTTTAGTATATGTTAAGGGAGAGGGGATAGTAATAAGAGAACCTTCTGTGGTAGCTGTTAATCAGAAAACAAATCAGATATTGGCAATCGGAAAAGAGGCTAAAAAAATGGTAGGCAGAACTCCTGCCCATATAGTTGCAACAAAACCATTACTTAATGGAGTTATTTCTGATTTTGAAGTGGCAGAACAAATGCTTAAATATTTTGTCCAAGCCGCTTACAATGGCAAGGCCGTATTCCCTAAGCCAAGATTAATCATAGGTATTCCTTGCGGGCTTACAGAGGTTGAGAAAAAAGCTGTTAAAGATGCGGGGAAAAGCACTGGGGCTCAAAAGGTATTTTTAATAGAGCAACCAATGGCTGCTGCTATCGGAGCTAGGCTTCCTGTTCAGGAAGCAGGAGGTAATTTTGTAGTAGACATGGGTGGCGGAACAACAGAAATAGCCGTCATATCTTTGGGAGGAATAGTATTAGCCAAAAGCTTAAAAATTGCTGGTGATAAATTAAACGAAGATATTATTAATTTTTCTCAAGAAGAATATAAGCTTCTTATCGGAGATAGAACAGCAGAGCAGGTTAAGATTAAATTAGGTAGCGCTTGCTCCATCAAAGAAAAACAGAAAGGCGAGGAAAAAACAGAAATGCCGATAAGAGGGAGAAATTTAATTACTGGTCTTCCAGAAGAAGTAATCATTAATGAAGAAGATGTTAGAAAAGCAATAGAAAAATCAATTAAGGAAGTTGTAATGGAAGTGAAGAATACAATAGAAGAAACACCCCCAGAATTAGTTGCTGATATTATGAGCAGGGGAATATATTTGGCAGGAGGTGGCGCCCTATTAAGAGGTTTAGATGTCTTAATTACAAAAGAAACAAAGATACCGACTAGAATTGTAGAAGATCCATTAACTGCCATTGTCAGGGGAGCTGGTATGGTTCTAGAAAGCCTAGATGAGTTAGAAGAGGTTTTGATAGAACCAGAGGATCTGCAAGCCCCTAGGTAAATAATATGCTTACCAAAGAAGAAGTAGAAAAAATAGCTCAATTATCAAGAATAGAATTTAATTCTGATGATATTGAATCAATGAGACAAGATCTTTCCTCTATTCTTGATTATATTGAGAAATTAAAGGAAATAGATATAGAAGGAGTAGAACCGACTACTCATTCTTTAGAAATCAAAAATATCTTTAGAAAAGATATTGCTAAGGATTTTTCAAAAGATTTATTACATCTTTGTCCAGAGAAAGAAGGCAGACATGTAAAAACTAAGCCGGTTTTTTAATATGGATATAACAAAGTTGGGTATAAAAGAAATTCAGGAGGGATATTCCAAAAAGGAATTTTGTGTTCAAGATGTGACGCAAAGTTTTTTGCAAAAGATAGAAAAAGAAAATAAAGAGATAGGCGCTTACTTGTCTGTTTTTTCAGATAGGGCACTCGAAGATGCGAAAAGAGTAGACAAGTTAATGTCAGAGAAAAAACCGTTAGGACAATTAGCAGGTATTCCCTGCGGATTAAAGGACAATATTTTAGTGGAAGGACAAAAATGTACTGCTGGCTCTAAGGTATTGGAAAACTATATTGCGCCATATAATTCTCATGTGACAGAAAAACTTCAAAACGAGGATTCAATAATATTAGGGAAGTTAAATTTAGATGAATTTGCTATTGGATCTTCTGGAGAATATTCTGGATTTTATCCAGTAAAGAATCCTAAAGTGCCAGGATGTGTTCCTGGAGGATCTTCGGCTGGACCAGCTGCTGCTGTGGCAGGGGATCTATGCACCTTTTCTTTGGGTTCTGATACAGGAGGATCGATAAGGCAGCCAGCTGCATTTTGCGGAGTTGTTGGTTTAAAAACCACATATGGAAGAGTTTCTAGACATGGATTAATAGCTATGGCATCATCTTTAGATCAGATAGGACCTTTTGCTAAAAATGTTGAGGATGCAGAAATAATTTTTGATGCAATCAAAGGAAAAGATAGTATGGACGCGACCAGTTGCGATGATTTAGAAATTAAGACACCCAA
>JAQVLK010000073.1 GCA_028704165.1 Candidatus Altimarinota bacterium | reverse complement strand
ACAATGAACGTACATTACTTGGATCAATTCCCGTACCCCATTGAGTCATTCTTATTTCATAGTGTAAATGAGCTCCCATTCCTAATGCCTCACCACCGGTATTTCCTATAGTACCAAGTTCCATCCCTTTCTCAAGGGAACTACCAACTATGACATCAACTTTATCTAAATGCATATATGCGCTATAAGTCCCATCAATATTTTTCGTAATTATATAATTACCGCCACCAGGATATGGAGTCCCACCAGCGGAATATTTGGGGCCTGCTTCAAATCCCCTATAGACCACTTCACCAGAATGAGTAGAATAAACTGGTGTACCATTGCTACCAGAAACATCTATTCCGGGATGTTCTACATTATACCTTCTTAGTATTTCCGGATCATGATACTCTGTATTTATTTTTCCTTCTGTTGTTGGTTTATCAACGCTATTGAAATAATCATTCACCTCATCAAACTCTTTTTCCATCTTTTCAGCAGATATTTTCCAATCCCCTGTGCCTATATTAACAAAATCCAGCCCCATACTAACCGCCCCTAATGCATATCCTAAATTTTCCACAAACATCTTTGTTTTTCCAATATACCCAAATTTTACTTTATGTTTTTTATCTGGTGTTACGCTCACTGATGCTGGACCAATAGACATAGTTATATCTGTTACTTTATTACTAAGAATTAAACTTAATGCACACATGCTAGCAGATCCCACTAATGAACCGACCATAGTTGATAATGTCGCGGCCATAGGTATAGCCGCAGCCCCAATGACCCCAGAAAGGGCGCCAGCGCCAGCGCCGATGACTATATTGCCAAATATATAAGCGGCAGCTTGCCCCCCTGTAGCATGATTCCGATCAGCCATTTGAATGCCCTGAATCGCTCCCATAACAGCTCCTACCACTGCCCCAATAATAATTGGCACATAGTGCCCGGTCGGATCATTGTACATGATCGGGTTTCCCTTGCAGTAGGCATATCGGTTCCATGCCTGGGTGTCATTCACACCGTCTGTGGCAGTGTCAGGAGTCACAAAACGCGCTATTTCAGGATCGTAGTGGCGCGCGTTAAAAAAATAGAAGTTCGTCTCCCTGTCAAGCTCCTGTGAGTTGTATTTGGGCGCGTTTTTCTTGTCTCCGTCCTGGAACCAGGTTTCGCCGTAAGGAAGGTATTCCATGCGGGAAACGACCATGCCATTGTCGTCAACCACTGCCTTAACAGAGTCGACCTGGTCTGTTAAATAATAACGGGTGTCTCCACTGGGGAGGGTCGCTGCCACGCGCACGCCATTGAGGTATATATTGTTCACGCCGAACCCGGAATCATCAATTACCTTGCCTGCCTCGTTCCGCTGTATCTCGAGGCCGAAGTACATGGAAGGATGAAGAAGCTCAATCTCACGTTCGCTCCCGTCATAATCGACCTTGGCGACGCGGCGCACGCGGAATCCCTGGTCGTCATACCAGTAGGCGCCCTTGACATTTCCATTGTTAAGGTCAGTTACTTGTTTTATCCGGTTATATGAATCATATGCGATTTCCTTGGCAAGATTATTCTCATGGTCCATTTTCGAGATCATGTTGCCTGCCGCGTCATACCTCATTTCAAACCGCAAACCGCTCTTTGTTGTTTCAACGCGCGTTGCCGCGTGGTTGGTGTACGAATACAACCACATGTCGTCCGCATGCCCTGTGTCAGGATTGTACACGGTCTTGCTGGTGAGGTTTCCATTGGCGCTGTAGGTATAGCCCAACTCAAACTTCTTAACAATGCTGTTTTGGTTATTAACTACAGCCGCGAGAGCAGACTGCCCGGCCATATTTTGCGAAGAGGTAAGCCGTGATTTTTCCAATATCCCTTTGGCATAGACCAGCCGGTTAAGCCCGTCATATTGATAATCATATCTGACCCTGCTTTCAATAGCGCCCTCAGAATCCACATCCGGAGTATTTTCTACCGATGCTATGCTGTTATCGATCTTGAATTGATACTTCACATCCTGGACTTTCCATGTCTGGCCGTTGTGCTGAGCAGTTGTTAAGAGCGATTCCAGCCGTCCTTTAATATCATACTTATAATAACTGATTGTATTATTGCCGCGATGCATCTCGGTCATCTGCCCGAACTCATTATAGGCGATATTCTCAATAATGTTCTTTTTCACTTCGCCTGCTTGTATTTCTAGGCCGTCTACGCCCATAGGGCAGTACCGGTACGTGGCTGTCATGGCAATGTCGGTCTTGGGGTCCTTCGGGTACAAAATCTGGATTTTCCGGTCAAGCAGGTCATAGGCAAAGCTGGTGACGTATTGGGTGTCCCCGCCGTCCTTGATGACACGAATTTCCTTATTTATCCTGCCCAACGGGTCATAGCTGAATTCTTTACGTTGTGCCGGGTCATCAATTGCAACTACCCTGCCCAGGGAATAGGTGCTTCCAACGAGTGTATCATACCTATAAAAAACAGTCCCTTCTTCTCCAGATAGGTGTTTTTCAGTAAGACGGCCAAGACGGTCATAAGTCATGTGAGTGGTCCGGTTCAGGCCGTCAGTGCGTGACTCAATTTCGCCGAAAGCGTTATACGTAATTCCTGAATGCCCAAGGTCAGGGTCGCTGTCCGCTACTACCTGGCCAAAGCCGTTGTATTTCCAACAGGCGATGTTATTGCCTGACGTGTCTTTAACTCCAGGCGTAAAAAGGTTTTCAGGCACATCAAGGGTCATCGACCCGGCGTTAAGGTCAGTTTTCTTGACTAGTTTACCGCTCGTATTATACGCAAAGCCAATCTTAGCAGTAATAGTGCGTCCATCATCGCCAGCACCTGAATCCTCAACATATAGTGTCTGTCTTCGAGCGTTTGTAATCGTACGTTTGGACCTGCCGACGCTATGGGTTTCTATTGCCTCCCATGGATCGTTGTAGGTAATTGTGGTTGATGTTTCAGGCTCACCATTATATCCAGGTGGCATGGTGACTTTTCTCACACGGCCGCTTGCGTCATATTCAGTTATAGTCGGATTTTTTTCCCTGACATTGTCTTTGAAACGGTCAATTTCATCATCTGCCGCCTAATCAGTCTGACTTTTCCTAGAAACCCTGCCGAGAGTATCATACAAAATTTTACCGGTCTTGATATACCGCTTTCCACTCTGGTCAGTTGCGGTGCGGACAGTGTGTAATGCTCTCGCCGTTCCATCAACATAAGTCCTCATCTCTATAGGCTGTTCTCCGCTTGAATCACCAGGGAACAGGGTAACCTTGCCGCTCATCGGGAACTTAGTATCATAAGTATACTCGCACATTTTTTCCTTGCCGTTGCCTGTATCAGCATACTGTTTGTTCAACCGACCGTATGAATCATATTCATAATAGGTGGATGATCCATTAGGGTCTGTTTTTTTGTTTACGCCGCCGAAAGCTGAGGTATAATTAATTTCATACATAGACTTAAAGGTCAGCACATCCCCGATCGCCCGCGCTTCAACAACATACTGGCGCAGCCGCGAATCGTATACTTTTTCTACAATACGCGACGGACTGCCGCTTGAGTTGATTTCCTTTATACAATTCCCGAAATTGTCATATTCATACTCAAACATTTTGTCCGGGACGGGCGCCAATCCTGACCCAGTATACCGTAACACCTGCCGTGTAATGTTCCCGTTGCTATTATATTCATACGTTGCTGTATTTTCAGAAGGTGAACTTAACGGTTTCGCGTCTTTTGTAATATCAACCGCGACATTGGTATTGCCCATATTGCTGATCTTCTGTACGAGACGCATTTCATTCGTATCTTCTAGAGTGTCAAATTTTTGATATGAAATCATGGTAGTGGGAAGATGGACGCCATCATTAAAGTGGTCAGTCATGCTCTGGATTCTACTAAGCATCTGATATTTGCCTGGTGCAAGTTCTACTTTTGATGCGGTTGTTTCCACTAGCATTCCATTGCTGTATTTTTCAGTTTTTGATATTTCAATGAGGTAACTGACCACGGGGTTGCCGTTGCTGTCGTTCCTGTTCGGATTTATTTCCAATATATTATAATCATACGTGGCGCGGGTATATTCCTTGCAATCAGCTCCCAGGAACACGCATTCCTTTATGGCTCCAGACAATGCCCGGTTTTTTCGAAAATCGCCGTACGGTATATTATGATAA
>JAQVLK010000026.1 GCA_028704165.1 Candidatus Altimarinota bacterium | reverse complement strand
AACTACCGTGAAGGCTACGGGCTCTTTGCCTGCAACGGCATTCTTTTCAACCACGAATCGCCCCGCAGGGGAGAGACATTCCTTACGAGAAAGGTCACCCGCGCCCTTGCGAACATCCTGTCGGGGAACCAGAAAAAGCTCTACCTGGGTAACATAGACTCAAAAAGGGACTGGGGCTTCGCACCGGAATACGTGGAGATGATGTGGCTCATGCTCCAGCAGGACAAGCCCGACGACTACGTTGTCGGCACAGGCGAGAGTCATTCCGTCAGGGAGATGGTCGAGGTGGCCTTCGCATATGCCGGGATAGACCTTGCATGGCGGGGAGAGGGAGCATCTGAGACGGCCGTGGTCTCGTCCCTGAAAGAGGGCGTCAACACCTGCCTGAAGCCCGGTGATGTCGTCGTCGAGATAGACCCCAGGTATTTCAGGCCCACGGAGGTAAACCATCTCCAGGCGGACATCTCGAAGGCCAGGCAGGCACTCAACTGGCAGCCGAGGATCACCTTTGCCGACCTGACGAAGACAATGGTCGACTACGATCTGAAGATGGCCGGCATTGCCCCTCCCGGTGAAGGCATCGAGACATGCCGCTCCAGGGGGTTCTTCTATACCGATCATACCTATTCTTTCAGTGAGAAGGTGAGAGAAGGGGGATGAAGATGACGATGGAAGTGATCCAGCAACCATTGAAAAATGAACGGATTTTACCTCTAGAGATTAAAGCTCTCGTAGAGAGTTTCTTAAATTCTTAAGATGTCCCCTAGGTGCCCCCAAGATGACTCATTTCAGTGGAATAATGTCATTAAATAGACGACTGATCAAGTCGGGAATGCGGCAATTTGGTTTTGATATTGTAAGAATGGGCAATAACCCGTTGCGAACGTTTCTCGGATTGAGATCCAGGCAAATACGAACCGTAATCGACGTTGGCGCAAACGCTGGTCAATTTGCTAGGGAGATTTCTACCGTATTCCCAGATGCTCGAATCTACTGCTTCGAACCGGTGCCCGAGGCGTTTGCAGTTTTGTCATCGTATGCGGGGTCGCAGAGTGGGCGAATAGTAGCGACAAATCTAGCCATAGGCGAAGAAAATAAGGAGATGGATATGTTTGTTCATGAAAACCATACTCCCTCATCATCTTTGCTATCCACGACAAAGCTCAATGAGCGCACATATCCATTCACCAAAATGCAGAAGCGTATTTCAGTAAGGCAAGCAACTCTGGATACTGTAATTGATGAAATACAGGCGAATCTGTCCGCTGAAATCATTATTAAGCTGGATGTTCAAGGTTATGAGGACCGTGTGATTAAGGGCGGATCCACTACCTTCGCCAAAGCATCGGCCTGCGTCGTGGAAGTCTGTCTCGATGTTCTTTATGAAGGGCAGGCTAGGTTCATAGACATAGTCACATTGCTACACAACCTTGGCTATTACTATCGGGGCAATCTCGATCAAGTATATGGCAAAGACGGCCATTGCATTTTCTTGAATGCAGTGTTTTTCCGGTCAATCTGAAGCATTTGAAAGGCTACGTTGAGCTTAAGTTGCATTTGTTGCGGGAACGTTAAGTTAGTTTGGCTAGGGATGATTCCGGCTTCAATTTCGTTCGCCGGCTGTTCTCTTGACGGGCCATTACCAGGCGGTGATTTGTTTCACTGTCCATCCTGTGGCATAACCTTTCGTTACCCACGTTTAAGCAAAAATGAACTGGACGCACTCTATTGGCGAGGAAACGGAAATAAATGGCGAACAACCGTTCATTCAAGGCGAGACTGGGAGATTGCCAAGACGTGGATTTTGAATAATTATCATTTTAAGGGAAACAGATCTATTCTTGATGTTGGATGTTTTGACGGAAGCTTTCTGGAATCTTTTGGTTCTGGTTACAAGCTCTACGGCATCGAGATTAATCCGGAAGCCCGCGATAGAGCAAGGGCAACGGGAATTCAGCTAATCGGAACGGACTTCGCTACCATTGATAATATAAAGATGAGCTTTGATGTGGTGACCTCGTTTGATGTAATTGAACATGTCCATAATCCGATGGATTACTTGGTCAAACTTTCAAGTCTAACACAAAGGAATGGTATTGTGATCCTCGCTACCGGAAACACTAATGCGCGTACTTGGCGTCTTCTAAAATCCCGTTACTGGTATTCTGCAATAAGTGAGCATTTAAGTTTTATCAATCCTACTTGGTGCAAGTGGGTGGCACCACGTATCGGACTCGAATTGAAGAAGATAGTCTTCTTTTCTCATACAAAAGCCAAGTTTCGACAGCAGATAACTGAAACGGCAAAGAACTTATTTTACATAACATGCCCGACCACCTTTGCGTGGCTCCGCAAGATCGGTTTTGGCAATGAAGAGAACAGGAACCACAAAGAATTGTTGAGATATCCCCCGAGTTGGAGTTCCTCCAGAGATCACTTCATTAGCTTGTTTATAAAGAAATGAGAGACAAGCGACTATCTCGCAATGCCATGATGGCCGTCCTTCAGGCGGTAGTGACTGGAGGGGTTCTATTCTTGTTGTATCGTTATCTGTTGAAAACAATTGGTGCCGAGCAAATTGGGATTTGGGCCATCGTGCTGGCCACCGCGTCTGCGTCAAGAATCAGCGAAATGGGTTTTGCGGGTAGCGTGGTGAAGTTTACAGCAAAATATATTGCGCGCGGGGATCAAGATAAGGCTGCAGAGGTTGTACAGACAACATACATCACAATCGGTGTCAGTTTGATGTGTATTTTAGTGGTTGGATATCCGTTTATCTCGTGGATTATGGGTAAGTTGGTTCCGACATCGCAAGTAGCGATTGCACGGGCAATTCTTCCAATTGCGTTGTTGTCGGTTTGGACCGGTGGAGCTTCGGGGGTTTTCCTTGGAGGATTGGATGGTTGCCAACGTATTGATCTACGTGCGTTTATCGCTATTTTTGCAGGATCCATTTTTCTAATATTGACCTGGATATTGGTTCCTAAATTTGGATTGTTCGGCCTCGCTTGGGCACAGATTGGACAAGGTACATTCATGCTATTGGCTGGCAGGATACTACTGCAACGTGAACTGCCGTCATTGCCGTGGCTTCCCCACGGTTGGCGTTATTCGGTGTTTAAGGAAATGCTCCAGTATGGTCTTAATTTCCAGGTAACTTCAGTTTTCTCCATGTTATTTGAGCCCACCACCAAGGCACTGATGGCGGTATTTGGGGGACTTGCATCTACAGCCTATTACGAGATGGCTCACAGGATGGTAGTTCAGTTCCGATCCCTTTTGGTTTCGGCCAACCAGGTTATCGTTCCCAGGGTTGCGGTACTTCAAGAGACTGAACCTGAAAAAGTTAGGAAAGCTTATTTGGAATCATATCGAATGCTATTCTTCCTTGCCTTGCCACTTTTCGCAGGAGTGGCAGCTTTTACCCCACTAGCCAGTGAAGTTTGGATCGGTCGGTACGAACCATGCTTTGTAGGCTATTCCCTCCTTCTCGTCGCTGGATGGTGGCTCAACACGCTTTCGGCGCCGGCCTATTTTATCAATCTCGGCACCGGTTTGTTGTTCTGGAATACCTTAGGACATGTCACGATTGGGGTCTTAAACGTTGTCTTGGGTTATTTACTGGGTTTAGCTTTTGGTAGCGTTGGCGTGGTTTTGGGCTACGTTCTTGCATTGGTTGTAGGGAGTAGTCTCATCGCCATAAGGTATCAATTTAATAATGGTATAGCCTTAAGGGAGTTGCTTCCACGTGAAAATAGGAAGCTCTTTATCGTGTGCTGCGCAGGTGCATTAATGGGTTTCATAAGCTTCTATTGTTTCAAGGTTCCGAGTGGAGCGTTAAAGGGTGGGCTGAGCTTGGCAATATACATTCTCACAATAGCCTTCGCGTTTTGGAAACATCCCTTACGAACGAAGATAGGCATGCAAATTGGGGCTGTCCTTGCGAGGCGGACTAGTGTTACTAATCTGTGAAGATCTATTTCAACACCTTTACCTTAGAAAGCGTATTCGGCGGGCTGTGATCGGTTTAAGTCGCGCGAAGTATCCGTTAAGCGTATGAATGCCGCCAACAACATAGAACTCAACACCGCGCGCACCCATGGTATTCTTGGTGATTTTCTGGCGTTCGTAGTCCCATGCTTAATATTTTTCGAAATTCAAATGGTCGGACGTTTGTTTGTTTCTGAGCTTATACTGCTGCCGGTGCTCCTTGTCTTATTGTTTAGCAGGGGTTCAATGCTGATGAGCAGATTACCACGGACTTTTATTATGTTCGGATTAATCTGGCTGTTGAGTCAAGTGGCAACGGATATGATTCGATCAACCACATTTGAAGATTATGCAAGGGGATGGTCGAAGATTGTCTTCTTATTGCTGAACTTTTCAGCGATATACTTGTTGTTGAATAACAAAAGGCGACGCTTCATGCTGTTTGCTGTGGGTATTGCTGTGGGCCAGATACTTCAATTCTTTATCACACCGAATATTTTTGCTCTTGATGGTTATATTTGGAAGTTTGGGGTCGGCTACGCGGTAACATTGTTGCTAATCATAGGCAGCCAATGGAGAAGGCTGGTTCGAATATCGTTCGTATCAGAGACAATCTGCGGTGCGGCAGCAGTTCTCAATCTTTTTCTCGGCTACCGTTCGCTCGGCGCATTGTGCCTTGTTACCGCACTATATATGCTTTATCAGCGTACTTCTAAATCATGCAAGGGAGCTGTGAGATCAGTCGGTTCAGTCAAGACCGTGATTGGAGCAATTGTCCTCGGAAGTTGCGCAATAGTTCTGGTTGGGGCTTTGTATGGATCTGCCGCTAATGCAGGATGGTTTGGTGAGGATGCCAAGCAGAAATACGAGTGGCAAGCTAGTGGAAAATTGGGATTTCTTGTAGGCGGACGTCCTGAGTTGTTGGTATCGTCGATGGCAATCATGGATTCCCCCATTATTGGCCATGGTTCTTGGGCCAAAGACCCCAGATATAGCATGTTACTCCTTGAAAAATTGTCAAACTATGACTACGAGACAGGATCAGAGCGGAACAATGATCTGATCCCAACCCATTCCTATCTTTTAGGCGCTTGGGTGGAGTCGGGAATTTTGGGAGCTATTTTTTGGTTTTGGGTGTTACTCGTATCCGTTAAACTTCTTATAGCCATGAGTCGATTTAGATTTCGACTGTCCATTTTATTAGCATTTGTTGCTTTCGGCTTGATTTGGAACATTTTGTTTTCGCCGTTGGGTGCAGAAGGTCGCATTTACACTGCGTATTATGTTGTTCTCTTGATGTATGGAACAATTCTCGTTCGTACTACCCAGACAGTAACACCATCCACGATAATACAAGGATATTCATGAAAATATCGATTGTCACAATCTCTTTTAATCAGGCACGTTTTCTGGAGCAGGCCATTCGTTCTGTTGTCGAGCAGAATTATCCTGATATCGAATATATCGTCGTAGATCCCGGTTCAACCGATGGTAGTCGAGACATTATTGAACAATACCGTGACGGAATCCAGAAGATTATTTTCGAACCTGATAACGGTCCGGCTGACGGATTAAACAGAGCGTTTGCTCAGGCAACAGGCGAAATCTACGCGTTTATCAATTCAGATGACTTTTTCTTGCCTGGTTCTTTTCGCATAGTAACCGAGGCGTTTCTTCAAGCCCCTCACAAGGACGTTCTAAGCGGACACAGTCTCATCGTAGATTCAACGAACAACATTATCAACCGGTTGTTCTCTCGCCGCTATACACCGCTTAGATCTGTCTATAATTCAGCGGTATTGGCCCAGCAGTCGACTTTCTTCCGGTCAAGGGCTTACTGGAAAATTAATGGTTTCAATGTCTCCAATTGTGTTGCTTGGGACGGAGAACTGTGGATGGATTTAGCCATGTCGGGTGCGAAATTCGGTCGAATTAATGAATTTCTATCTGCGTTTAGAATTACCGAGGACTCTATCACTGGGGCTGGAAAGTTCAAAGATGAGTATTTATCATACAAAAAAAGGATGTTTGAAAAGGTGCGAGGAAGAGCACAATGCTCCATGGATAAGCTGATCAGGTCTGGTTTTAAATCTGTGGAGTACATAGAAAATCCTTTGGCGCTGATGGAGAGATTACTTAAAGGGCCAATCGTATGAAGTGTGTTTACAAGCCTGAGAATTACTGGCTTTATGAAGTTTCGGGTCGTCCAATACTTGCTGCACCAGCCGTTTCAAGGAACTTACGGAAGGCTGGACTATGTCGATTGCAGCCGTCCACCGGTCGCCGCGCACTTTACCGTGGCTTTCTTCGTGTGTGCATGACATTGCGTCTAGACTGGCTTCTTTCGCGGTCCGTCGCGTCTCCACTTGAAACGGTAAACGGTGACGTGTTTAATTGGGATTTCTGGCTGCAAGATATGCGGCGGCACTTTGGCTTGCCTAGCCTTACGGCGACGGTTTTTTGGCCGACTAGTGTCGAACGAGGTCGGCTTTATGTTCACCTACTTGATGAAAAGGGCCGTCCAGCTGCTTTTGCAAAGATATCTATTGCTTTACTAGCTACCAACAATGCCAAGCTTCTCAAAGAAGCTAATGCGATTTATGAAATAGAGGCAAGGGGTTTAACGACTTTCCGGACGCCGAGGGTGTTGATGCAAGGGGCTATCCAGAACCATTCTTATTTGGTCTTGGAACCACTTTCTACCTCGGTTCGGCCTATCGCTAGAAAGCCTCAGGCGTACCCCAATGAAGCTGTCAAAGAATACGCAGGGCCGATCAGGTTTATCTCATCTGACGTGGTTCCAACTCTTTCTTGGTGGGGGCAGTACCTCAATAAATTGAATGATCATTCTAGAATATTTCATGACGAGATGATGAGGTATTTGCAGCATTCCAAGATTTCTGTTTGCCGGGCACATGGTGATCTAAGTTCGCATAATGTGGTCTATGATGGAAGCACGCTGTGGATATATGATTGGGAGGAAAGTACGCCGGATGCCCCAGCGCGAGCAGATGCCATTGGTTTTATTATTGCTATGCATCAATCAGCTATACGGCGAAATCCGGTCTCGTGGACTAAAACACTTAAAAAGCAATATTTTGGGACGGTTAAATATGACCATCGCGCTGACTTTATGATGGCGTTGGCATTTCGGTATGCTGTGGGAATCGATGATGCAGCACTAATAATTCAAAATTGGAGTCTGTGCCAGTGAATAGAAAGAGGAAAGAGTCTTACCGTTACCGTTTTAGTTCCATGGAAAATGTAAACGCATACGAAATGGTTCAATTCTCCAGAGGATCCTACGGAGATATCTTGTGGCGCATCGAGCGGGAAAGGTTGAAACTGCTAATTGATGAATTCCGTGGTTCGCATGCAATTGTGGACTATCTTGATTTTGCTGCCGGAACAGGGCGTATTATTTCTTTTGTAGAGAATTTGGTAGATACAGCCGTTGGGATCGAGATATCGGAGGCCATGACAAAACGGGCCTCACATAGCGTTAAATCTGCCAGAATTATTAGTTGCGATATCACAGCTCCATGCACCCCATTAGAAGGTAAATATGATTTCATAACAGCCTTTCGTTTTCTACTGAATGCGGAACCATCGTTGCGATTAGCCGCTCTCAAAGCTTTGGCCGCACGGCTCCGTGACGATAGTAGTTGGCTAGTTTTCAATAATCATGGATATACCCTAAGTTATCGATTGCTCGCTTACCCGTTTTACAAAATACGCAGTTTAGGCAAAGAAATACTGAAGGCCAACTATTTGACACATCGCGAAGTCTTTCAGATCGCTGACGAAGCAGGTTTGCGGATCGATAGGATCTTTGGATATGGGGTGTTCAGTGGAAAGGTGGTGTGTATGCTACCTAGCGATAAAGCGGTACGTCTGGAGAAGTTTGCAGCGCAAAACACTGCACTCTCAAAACTTGGCGCGCTTCAGATGTATGTCGCTAGGTTGAAATAAGTAGGAAAATGAACTTTGAAAGACAGGATAGAGCTATGCATCAAGGTGCCATTTGGTGGAGCGTAGGATAAATAGCAAAAAAGATAACGAATTTGTCATGGTTGGTGCCTTTCCACCACCTGTTCATGGAATGGCAGCAGTGAACGCAGAGGTACTGCAATCATTAAAGAGAGTCGGTGTGGAACCGACTGTTATCAATGTTTCTGCGGAGAACCTGAATCGGGCACTTGCAGTGCGACTTTGCCGATTGCCAAAGGTGGTTGGCGGATTGGTTCGATTGCTGTTTCGGCATGGGATACGAAACGAACCGTTCTACATGAGCGCGTCCGGTGGCTTCGGGCAAATATATGAAATTGTCTTTTTGCTGGTTGCGCGTTTTCACGGGAAGCGAATCTATATACATCATCATAGTTTTGCGTATTTGGACCGAGCTAGTCTTATCACTCGTGTCTTAACAACCGTCGCCGGACCTCAAAGTGTTCATATCACGCAATCCCAGGGCATGCAGGTGCGTCTTCAAGATAAATATTCTTCTGTGCGTAGAGCTGTTCCAGTCTCTAACGTTGTTTTTTTGATGGATTCAAGTGTAAGAAGATACTCTCCTCGCAAAAGTTTGAAGACAATCGGTTTTATAAGTAACGTTGCGCAGGAAAAGGGAATTTTCGAGTTTCTCGACCTGGTCTCAGCCTGTAAAGCTAACGCGTTGGAGTTGCGGGCAACGATTGCAGGTCCATTCCAGGATAGCCAAACGGAACAAAGGGTACGACAGCGAATCAGCGAACTTTCCACGGTCGAATATCTTGGTCCGCTATATGGCGAGGCGAAAAGGAACTTCTTCGCGTCTATCGATACCCTGATTTTTCCTACACTTTACTACAACGAGACGGAAGGAATTGTGAATCATGAAGCGATGCGCCAGAGTGTCCCCGTCATCGCTTATGGACGTGGCTGTATCCCTGAAATTATTCCTCCGGCATGCGGGTTGGTTATTGATCCGGGCGATCCTTTTGTGCCCGCAGCATTGGGTCAGCTAAGGCAATGGATTGACGATCCGCACTCCTATACTGAAGCTTCGCGTTCAGCAGGGGAACGGTTTGCCTACGCTCTAGAAGAAAATACAGGTCGGTGGCAAGATCTGCTCCACGAGATGATTAATGGTAAGAAGGAAGACCCACGTAAATCTGCAAGTAAATCGGAGCGTCTGCTATCAAACGGTTGACAAATAAGGCGCGAAAGCTTTTTCGTGTATTGTCCTCGGGTGACCGCGTCTGGATCAGGGCCCTGCGCCACGGCGCCGCTCCCGGAGTCGAGCATGTCCCCATGTTGCTTCAACTCGGTTGTCAAACCGTCGTGGATGTCGGGGCGAATCAAGGACAGTTCGCCTTGGCGGTACGTCACTGTTTCCCAGCGGCCAGGATTATTTCCTTCGAGCCGCTGCCTGGGCCGGCGGCTGTTTTTCGTCGCGTATTCTCAGGCGATGCCAATACTTCTTTCCAACAGGCTGCCATCGGGCCAAGGCGCGAGATAACGACGATGCATGTTTCACAGGCCAACGACTCTTCTTCTCTGTTGCCGATATCTCCTGTTCAGACGACCATCTTCCCCGGAACGCAGGAAGTGGATACCGTGGAGGTTCGGGTTGCACCGCTGGATGAATTTGTATCGGCAAACGAATTGACGTCTCCGGCTATGTTGAAGCTCGATGTTCAAGGCTTCGAGTACGAAGCACTTGTTGGGTGCGAATCTCTCCTTCAACATTTTGAGTTTGTGTACTGTGAATGCTCTTTCCTGGAACTGTACTCGGGTCAAAAATTGGCCCCCGAGATCATTGATTGGCTTTCTGCCAGGGGTTTCGGCCTTGCGGGAGTCTACAGCCCATACTATGATCGGCTGGGAAGGGCTGTCCAGGCCGACTTACTTTTTAGCCATCAGGATAATAGCAACGTGGCGGTTAGTTAGGAAGAAGATAGGAGGCAAGAAGGTTCCGGCTATATTATGCAGGTTTATCGGATTATCATTAATCGTTATAGTCATTCAAGGATGGATAGAGCGTGGACATAAAAGAAAAGAAAAAGAACATTATGTTTACAGATGAGCACTCCATGAAAAAGAATCACTTGAATATATTCCGCATGAATGAGATCCTCTTTCTTTCCCCATTTTTTTACCCCGAACCGATATCAACCGGAAAATACAACACATTTTTAGTAGACGCATTGAGAACACACTTCAAAAATATTCACGTGGTAGCTTCCCACCCTCTTTATCCTAAATGGAAGCCGCATTTCTCCGATATAGAGCTACCTGGTACAAATATCCACCGTGGCGGCTTGTGGTTAAGATATCCACCTGCACCTCTTATCAGGCGAGCAATATTGGAGGCGTGGTATACGTGCTACGTTTTGTATTGTTCTGCAACGAAACTTAAAAAAACTAAGTTTATAATTGCTGTATTTCCGCCGAACTTGTTTCTTTTTATATTCTCTAAATTTATATCGCGAAGAACAAAGATCATCGGTATCGTACATGACATACAAGGAATCCTTGCTTTTCAAAAAAAGTCGTTTGTTAGAAACAGACTTTCAAGAATAATACATTTTATTGAGAGAAAATCATTCGAAAAGTGTAGCAGATTAATATTTCTATCGAATGCCATGTCCTGCAGTGCAATAGACCTATATAATATTGAACGGGACAAAATCAGCATACACTATCCATTTGTGACAACACAAACCGGAGAATCAATTGAAATAAATAAGGGTATTAGTCAAAGTCATTATGACTTGCGTAAACTGTTCCACTCAGAACACAAAAACATTGTTTACTCAGGAGCACTCGGGGAAAAACAAAACCCTTTCGCATTAATACAATTATTTCAGAATCTAATAGATGCCAACCCTTCAATACGTTGTCATATTTTTTCGGAGGGTCCATTGATGGAAAAGCTGAAAATAACGGTAGACAATAACTACAAAGACAAATTGTCTTTTCATGATCTAGCGCCTGAGGAAGCATTGAACGATTTATACAGTTGTTCTGATATGCAGATAATTCCTCATGTACTTGGTGCGAGCGATGCCGCTTTTCCCTCCAAAGTGCCGAATCTTCTTCAGGCTGGTGTTCCCATAGTTGCTATCTGCGATACAGATTCCGAACTGGATACAATAATAAAACAGTCGGGTTGTGGACTATCCATAAATACATGGTCTTCGGACATATTGGTCAAAAAGATCCTAGAATATCTGGTAGAAACATCGTCGCAGTCCCATTCTCAAAGACGAATTCACGCACAATCTTTTATCGAGAAACATTTCACCTTGAATAGCCTAGTAGATACTATCCTGAAATCCTTGCATGAAGAATCCTAAATTGAAAAGATGTTTTGAAGAACAATACCCCCCCAGTTTCGGGCCATTGAGGCGGTAATATTTTGGATCCGGTTGCGTGGAACAGATAAATTTGAATTGTCAGAAAAATGGGAAAAGTAACAGACGTAGTATAATTGGTCAATGCCACGGAGGAAACCAGAATGTCATGTACTATGCCTATTGCTACGATTGCATCAGAATCTTACGTTATTTTTGGCGGCGCTGGTTTTATCGGTAGTCATCTGGTAAAGGCGTTGCTCGAATATGGAGCCAAGGAAATTGTTGTAGCTGACATTAACGAAAATAGTGGGCCAAGATATGAAGGTGTTGTCTACAAACACTGTGATGTTCGGGAGAAAATACCAGTGGACCTCATTTCCGGTCCGGGCATAGTAGTAAATCTTGCAGCAATCCATCGAACCCCCGGGCATGAGGACCATGAATATTTTGACACGAACGTAAAAGGTGCAAACAATGTTGTCGATTTTTGCGAAAGAACAGGTTCCAACGTGATATGGTTTACAAGCTCTATCTCTGTATACGGACCCTCCGAGGATGAGCGGCAAGAATCTTCAGAATTGAAACCTGAGTCTGCTTATGGGCAATCAAAAGTGCAAGCTGAGGCAATCCACAGAAAATGGGCCGAAAAGGATAGTGGGCGGAAACTGGTGATAGCGAGGCCAGCTGTTGTATTCGGTGCCCGCGAGAACGGCAATTTTACAAAACTGGCCAAAGCCCTAAAAAAAGGTCTTTTTGTATATCCCGGACGCAAGGACACCATTAAGGGCTGCGGTTATGTGGAAGATCTTGTTGGGAGTCTCTTGTTTATGCATGACCAGCCGGATAGGTTCGTCCTTTATAATTACTGCTATCCCACTCCCTATACAATCAAGGATATATGCAAAGCTTTTGTAAAGGTGGCTGGTTTGAAAAAACCGCTCGGCGTTTTTCCATTATCTCTTATGGTAAGAATAGCCAAGGTATTTCAGTTTTTGGACAGGATAGGATTGAAGAACGGTATTCATCCTGAACGAATGTATAAGTTGATACGCTCCACCCACATTGTACCGGGCGAGCTTATTAAACGGGGTTATCCATACAGGACAGAACTAGATGAAGGGTTGAAGCAATGGCTGACGGATGAGCCAAATGGAAAATTTATCTAACAGAATGTTATCTCAAAAACTCCGACAGGATATATGCGAACTTACTATATTTGTGCTGTGGGTATTTAAGTAACCGCTATTGCGAAGGTCAAGAGCAAATTAATCTTATAGATTCTTCAAATCATCTCATGCCAATAATTCTCGCATGAAGATCCAGAAAAGGAAATGATGATCAGGGAAACCTGTTGCACTGAAAGAACTGCAAATAAAATGTGGGGTATGGTGCTATGCTGAGATCTTCTAGAGGATTCATGCGTTCCTATTATTCCAAGTTCGGGATGGCGTTTCGTATTGCCGATATTTTCTGGATCGCCAGTAGCTTCTTTGCGGCATCGCGGTTGAATGATTGCGCGTGGAACCCGCACTTCAGTTTTTTTACTGTCTGTGCCGTGGTTCTCTTCTATTTCATGGCGCGCGGCAACGGATTGTACAAGTCGTGGCGGACCACCTCTCTGTGGAAGGAGACAAAGACCGTTATCATTGTCTGGATGTGCGTGGCATTTGTTGTATTGTTCATAGTCTTTCTGACGAAATTTCCCGGTATTACCCTGAGAAGGGTTTTTGTAACATGGTTTGTCTGGGCGCTGGTGATGCTCATCGTCTGGCGTGTATTCGTACGCGTGATGCTCAGAGAGTACCGCAGGAGAGGAAAGAACTACAGAACGGTGGTTATCGCCGGGGCCGGGAAACTTGGCACGATACTCGCCCGAACGATCATAGACGCTCCGTGGATGGGATACAAGATCAAAGGTTTTTATGATGATAACAAAGAAGAAGGATTTATGCCGGTGCCGGAAAGCAGAACAATAAAGGTTTTGGGTGATCTTGACAAGCTGGTCGAGGATACCCGGTCAAAAAGGTTTGACCTGGTATATATTGCTTTGCCGATGAGGTTCGAAGGAAAGATAAGAAAGATCCTGAGCGGACTTTCGAACACGGCCGTTTCGGTGCACCTTGCACCGGACTTTCTTACCTTCGATATTTTGCACGCGCGCCTGGTGGATATGAACGGTGTGCCTACGATAAGCATCTACGAGAATCCCTTCGATAGTGCCAGCGGTTGGCTGAAGCGCATCGAGGACGTGATAGCCAGTTCCCTCATTCTGCTGCTGATCTCCCCAATCATGATCGGGATCGCGGCGGCCATACGGTTTTCGTCCCCCGGCCCCGTGTTTTTCAAGCAGAGGCGCTACGGGGTGAAGGGAGACGAGATCATGGTGTGGAAGTTCAGGTCGATGACGGTGGTGGAAGACGGCGCAGTGATACGTCAGGCGAGCAAGAACGACGCAAGGGTAACGAAGATAGGGGCCTTCCTGCGGCGCACCTCCCTGGACGAACTGCCGCAGTTCATCAACGTGCTCCAGGGGACCATGTCGATAGTGGGGCCACGGCCGCATGCCACGGCGCACAACGAATACTACCGCAACCTCATCCCCGGCTACATGCTCCGCCACAAGGTAAAGCCGGGCATAACGGGCTGGGCCCAGATCAACGGTTACCGCGGCGAAACGGATACGCTGGAAAAGATGGAAAAAAGGGTTGAATACGACCTCAGATATATCAAGAACTGGACTTTCTGGTTCGACATAAAAATAATCTTCGCAACCGTCTTCAAAGGTTTCGTAGACAAGAATGCGTATTGAGAAGAGAGGTTCCAGCTTCCAGGTTCTGGGTTCCAGGTTAAAGAACATTGTCATTTTCTTTCCACCCATTACCTATTACCTGTTGAGTGCCATGACATCGATAACGGTTTTGTGTGCCACGACATCGCTGACACTCACCTGATTTAGCGGAGCTTGTAATCGAAGTCTGTGACCTGTTTATTATCCAGAAATAGTTTCAGTTTCTGTTCTTTGACATCGATAGTGGCTACCACATATTCCAGCATAGTCTCTGGCGGAGCCGGGAAGCATTCTCCGAAGATATTCAGTTTCAGGTCGCTACGAATGAGGCGCACCACATGATATTTGCCGACCTCCGGCTTCTTCAGTCGATGAGCGGGCAGTTCCTCTTGTTCAGGAAACCGTAATATTGCCTGAGAGGCAGCAAGAGCTTTGAGGGGAGTATGCCCCTTGAGTTTGCTGTAGCGATACCTGGTGTTGTGCCGATCCTCGAATGCCCGTGAGCCTGCTCTCAAGTCGTCTTCAGACACCATGATAACTTTGCCGAGAAACCTCTGCTGATAACGGTCATTGAAGTTCTCGATCATGCCGTTTCTCCACGGTTCGGCCATTGGTATGAACCAGGGCTCGACATTGGTGCAGACAGAGTCTGATAAGCGGTCCCATACCACGGGGATGTGTCGGGCTTCCAAAGAAGGACATGGCATTATCAACCTGGATGCGTTCCGGTATTCCCATTCGTTTCCATGCATCCCAAAAACCGTTTATGATTGCCTGCCCTGATTTGGAGAGAGAAGGATACAAGCCACACCTGACTGTGGCGGTATCGACGATATTCAGACTGTAAAACCGCACTGGCCCTTTCAGATAGCACGGACCAACCAAATCGGCTTGATGGGTCTGGTTCGGCATCGTTGACGGGAGCACGGGGTATGTCGTCCCCCTGGCTTTATATTTACCGGTTCTCCGATGGGTGAGCTCATTTCTGGCAAGGATCCGGTTGATCGTCCTGATCGACGGTAGCGGTCTGGCGCCAAGATCTTCCATCTCCCAGAGTATTGCTTGAGCACCGCAGAACAGATCCTGATTGTAAAGACTGAGACGAACCATTTTGACGATTTCCTCGATCTCTAACGGCGTGCGAGTTGGCTTTGCAAAAGGACGACAAGAACGATCCTCACACCAGGAGGGATCCTCATTGTACCGCTTGACCCACTTGTACAGCCAGAACTTTGACTTACCAAGGGATATGCAGATTGATTCAGGACTCTCGCCTGCCTTGAACCTTTGAACGGCCAGAATCCGAAGTTGCTTAATGTCGTTTTCCATGAACACCCCCAAAATGGTTTTGGTGTTCATGGTATGATGATCTACTCAATTCTCACAGAACTTTGTTTGCTATGTGCTGGCACATATTTCTGTTATCGATGTCATGGCACTCAACAATTACCTATTACCCGGAACCTCTCCATAAGGAACTTCGATGGATGAAATGAAACAGGATCGTTATGAGGATGAGATCAATTTGCTTGATCTCATGAAGGTGGTGCTGAAGCACAAGGGGCTGATCGTACGGGTTGTGCTCGTTGTTGTGCTGGGTACTGCCATTGTTTCCCTTATCATGCCCAAGGTGTATGAATCGAAGGCGGTGATCGTGCCGGTGGTGCCGGTGGAGGAGCAGGGCGGCGGGATGAGCGCAGTGGCGGCGCAGTTCGGGATAACCACCCCGCAGTCTTCAAACCTCTCGGAGATAGTGAGTCTGCTCAAGAGCGACATATTGATGCAGAAGGTGATGGAGAGGGGGAGGTTCTACGATGTGTTGTTCGAGAAGGACGATCTTAGGGGGAAAAACGAAAATGAAAAGATATGGAAAGGGATCCGGATCTTGAAGGAACAGATACTGAAGGTGAAGGAAAACAAGAAGGACAATATCATTAGTATATACGCGGAGTATAAAGACCCGGTGATAGCCCAGAATATCGCCAGCGCTACCCTGAGCGAGCTGACGGAGTACATGACCGCCGAGGCGAAGAGGGTGGCGGAGGCGAACAAGGCATACCTTGAATCTCAGATAAGCAGCACGGCGGACCCCTTCATCAGGACGAACGTGTACGGGCTCATCGCCCGGCAGATACAGACGGCCATGCTGGCGGAGGCGAAGGAGAACTATGCCTTCAAGGTCATCGACCCGCCGCGGGTGCCGGACAAGAAGATAAAACCGAAGCGGACGCTGATGGTGGCTATAGCCTTCGTCGTGTCGCTCTTTCTCGGGATATTTCTGGCCTTTGCACGGGAGCATTTTCAGAGGAACCGGGAAGGATGGGGAGAGATCATCGGGATGACCGGACTGAAAAGGTTGTCCTGGAAGAGATCGGGCAGGTAAGGAGATGGATTTTATGAGGCAATGCGCTGTTGTGACCTGTATTTTGTTGTTGTTCCTTCTGCTGTTGACTTCGGGTACGGCCGGGGCCCAGCAGGCGCTGGGGACACCGGTGGGGCCCGCCGATGCGGCACCCGCGGCGGGGCAGGGGACCACGCCGGCTCAGCCCGCGGGAATGGACCAGGTAAAGGGCCTCTCCCCGGAGCAGAAAGGCATTATCCAGCAGGAAGTCAACAAGCGCGG
>JAQVLK010000072.1 GCA_028704165.1 Candidatus Altimarinota bacterium | reverse complement strand
GAGTGAGAACGCAATCCAAGAGGTAAGTACGCTGGACGTTTCCACCGTGGAGACGGTTCTTGTGGGGGGCGACCTCTCCAAGTTGACTCCGGCACAGCGGGTCAGTTACTATCAGGCAACGTGCAAGTCCCTCGGACTCAATCCCTTGACCAGACCCTTCGATTATCTGGTTCTCAATGGGAAGATGATCCTCTATGCCCGCAGGGATGCGACCGACCAGTTGAGGGCCATCAAGGGCATTTCCATCGTCATTTCCTCACGGGAAACCATTGGCGATGTCTACGTTGTGACGGCGAGGGCAAGTGAGGGCGGGCGTACCGATGAGTCCACGGGCGTAGTCACCTTGAAGGGATTGTCGGGCGATGCCTTGGCGAACGCCATGATGAAGGCAGAATCCAAAGCGAAGCGAAGGGTCACCCTTTCCATCGTGGGGCTAGGAATGTCCGATGAGACTGAAGTGGAGACAATTCCCCAGGCAAAGAAGGTTGCGGTCAATGCGGAGACGGGCGTGATTGAGGAGGCAGAGTTCGTGATCCCCGAACCCCCGAAGGAGCCGTCTGACTCGGAGATTGCCGATGTCATGCCCGATGCTTCTACAAAGGAGTTGACCTCCAAAATGTACGAGACGGCGAAGGAACATGGCAAGACCACGGGGCAGGTCAGGGAGATGTTCCAGTCCTTGTTCAAGGTGGAGAAGTATACCGAACTCTCCGACGAACAACTCAGAAAGATGATTGTGATTCTGGAAGCATGAGCGGTTGCGAATATTGTTGCGTGGTTGCCTGCTCCAACTGCCCAGATGAGTGTCCTGATAGGATATGCGAGGGGGGGTCAAGGTGAGAGACTACGACGGCATGAGTGTCCACAACTTACTTGGAGTGGCGGTATGTACGCCGTTTCTCTCAGACGAAGAGATTGTTGGTCTTGAATCCGCCCTCCGTTCCGCCGTCATCCGTGAGGCAAGCGTTGGGGTCGTTGCTGTTCCGAGATATGGCAACGGAGAAATCACCATCGACATTGACGAGGCAGATTATGTTCCGTCTGCGGATGATAGCATTGAAGGGCATCATCGCGCAATCATTGAGAACATCAAGAAGAAGGTTCCAGAGGGCAAGTACGACCTCATTCCTAGAGAGGTGGGGAAGTGACAACCCTCGATTGGGTATATCTTGTTTGGGTATTTTCTGCCCTTCTTAATTTTATCAACGCCCTCCTCATTCTGCGGTTACGTCGAGAGGAAGATATGTTGTGGACAAAAGGGGATGCACGCCGCCGACAAAAACTTATTGAGGGGGAAAGTGTGGGGTGGTGTCGCTTAGATAGATGGGCATTGCAGAAAATGAGTCCCGATGTCCCCGATGGAGACTATTACCTCATTCCACGAGAGGTGAAGAAGTGATGCACGGAATGTCGGAAGAGAAGATACGCGAAATCATCAATCGGGATATTCAACAGGTTATGGAGAAGCTGAAGCAACACGATAACTGGGAGAACACGAGGCCGTGCATGTGGATGACCCCAACAGAGCATCGGGAGTTTGTCCTGACGGGGCAAGATTATTCTTCGCTTATCCTGCAACGGCTTCAAGATGAGGTTGACCTTGATCCACTCTATCAAGACTCAGACTGGATGGTACTGGATACCTTGCTTGACCTTATCCGCAAGGGATTGGGGGTGAAACCATGAGCGAACTGAAGAATGGGGACAGGGTACAATTCACCAATCTTGTGACAGGAGAGAGGATGGAGGGTCAACTTGTCGGCGGGGCAGAGGCGCGATACCTAGAGGTGTGGGTGGAGGAGAAGAAAGCCACGTTTGTCGCCCTGACATCTGAGACCGTGAGGATTGAGGGAAAGGCGCAACAATGAGTGGCTGTTGGTGTGTATGCGTGGTAGCCTGCTCCAACTGTGGCATGGTCAACTGTGCCGATAGGGTGTGTGAGAGGGGAGAGAGATGAGGGCTTGCGTTCGATGCGGAACGGAATACCTACCAACAAGCCCTAGGCAGAAATACTGTGTTAAGTGTGGTCGAATCGTCCAAAAAGAACAAACAGTCCAATGGTGTATCGACAACCCAGACAAGCGAAAGGAGTCCGATAAAAGGAGTTACGCATTGCACCGCGAAATGAGATTGGCTAAGAGGAAAGCCTATCGCCTTGCCAATCTTGAGAAGACCGTGGTAGCCATTAACAAGTGGAAAGTCAATAATCCAGAGAAGATGTGTACTACGGGGAAAAAGCAGAATGCAAGGAACCGGACTCTTGGGTTTAATCCACTCAATTCCCTTTTCCCTGGCTGTGAGGCGCACCACATAAATAAAGCAGACGTTATCTATATCCCGAAAGAGTTGCACAAGAGCGTTTCGCATAACCTATGGTCGGGCAAGAACATGGAGAAGATCAATCTCTTGGCTGGAGCATATCTAACGGAGGACTGGACATGAGCAAGGACGGATGGCTGAGTGTTAGCGATGTGATTTCGTTCCCCTCGAAACCATTCTTGATGAATTGGGCAAGAAAACTAGCGCTACAGGGGATCGATTTCAATAGGGTAAGTACGCTTGGGAAGTACGCGGGCAGGATTCTTCATTACGAGTTTCAGCAGAAGTATGGAGCTTCCCTTGAGCCGATGGGAAAAGATGTGCAGGAAGCATACGCCGACCCCGAAGCCGTGGAGCATGGGGGAACGGCTTGGGCGAAGTTGAACGAGTGGGCGGTTCATAACAGGATTGACGAGAGGCTTCCGCAGATCGAAGTTCCCCTGGAAGATGAGGAGTTGAAGGTCAGGGCGCGAATGGACTGCCTCGTGGACAATCTCAAACTCTTTGACTGGAAGAGTTCTAAGCACCTCTACGCCGAATCCCTGTTGGAAATCGGGGCATACGACTATTTGTGGACGCGGAAGCACCCAACGGAACCGTTCCTCGGTTGGGGCATCGTTCAATGCTCCCATGAAGATGATTCTCCTGCGATTGAGTATACCTTTGAGGAGTCGGACATCAAGCAGGCGGGAATGACCTTTGCCCTGATGGTTCCGGCGGTACGAGCCTTTCGGGAGTTTGAGGGGTTGGCGAAGGATATGTTGAAAGGAGGAACATGAGACAACTGTTCGGCTTGGCAATCCTCACGAAGAAGGAACTGATGCAACTCCTGGTGGAAGAGAAGAGGTTTTCGTACAGGAAAGGGTACAAGGCGGGCGCGGCTATGCGGTATCGGCATGAGAAGAAGCCCTTGGTGACAACCGATGGGATTCCGCTTACACCCGTCTATGAGTCGGATTTTACACCACCGCCACCAAACATGCAATTTGATTATACTCCAGAGGGAAACCTGCGAGTTTCTGGCATCGACATTGTGGTGAATAATCCGCCCGAAGTCTCCGCACAGGTCACCGATGAGAATGCAATACCAACCGTCTACGGAGATTCCCTGCCTGTCAAACCGATGCCGGAAGTGGTGGTTCATCCTGAGGAACCGATTCAAGGGTGCTGACCTAACGTGAGAGAATACGAGTCCAACATCTTCGGTCTCGACCACCTTGTCGAGAAGTCTATTCGCTTACTGAAAGAGCATGAGCCTCCAGACGGGTACTACGTTGCCTTCAGCGGTGGTAAGGATTCGACGGTCATGTATGACCTCGTGAAGCGAGCGGGGGTCAAGTACGATGCCCACTACAACGTGACCACGGTTGACCCGCCAGAACTTGTCTTGTTCATTCGTCATCAGTACCCCGAAGTCCATTGGGAGCGTCCCAAAGAAACGATGTATGCGCTGATTGAGCGCAAGACGGGGCCGCCGACACGATTAATGCGGTATTGCTGCGAACTCCTGAAGGAACATGGTGGGGAAGGTCGCGTCTGTGTTATGGGAATACGAGCAGAAGAAAGTCAACATAGGGCAGAGAGGGATGAAGTCGAGAATGATCGCAGAAGTGCAAAGAAGTCCTATGTCAATCCGATCTTCATGTGGAGCAAGAATGACATTTGGCAGTACATCAACGAACGGCAGTTGCCGTATTGCTCTCTGTACGATGAAGGCTTTGAGCGTCTTGGCTGTATCGGCTGCCCGATGGCGGGGAGAAAGGAACGGGAACGAGAGTTCAGACGATGGCCCGGAATTGAACGAGCGTATATAGCCGCTTGTCAGAAAGCCGTTAATAGAAGGATTGAGAGGGGCATGCCGACCACACCGTTCTGGCAAACGGGACAGGAAATGTTTGACTGGTGGATGGAGCGCTGACCTTTACTTCTGAGAAGTAGGGAGTAAACTGTATCGAGCCAACGAGACGGCGAATGCCGAGTAGGTGGCGTGCGAATGTGGCTTGGGTAGGCTTGCAACCTACCGACAAAGGGGTGAGTCACCCACTCTGCCACATTCCCTCTTGGGTGAATCT
>JAQVLK010000071.1 GCA_028704165.1 Candidatus Altimarinota bacterium | reverse complement strand
CTTTTCTGCAACCGGTTCAGCTGCTGGAGCTGGGCTTGGTGCCGGAGCTGCAGCTGCTAAAGTCTTACGTTTATTGGAATTCATTTTTCGCTTAGTATGTTCCAGTGTGATGGATTGTTTGTCGCTTATGTTCTTGATTTCCGTCTTCTTACCGGCCTTGCTGGCTTGCGTGCCACGATCCTGTTCGATCAAAGCCTTTCTGCTTTCTTCCGTAACAAGTATCCATTTCTTGATCTTACTGAGCGGTTTACTTTCCAAGATATAAACGCTATCGCCGATTTTGAGATCCTTACGTAGTTCGTCTTCACAATGAGCATGATATTTCTTGGTAACTCTAAAGCGTTTCTGATATTTGGGATGCTTCTTATAACGAGTTATCGTAACGGTAACTGTTTTGGCCATCTTTAGTCCGGAAATTGTTCCTTGTAGAATACGCATAATTACTTGTTATCTTTTTTAGCAGTTTTCTTACTGCTTTTGACTGCTTTGGGAGCTTGCTCTTTGCTAGCTGGTCTCTCGCTGTTCATAACAGTCTGAATTTGTGCGACATAACGTCTCTTTGTCCTCAGTTCGGCCGTGTTCTTTTCTTTGCCAAGCTTGACTGCAATGGTCATACTGGAATGACTTGCACGTGCTTGCTGGAGCTCCTTTTGCAGCTCGACCAGCGACATATCTAGAAGATCTTTGAGAGTGTACATGACTTAACTGGTTACAAATCTGGTTCTGAGTGGCAACTTGTGTCCTGCGAGACGGAAGGCTTCTTTGGCTTCTATCTCAGTTACACCTCCCATTTCAAATAAAATTTTACCTGCCCTGACAACTGCGACGTAGTACTCGACACTTCCTTTTCCGCTACCCATTGGAGTTTCGGCGGCGGTGGCGGTAACCGGCTTATCCGGGAAGACACGAATCCAAGTCTTACCTCCACGTTTTACGGAACGAGCGATAGCCTGACGTGCGGCTTCCAACTGACGAGAGGTGACTTGTCCTGAACTTATGGCCTTGAGTCCGTATGTTCCGAAGCTGACAGAAGTTCCGCGAGTTGCCTTACCCTTGATGCGTCCTCCTCTTTGAGCTTTGCGATATTTAGTTCGTTTCGGTTGTAGCATGTGAGTTTATAGTTGCTAGTGCTATTTATCAGTAGTGTTGCTAACTTGATTTTTGAAAATCAGACCATGATAGAGCCAGACTTTGACACCGATTGCACCGTAAGTCGTACGGGCTTTGCCTAGTGCGTAATCAATATCAGCTCGCAGTGTATGTAAGGGAACATTACCTTCTTTGAAAACTTCATTACGTGCGATCTCCGCTCCATTTAATCTGCCGGAAAGAGAAATTTTGATACCCTTGACGCCGGCTTCTCGAGCACGTTCGATCGCTTGTTTGCAAGCTCTACGGAAGGGGATACGGCGTTCCAGCTGGAGAGCAACGTTGTCTGCGATTAATTGCGCGTTCAGATCAGGTTTTCTGATTTCTATGACCTTTACTTCTACGTTTGCACCAACTTGGCGTCTGACATCTTCGCGCAACACATCAATATTTGAGCCACTGCGTCCGATAATAATACCGGGCTTGGAAGTATGAATTAAAACAGTTATTTGGTCGGCAGAACGCTGTATTTCAATCTCTGCGATACCGGCATCTCCCAACTTCTTCATAAGATACTTGCGAAGCTTCAAATCTTCATGTAACAGATTGTGGTAATTTTTGTCTGCATACCAGGTGGATTTCCAACCTTTGCTGATACCGACGCGGAAGATGTAAGGATGTACTTTTTGACCCATAGGAAAAGTGTTTACTGAGGGAGGCCTTATCTGGTGGCTAATTCAACTGTGATATGAGAATTACGTTTCTTGATAGGATGCCAACGTCCACGTGAGACCGGTTGGCCACGCTTCAAGGTTGGAGCTTTATTAACAACAATAGTCTTGATATATAGAGTCTTGCGGTCGAGTTTTAAATTGTTTTCGGCATTGGCTACGGCGGACAAAACTATCTTGTATAGGATGTCAGCTGCTTTCTTGGGTAAGAACTTCAATAAAGAGATAGCCTCTTCAACGTTTTTCCCACGAACCAAATCTGCAATCAGATTGGCTTTGCGAGGAGAAATGCGAATGTATTTACAATTTGATTTCATAATCCTTATTCAGTAGTAGTTTTAGCTATTTTGCCACCGTGAGCTTTGAATAGTCTCGTGGGGGCAAACTCTCCTAACTTATGACCAACCATGTTCTCGTTAACAAAAACTGGAATGTGTTTACGACCGTTGTGTAAAGCAATCGTATGTCCCACGAAATCAGGATGGATACTGCAGTTTCTGGCCCAGCTTTTGACAATCTTCTTATCTCCCGTGCTGTTCATAGCTTGGATCTTCTTGAGCAGTCTCAGATCTACGTAAGGGCCTTTTTTTGCACTTCTAGACATAGCTTATTAATTGGTTGATAAAAATTATTTTGCTCTGCGACTTTTGACAATGAATCTGCTGGTGAACTTTCTGTTGCGAGTCTTGCGTCCGAGAGCACACTTACCGGTACGAGTCTTAGGATATTTGAGACCAATTGGACAACAACCTTCACCACCACCATGTGGGTGATCGACCGGGTTCATAGCGGACCCTCTTACATGAGGCCTGCGACCCATATGTCTTGCTCTACCGGCTTTACCTATTTTTACGTTGCTGGATTCTGCATTACAGAGAGTTCCGACACTAGCCATACATTCTTTATTGATCAGACGGATCTCACCGGAAGGTAATTTGACCTGAGCATATTCTCCTTCCAGAGAAGCCAGCTTGGCTGACATTCCGGCAGAACGGACCAATTTGCCACCTCTTCCCGGAACCAGCTCGATATTATAAATGTCAATTCCTTCAGGGATGTTCTTGATCAACATCCGATTTCCCGGCTTGGCAACGGTTTTCTCGGCACTTATCAGTTTGAATCCGATCTTGATCTTATTGGCAAGGAGGACATATCTCTTTTCACCATCATTATAGAATAGCAGTGCAATATAAACGTTGCGGTTTGGATCATATTCGATTTCCTTGACGATAGCCGGAATATTCAGCTTGTCTCTGCCATTGAAGTCAATGATTCTATATCTGCGTTTGGCACCACCACCACGATGACCGACAGTGCGTTTGCCTTGGTTGTTACGTCCATCAGACCTTTTCTTACTGACAGACAGGCTCTCCTCAGAGACTTGTCTGGTTATCTTATCGTGCACAAGGAAGCTCATGCCTCTACGTCCCGGTGTTGTTGGCTTGCACTTAATAATTGACATATACTTTCAGGCTTGTTAGCGCGGTTAGAGTTTATTAGGATCAAACTTGCTATCTTTGGCGAAAGTGACAATAGCTTTGTTGTATTCTCTTCGCTTTAGTCTACGGCTGTTACTTTTCTCGGGAACTCTGAGCACTCTGCACTGAATTGGCTTAGTTCCATAGAGCTGCTCGACAGCTCTTAAGATCTCGATCTTATTGGCTTTTCCATCAACTGCGAAAACATATTTACCGAGAGCATTCATGCTCACACTCTTTTCAGTAGTCAAGGGCTTGATAATAACTTTACTTAATTCCATAATTACAAGTGAATAGTGAAAAGTGGATAGTGCTTAGTTGGCTTTTTTCTTAGCTCTTGTGGTCTTAACTTCTTTTTTCTCTGCCTGTTTACTCTCCTTGTTCTTATCGGAGCGGACCGCAGCCTTACCCCAGAGTTCATCAACTTTAGACAATGAATCTTTTAAGAACAGCAGGGTCTTGTATTTGAGTAGATCAGCGATATTAAGATAATTGACCAGGATAACTTTGGCTTCAGTCAGATTGTGTGCTGATTTTTGAATCACAGCATCTTTCTCGGGAATAACGATAAGAACATTTCTAGTAATAGGTAATTTTGTAAGCATCTGGCTAAAAGCTTTGGTCTTGATCTCTCCTTTGTATCCATCCAAGCCCAGAATCTCATTATCTTTGGCCTTGGCGCTCAGAGCACAGCATAAAGCTTTGCGACGCTCCGATTTTGGCATATTTTTCTGAAAATTCTCTAGTCCGGTTGGTCCAAAGATCACGCCACCTTTACGCCAGATAGGGGAACGGCGACTACCGGCTCTCGCATTACCTGTGCCTTTTTGCTTGAAAGGTTTTATACCACCACCTCTGCGAGCTGCACGATTTTTGGTCTTGGCAATCGCATTGCGACTGTTGCTTAACTGTCTAACTAAAGCCAAGTGTACCAAGCCTTCGTTAACTTCTGTTTCAAAGATCTCTGAGTTCAGAGTCTGATCACCAATCTTTTTCCCGTTTTGATCGTAGATATCGATCTTCATTAAACTTCTTTAGTAATTTTTAACAAACTTTTAATGGCGCCCGGAAGGGGACCTTTCAATGCAATAATTTCTTTTTCTGTATCGATCTTAACAATACGGACTTTCTGCATAGTGACTTTGT
>JAQVLK010000070.1 GCA_028704165.1 Candidatus Altimarinota bacterium | reverse complement strand
TCTGCTCACAGTCACTACAAACGGATATGGCAAGCGGACTAACATTGGAGAATATCCAAGTCAGGCGCGCGGAGGATTAGGCATTAAGAATATTCTCCTTGGGAACAACTTCGTATGTGGAGTTATGACCGTCACTGATACTGATGAAATTTTGGTATCCACTAAAAATGGGACAGTTATTAGGATGCCTGCAACGCAGATCAGGGAACAGGGTAGATCTACAAGAGGACTATGTATAATGGACGTGGCAAAGGGGGATGAGATTTCGGCAATTACCAAAATTTCATCTTAGATTTTTGGAGGATATATGATCGAACCAATTTTATTTTTGCTGCTTTGTCATTACATTGCAGACTTTCCATTGCAAGGCACGTATCTAGCGACTACAAAAGGAAAAAACTTTTACTCGCTATTTGCTCATTGCATGATGTATGCACTTTTCCTATCATTTGGACTTAGTTTATTAGGTTACTATGTATTGTGGAAGTTCTTTATATTGTTAATATCACACTTGATAATAGACTATTGGAAATCCCACGCAACTGATATCAAAAAACGGGATGGTATATACCTCAATATAGATCAATTGCTGCATATAGGAGTAAATACCGCACTATACTATCTATAGTTTCCTTATTTTTTACGATCCACTTAAAATTGATGAAGTTAAATTATAAATGCAAATCGGGAACTGTTGATGATTCTAATAGATGTCCAGACTTGGAAACGGAAGAAATTTATAAGACAAGCAATAAAATAGACTTAAATGGAACATTGTATTATAAAAATGATCATAATGGAATTCAGAAGTTTCGGAATAAGGTCCGAAAGGACGACATCAAAATTGTAGATACTTATGTTGGAAAGGGAGAACCCGAAATCAACCAGTATCTGCGGGGCACAAAGGTAGTTTCTGGGAGAAAACGCGACACAATGGAAAAACACCGCGAGGTCTTAGACAAACTTTGCAATAGTTATGCGTTGCCACAGGATACTTTGTTATTTCGCGGGGCAAACCATCCCTTGATCGCTGAAATGGAAGAAGGCGATATCCTAGAGGACAATGGATTTAAGAGCGCAACCGAGAACATAAAATGGACTGAATTCTTCATCAATCAACCCGATGCTCCTGGACAATACAAGGTTTCAAATCCAACATTAATTGTAATCAATGCCAAGAAAGGACAGCATGCAGCGCCTTTATCTGCAATAAAGTCTCCGAAACAGGGAGAATTTTTATTGCCCAGGGATGCTAAACTCCAAGTTGATACAGCAAAATGGCAGGGAAAACTTAAAATACTAGAAACGCATATCGTATCCTGATGACACAAACCCTGAAATGGTCTCTGAAAGTCACCAAAACATTTATATTCTAGTAACGCCTACATTGCAGTACTGAAGTGTGAGGTTGATGAGATGAAAACTATAATCGTTACGCGCCATCCAGGGGCGCTTGCTTGGATACAAAAACATCATCCAGAGATAGGAGATGTGCAGATAGTTGAAACAATTCTCTCTATAATTTGTGTGATATATCTATGGAGGGCATTAAAATGAAGTGCATGGAGTGCGGAAAGAATTTTACTCCTGGAACTGGAACCGGAGAGGATATGTATTGCTCTGATTGCAATTGGCAGAGTTATGGTACATGCTCTTGCGGTGGAGAATTCATCGGTCCCCGAAATGGATACTTTGGTGCATGTAATTGTTGCGGATCAATTTAAGGGTGACAATACAATGGACTATATGACAATTTCCATTATAATTTTTCTGGTATCGGCGGCATTCATTGCCGGATTCCATGCCGGTAGAATTAGTCTGAGAAGCATAGCGCCTTGGAGGAAATGATATGAGAGCATAAGAAAAGGAAGTGAAATTTTGAAGGAAAAAAACGACAACAATCGATTTATCACAGAAAGCGGTGTGAAAATCGTTAAGCGGGATGGAACTGAAATTTCAGTGAGCAAATCTGAGTCATAAACCATACATTTTTACCCTAGATTCTATTTTATAATATTTTTCAGATATAACACCGAAATGCTTTTATACTAGCGAAGCGTATAGTACTGTGGTGAAATGTATGATACAAAAGACATTAGAGATTGATGGAGAAGTGAAAAATGCGTTGGTGTTTGGGAGCATGTGGGAGTATTTGGAGTACTTCGGAACAACAGTAGAAGATTATAGACTCGTTCCCAGAGAATTTGAGGGCGAACAAATTGTTGGTAAAATATATCCCATTGATGATGGATATTTCCATACGAGTTCCCGCGATCAGGTAGAAATCAATGGAACATGCTATCAGCATGTAAATTGGGGGGAAGAAGAGTATTCTCTGATCCCAGAATTGGAGTTAATGAGCGGATTTTGGACCATATACGACTGGATGGGCGATAAATTCAACGGATATGAAAGCATTGGAGAGATCTTCCGGACCAAAGAAGATGCACGCAGAAATATTTGAAGAGTGATATAATGATCACTTCCAGTAAACCAATTACAACGAAGGACCTCCTAACTGGAATTGCAATCGGAGATGCATTGGGCAGCACAACAGAATTTTTGGACAAGATCCGAGTTTTGGATCTATATAGAAATATAAAAGATAATGGATATCCATTTGCACAATATGGAAGTCCTACTAGGAAACTTCTTCCTGGAAATTGGACCGATGACACCGACATGGCAATTTGCATTGCAAAGGGAAATAGAGATCCCGCGCAAATTGCTGATAATTTTGTAGATTGGATGCTGTCAAATCCGCCAGATATCGGAGGTACATGCAGAAGATCGCTGCAGATATTGGAGCGCGAGGAAACTCCATTTTGGATCGGAGGAAAGACTTTCTACAACATGTATCCAAATATGGTATCCAATGGATCGCTAATGCGAAACGGGGTTATTGCAGGGATGAGTGATAATCTATATACTCTATATACACTGACCTTGGAACATGGAATGATAACACATTATCATCCATTATCACAATTATGTTGTATGGCACAAACCTATATAGAGTGTATGTTAATGCACAACAAATTCAGTTGGGACACTTGGGTCGAGGACTTCTTGGAATCCGCTTCGAAGTACTTCTATGACTATGTAGTCGAGAGCAGTATAATTAATTGGTTGAGTGAAGTAGATGAGAGAAAAGCAATTGCGGACTTTAGATCCGCAAATTGGGACATGAAAACCTTTGATCCATTCCAAGAAGACCTTAGATTCAAAACAGGATATACTTTAATCTCATTACAAATTGCAGTTTGGGGACTTTACCATGCTACACACAATACAGATTTCAATGCAATGGGATATCCCTCGCGAATTTTCAAGGCATCTGGAAGTGATCGCTTGGGATGGATCGCGATGATTGGACATGATAGCGACACGTATTGTGCCATATGCGCACCGATGATAATTGCAGCGGGACTGAAGTTCTCAGAGGAATTGTCCCGAAACGTATTAATAGGATTAGAACGTATTGTGATATGAGGTGCAAATATGACATGCAGAACCGTGCAAATAATATCCGCCCTGATAACTATTGGATTAGTATGCATCATAATTGTGATCATGAAACTATTCGGAGGATGAGTCGTATGCCCAAAGTAAGAATCAACAAAAAGTTTAGCAATATGAAGATCAAGATAGAAAGATATCTATCAGACAAGCGCATAAGAGCGCGTGTATATGACGGATGGGTAGAAACCTATAGAAATGGGGTAAGGGTAACATGCGTGTTTGGAGGGAACGAATATACTCTCGATGACGAATTGTTCTACAATAAATATGGACATCCTACGGGATGGCATCCCATAGTATATGATGAATTTTTCACTCCATATATGGGAAGAATCCTAAACGAGGTATTTAAAATGCAGGCAGGAGATGTGAGGTTTATAACGGTGGAGGAGAGATAAATATGAAAATAGGGAATGCATTTTCAATTAATATGCTGGCAAGAATGTCCGCAAAAGTGGAATTTAGCAAGATCAGTGTAAAGAGAATCCGAGAAAGGATAACTGATTCCGAGGTAAAGAAGGCAGCAAGAGGTCTCGTAAAGAATACAGGACTTTATGCCTATTACGATGAAGGCAATGCATACATTTACAATCAAAATGGGAGTACTCGATGGTATGATGATTATACCGAAATCCAGAAAATTGAAAGTCTGGGAAACCTCGGACTCCCAAAAAACAAGGAAACCTTAGAAGTTGTTAGATGCGCTATCTATGGGGATTCTGAGGTACTCCAACTGGAGTCCGTTATTGGGCATGCCGATACCGCAAAAGTCATATCTAACATTTTGGATATGAATCTTCCGGTGAATCGGGCGAATGTAAAACTCGAACCAGGAGAAAAAATGATAATCGCGCAGTATTCTGGTCCGAGGTTGCCAGAAGGAGCAATTACACTGCCCGAAGGAGCAAAGATGGACTTTATTATAGTAGAAGTACAATAATATGATCCATATTATTC
>JAQVLK010000069.1 GCA_028704165.1 Candidatus Altimarinota bacterium | reverse complement strand
TTTTACAAACATGACGTATGGTATGATACTTGGATAAAAATTAAAGACCTTATTCCAAAGGGAATGACGTTATATGGTGAAATAGTTGGATATGTGGGTGAAGAATCTGGAACCAAGTTTATTCAAAAAGATTATGATTATGGATGTGAACTTGGAAAGAACAGGTTTTTGGTATATCGAATCACGATTACCAATGAGGATGGTATTGTTTTTGAATTAAATCCACAGCATGTCCTTGATTGGTGTAAATCTGTGGGACTTGAAACAGTCTTTGAAAAAGCAGAATATCTTACCATAACAGATGGCATGAATATATTTGAATATGTCAAAAACATGCCGCATATGGAAAAAGATTGTCCATTTTGTGTAAATAAAGTGCCGTTTGAAGGTTACGTTGTACGAAAGGTGTGCCTTGATTTGGAAGCATATAAGGTAAAAGCCAATGCCTTTTATGAACGGGAAACCAAGCTGCTTGACAAGGGTGAGGTAGATATGGAAGAGGCAAATTAAGTGGTTTTATACCACTTTTACATACAATCAGAAGCGACAGACCAGAATCCTATAAGGGCGATAATCATACCCGTCTGAGCAACGTAATTCTCGCTGTATTGACCAGCTGCCTGGTATGAGCTGAAGGCTGGCGAGGTGTAAAACCTCTAATGGTCAGGACACTATCAAGAGACTTGTTGTCAAATGATAGTGTCCTCTCTTCTTTTATATTTAAAATAATTTAAAAATTGTTCTTGCAATATGGTGTAACATACGAAGAACATTGTAAACGTCAAGAAGAGGCACAGGCTCTTAAAGAAATGGCTTATGAAAATCCAACAAAATCAAAAGAAATCGGTTAAAATCACTCGAGAAGCTAGTTAAGGAGTTGAAAGATGTCAGAGATTAAATTGATACAATGAGATTGTTTGGAGAAGATGAAGGACATTCCAGACGGTAGTGTTGATATGATACTTTGCGATTTACCTTATGGAACTACGTCCTGCAAATGGGACACAATTATTCCTTTTGAACCACTGTGGGAACAATACAACAGGATTGCAAAACCGAATTCGTGCATAGCATTATTTGGTAATGAGCCGTTTTCAAGTAGTTTAAGGTTATCTAATTTATCAGCATATAGATATGATTGGTATTGGCAAAAAGATAAAGCCGCAAACTTTCTATTTGGAAACAAGATGCCCTTGAAAGTCATTGAGATAATAAGTGTGTTTTATCGTTCTTTGCCAACATATAACCCGCAAAAAGAGATAAATCCCAAAGGCACATCTAAAAGACATTTAAGCCCAAATCCATCGAAAATTACTAAGAATGTAAAAGAGGTTATGGGTGATTCATGGAAAGAAACGAAAATGGATGAAACACAAAACTATCACGGTAAAAATTACGAACCAGACAAACTTTTGCCAAAACAATTCATATATTTTTCAAGAGAGCAAAGAGGTAAGGTTCATCCAACACAAAAACCCGTCACCCTTGCTGAGTATTTAATTAAAACATACACCAACGAAGATGATACGATTTTAGACAACTGCATGGGTTCGGGGACAATAGGCGTTGCTTGTAAAAACATCAACCGTAACTTCATCGGAATTGAACTTGACCCTGAGTATTTCAAAATTGCAGAGAAGCGAATAAATGAGAATCTATAAAATAACAGAATGTATGAAACTTAGGGAAAAACAAGAAGAGGAAATGAAAAAAGAACTTCTTTTGGAAAAGCAAAAATTTGAAGCACTTTTTAAATAAGGAAATATAAAATGATTATTGAATCCCAAGTAAACAAAGAGGCTATTGTGATATTAAATAAACTCATAAATGCCAAAGCAATACTAAAGTTGGTATGGGCTAAGAATGAGGAAATAAAACCACGCAAAGGCATGTGGAACGAGAACATCAATGATTTTGTACAGAAACATGGTGTAGAGTACAAAACAGTTGGCATAGGATACTATGATGAAATAGAGAATGGTGAAACACAGCATATGCTATATTTTATAGTAGGCGGGGTGTAACCATGTTTTATGCTGCTAGAAACCATTCATGTATTTATTGTGATGATGTAACTACTCTATATGTCTTTGATACAAAAGAAGATAGAGACAAATGGATTAATGTGGAATTGAATAATAATAATTCCTTATCTAAGGATAGTTATGATGACGACTTTATAAATCAATACCCCATATCTAAAGAGGAATTTGATAGGATACGAAATGAAGAACCTACTGATTATCAGGGAACATACTTTTTTACTAAAAGTGATGGTCATATTTTATTCCATCTAGGGGTAGAATATTTTTATATAGGGGATGACGTGTACTGTTCTAAAATTGATAATCTGATAGTCAACAACCCAGAAGTTGGAATAAGATACAGGAATGCAGCTAGATTCTATTGTACCAAGGCATCTTGGCCGTCATCCCCAGCTGCAAAAGGGGTATAACATGTATGATATACTTATTTAAATTGTGTTGACAAATACTATCATATGGTATAGAATGAGTAGCATGAAACTAAGTGAGTATGCAAAACGTAACTCAATAACGTACAATACCGCCCTGAGGATGATCAAGTCTGGTCAGTTACCTCATAGGCGGCTACCTACCGGCACTATAGTTGTATTAGACGACGAGGCAACTGTGGCAGCTGGGTATACCGTGGTGTACGCGAGAGTAAGTTCCAGCGAAAACAGAGACAATCTAGAGACTCAAGCATCCAGGGTAGGTCAATTCTGCTCAGCCAAAGGGTGGATAATAAGTCAGGTAATAAAAGAGTGTGGAAGTGGACTCAAAGACACTCGCCCCAAGTTGATGAAGTTATTGATGGATAAGAGTGTAACCCTGATAGTCGTTGAGCACAGGGATAGGCTTACAAGGTTTGGCTTCAACTACCTAAAAACGCTATATCCTGGTGAGATTGTGGTTATAAACGAAGCTGCCAACGATAAACATGAGCTCATGCAGGATTTCGTTAGCCTGGTCACTAGCTTCTGTGCCCGTCTATACGGGCAGAGGCGTACGAAGAGAAACACAGAAAGACTAATAAGTCAATTGAATGATTAGGAAATCAACAATTAAAATATCCTATGCTAACTGCGGTAAACTATCGCTGTTGACCGAGGTCTTCGACGAGGCTATAGTTGTAGTAAATAAGTTCATTGCCCAAATCTGGAGCACCAGGGATTTCAACAGTAAGTTCGTAGCCTTTAAGGTCGATACGTGGTTATCTGCCCGCCTGCAACAATGCCTAGGTAAGCAGGCCTTGGAAATAGTTAAGTCCCAGAGGAAGAAACTAAAAAGGACTATGCCAGTATTCTCCAAGTGTACCATAAACTTGGATAGTAGATTCATAGACGTTCAACCCGGGGAAGGCCTATTTGACTTGTGGATCAGACTAACGTCGTTAGGTCGTAAGTTATCTCTAAAATTACCGGGACGTAAGCATAAGCACTTCAATGAACTGACTACTACAGGATGGGTGTTAAAGCAATCTGCCAGACTCCGTAAGGTAGATGATGAGTACTATATCGACTTCTATTTTGATAAACATGAGCCCGAGAAGAAGCTGACGGGTAAATCTCTGGGTGTCGACATAGGTTATAAGAAGCTGTTAGTTGATTCCTCTGGTATAGTATATGACGAGGGCCTAGAGACCGTTTACGAAAAGATATCACGTAAACGCCAGGGTTCAAGGGCATTTAGTAGGTCGTTGACGGAACGAGATAATCTTATCAACCGTACCGTTAATCGTATAAACCTCTCTGACGTTAATGTCCTGATAGCCGAGGATCTCAAGAACGTCAAAAAGGATACCAGAAAGAAGCATAGGATTACAAAGAAGTTTAGTAATAAACTACAGAGATGGTCATATCCAAAGGTTTTGGACAAACTATCTCGTGTCTGCGAGATAATGGGGATTACTTTTATAAAAGTTAACCCGGCTTACACCTCACAGACATGCAGTTTATGTGGTCACGTGGACAAGGAATCTCGCTCCAGCGAGCACTTCAAGTGTACGAGATGTAATAATACGATGGATGCAGATTACAACGCAGCTATCAACGTGTTACACAGGGGAGTTTATAGTCCTCCTGCCTTAGCCTGAGTGCATTTGTATGCATTTTAAGGAACTATTCCATACTAACCAGAGAACTTATTAAAGAATTTGGTATCAAGGGGAAACCATTTAAGGTAGATATGTTATGTACCAAAGAGATATGCGTGTTTATAAAGAAAATAGATGCAGCTCGAAGAGCGGCTAAGAATAGTAGTTTAAAATTTAAATAAACCAAATATATCTTGGATTTCTACCTACTCATATAAATCTTGGATTCCTACATACTCATACGGATACCTATACCCCTGTACACCCTTTACCCTATCCTCTTATAGGGTGATTCCTGTACAGCCTTGTAAAGTATTTACCTTACACGTCATTCAGGTAAATACTTTACACAAAATGTACATAGAATGCCATATACAACCATAAGTATATGAAACACATACACTTATGCAAAAAGAGTTGCACGTGTTCACTATAAATACTTATTCTATTTTGCACTATCATACCATAAAAAATTAATTCGTCAAGATAATAAATATTTTTATTATTCCTGTTGACATTATATCATTTCCGTGTTATATTGTGGTCATACTTAATTATCAGGAGTAAACACGTATGTCGACAACACTAGAAAAT
>JAQVLK010000068.1 GCA_028704165.1 Candidatus Altimarinota bacterium | reverse complement strand
GATAGTTCCTCCCAATTCCTTAACTTTATTCGCGATAGTATATACGAGTGTGTCCGAGCTTCCTTCAATGTAGCCCATCTTCTCAGTGAAAATATTCTTGCGTGACAATCCTACTCTGCGGATCCTACTCCAGAGCCAAGCTGCCGAGATATCCTTTTTATATTCATAAAACTTGTATTCAAAAAGTGGTCTCCAGAAGAGATTATAGCCTTTTACACCAAACCATTTAGAGAGCCAATCTAGCACACGAATCTTATCCAGTTTTTGCCAATGCTTACGCTTGCTGGCTAGGAAAACAAATAAGCCATACCTGACTTTATCCAAAATTGAAGCTTTGGGAAATCTCAATAAAGAGATGGGATCGCCCCACTTGTACAATTTACCTTGGTAGAAAAATCCCATCTTGGTCTCGGTCCATTTAAGTTTCTCGTAAATTCCCAACTCTTTCATCAAGTCAAAAAGTGGCTCGTCCGGCCCACAAACAAAATGATAATATTTTTCGATTCTCAAACCATCAAAATCAAAAGTCTCTGACATGCCTCCGATTTGTTCTGATTGCTCGTAGACATCAACTGTATAACCTTGCTTGAGGAGCTCATAAGCACAGGTCAGGCCCATCACTCCTGCTCCGATGATAGCTACTTTCTTTTTCATTAACTAAAACTTTAAAACATACTTACTGTATTTATCATCAAGGAAAGTTTCTTGGAGTGCTTTCTCGAAAGGGGTCGCTTGTAAGTTAAACTCTTTTTCCCAATCAAAATACTTAAAGATATCTCCCGCACATAAGGCCTTGAGTTGGGAGGCAGTAAAAGGAGGATTTTTGTCGAATAGGGCGTAAAGTTTTAGCAGTAAATAGAAGAGAGGATAAGGGAACCTAATGATAAGAGTTTTTAATTTCTGGACCTTTTTGAGGGCTCTGATGATATCAATGTAATACATCTGTTCCTTGCCGATAATGTCGTAAGTTTTGTTTTGCGGCTGAGTTTCTAGACACTTTTTAATGATGCGGCAAAAATCGAGAGCGTAGAGAGGTTGCCTGATATACTTTCCGCTTCCCGGGACGGGAAAGATTGGTACTTTCTGCATAAAACGTGAGAGCCATCCTATGTGCTTGCGATCGAACCAGCCAAACATGAGAGTGGGACGCAATGAGCAGTGAGTGATACCACTTGAGGCTACTAATTTTTCCTGCTCTTTCTTGGTATTTGTGTAATAATCGTCTGCCACAGAGATAACTACAGAGGAACTAATGTGTACTAAATAGGGCACCTGATACTTCTTAATTGCTGCCAGTACCTGCTTGGTTGCTTCGATGTTATTGCGAATAAAAGGTTCTTCCTCCTTGGCTCCGATCTGGGCATGAAGCTGAATGACTGCTTCAGCTCCATTGAATGCTTCTTCCCATGCCCCTTGTTCAGCAAGGTCTGCCTCGATCAATTGGATATCACTGTTTAATCCTTCGACGCGCTTCGCTTGCTCAGGACGAGCAGTGCCTTCTGATAAATCCTCCGCTGCCATGCCTTCGCTCCCAAGCTTCGGCAGGCAGGATTGCGGCGTTTGCGGGTCCAGGGATTGCCATGGGGGGCATACATTATTGATTTTACGAAAGATCTTATTATTTTCCTTGTGCTTATCAATGGCTATGAGATTGCTATAGCCACTCTGTTTCAATAAAATCACCAAGTTTTGTCCGACCAGCCCAGCAGCTCCAGTTATGATGATCTTAGAGGTTTTGTTCATAATGATTACTTTACTGTAGGAGCCTAACATTTTAGACTTGGAGATTCAATTGGAGTATAATTACGGACGTTGTAGAAAACCAAAAACTATGCAGCAAGAAAACCTGAGGCAGATTTACAGAAACCGTTTTAAAAAAGTTCACAAAGGCGAGAAAAACAGAATTTGGAAAATATTATGTGAAGAATATTTTCAACAATTCATCAATAAAGAAGATACCGTTTTGGATATTGGAGCAGGTTATGGCGAATTCATTAATAATATCAAAGCCAAACGCAAGATTGCGGTAGACCTCAACAAAGACATTGAAAATTATGTAGACGAAAATGTTGAGCTTGTGATAAATAATTGTAAATCAATGCAATCTGTTGGTGACAAGCAAGTGGACAAAATATTTATTAGTAATTTTCTCGAACATCTCCGTTCTTCAGACGAGGTCTTACAAGTTCTAATAGAGTGTTTTAGAGTACTGAAGACTGGAGGTAAAATCATGATCTTACAGCCCAACATTTACTATGTTAAAGAGAAATATTGGTATTTTATCGATCACAAGATTCCTCTAACACATGAAAGTTTAGTGGAGGCTCTAGAGCTTTGTGGCTTTAAAATTCAATTATTACACAAAAAATTCTTACCATATTCTACGAAATCTAATTTGCCGCAGCACAGCTTTTTAGTGAAACTCTACTTAAAAGTTCCTGTTTTGTGGCACTTTTTTGGAAAACAAACTTTTGTTGTTGCGGAAAAGCTTTAAAAATAAGATCTTAACCTTAATTTAACACTCTTAATCTTATGTCAAAATATCTAGTAACAGGAGGCTCAGGCTTTCTAGGGATAAACCTTATTCGTTATCTCTTGGAACGTGGGCATGAAGTCCGTTCACTTGATTTAGTGGAATTCGATTATCCTGAAAAGGACAAGATTGAGCCAATTATCGGAGATATTCGCGATCGAGAAATGGTAGCTAAGTGTATGAAAGGAGTAGACATTGTAGTGCACTGTGCCGCAGCTCTGCCTCTCTATAGTAAAGAAGAAATTTTCACTACGGACATTGATGGTACACGTAACGTACTAGAAATTGCTAAACAACAGGGTGTGAAAAGAGTAATTCATATTTCCTCCACAGCCGTCTACGGAATTCCGGACCATCATCCACTTACCGAAGAAGATAAGTTAGACGGTGTTGGACATTACGGTAAAGCCAAGATTCAGGCAGAAGCAGAATGCTCAAAACTGCGCGAACAAGGCATGTGTGTGTCTGTCATTCGTCCCAAATCTTTTATTGGACCTGAGCGCTTAGGAGTCTTTGCCCTGTTTTATGATTGGGCTAAGGATGGTCACAATTTCCCTATGATCGGGAGTGGCAAAAATCGCTATCAACTCTTGGATGTTGAAGACTTGTGTGATGCTATTTATCTCTGTGCTACTTTGGATGAGAAGCTTGTAAATGACACCTTCAATATCGGTGCCAAGGAATTTACAACTATGAAGGAAGACTACCAATCTGTACTTGATAAAGCCGGTTTTGGTAAGAAAATCAAAGGATTCCCCGCTGCTCCAATGATTTGGACATTGAGATTCTTGGAGTTTTTGAAAATCTCTCCACTTTATAAATGGGTGTATGAAACTGCCAGCAAGGATTCCTTTGTCTCCATCGATAAAGCGGAGAGAGTTCTGGGTTATAAACCAAAATATTCGAACAAAGACGCTTTGCTGCGCAACTATGCTTGGTATATAGCCAACCTAAATAAGTTTACTGGAAAATCAGGAGTTTCTCACAGGGTGCCATGGAAACAAGGTATTCTAGGAGTCTTTAAAATTTTTTTCTAGAATATTCCAAGAGCATTCGCCTCTTATTGCCAGTCCGTAAGCTCAATAAAACCGTTGGTAGGGTCAACGTATCCCATTCCTGTAGAGAGAGTAGTAAGTGTAGATTGATAGCTACTAGAGCCGTCGATGACGGTTATTTCTGTTTTTCCGGAATTAGTTGGTCCTTTGGAATCTATCATGGCAATATCTAGGGAGCCATTGTTATCCCAATCAGTAAGCTCCATAAATCCATCAGCAGGGTCGAAATAATCAAGTCCAGTGGCGAGATTGGCTAAGAAAGTTTTGTAACTACTAGAACCACTTAGTACATGAATCTCTGTTTTTCCGGAACCCGTTGGCCCTTTGGAGAAAATCATAGCGAGATCCAGAGAGCCATTACCATCCCAGTCAACTATTTGCAGGAAAGCGTTGGCAGGGTCAACATAACCAAGTCCAGTGGCGAGATTGGCTATGAAGGTTTTATAACTAGTAGAACCATTAAGTACATGTATTTCTGTCTTGCCAGAACCCGTTGGTCCTTTTGAGAAAATCATGATGAGGTCCAGAGAGCCATTGCCATCCCAGTCAAGCAGTTGTAAAAAAGCATTCGCTGGATCAACGTAACCAAGCCCAGTGGGAAGATTGGCTAAGAAAGACTGATAACTATTGGAACCATTTACGACGTGAATCTCTGTTTTGCCAGAACCGGTAGGTCCCTTAGAATAGATCATGACAAGATCTAGATTGCCATTGTTGTTCCAATCGGTAAGCTGTAGGAAAGCGTTGACAGGGTCAACATAACCAAGTCCAGTAACGAGATTGGCGATGAAAGACTCATAGTCATCGGAACCATTGATGACGTGAATCTCTGTTTTGCCAGAACCAGTGGGCCCTTTGGATATTAAGGCTGGCATATCGATACTCACTCCCAACCCCGCATCCACATTCAACCTATCCCCCGTCACCGTCTTGCCTGACAAGCTAGCCGTGGCATCGCCATTATCCAAGATACGTGATCTGAGCTGTGCTGTCGTTAAGGTATTGTTGTAACTCAAAACCAGTGCCGCCGCGCCACTTACAAAAGGAGCAGCCTGAGAGGTGCCCGAAATCCAACCGTAACCGGATGGGTAGGCATCTGTGGGGAGTGTGCTGTAAATATAACGT
>JAQVLK010000067.1 GCA_028704165.1 Candidatus Altimarinota bacterium | reverse complement strand
ATAATGCCGCCGATGACGCCCAGCGGAAGCACCAGCAGAATCGAAATGGGAATCGTCCAGCTTTCATACAGAGCGGCCAGGCACAGAAAGATCACGAAGATGGAAAAAGCATACAAAAGGGTGTGTTCTGATAATGCCAGAAAATGGACAACCCCACTCCTATACCCGCTTACAACCATTTAATTTATAACCGTTTGAGTTTACGTCATTCAACGAATATAAATATTGCGCACGTCGTAAGCCAACCCGTCCCATCGAGAATGGCCCACTACTGCGTGTCCTCAGGCCAGAAAATGCCTCTTATGCCCGAGGAGTTTCGTAACTTCATCCTCCGCTCGCTGGCTGGGCGGGCATCAAGCGCGGTTTCGATCGGCTCGAATGGGGAGAGGGTTGGATCTACTGGGGCCGGCAGGGATGCGGCTTTGGTGGTGCAGATAGCTGGAATCTGGTCGAGCAGGGGTGGCCGGGCCGCCATTTTTTGGCGATCCCGAGGAGGCAGGAGGCTCGCTTGATGGCGGCGGTGCGGTTGAGCGGGGATTGCTAGAAGTTGTAACCGCGGGCATTGCCGAGTTTAGGGTACCTCGCATGGTTCGTTCCGGAGAGCTAATTTTTTAATATCTAACCAGGTTTTGGTCCCATCTCTAGCTCATCTTTCCGGTCGTGTGGCCCAGATGTTCTGGCAGGGCAACTGGCTAGCTCATTATTGATTGAATTCTCATGGATAAAGATGGACTTCCAAGCATAGGCATGAGGTAGATCACCGCAAAAGCTTCCCAGATGGCCGCAACTGCCAGGACTAATACGATCAAAACGTATAGTTTCCATGTAGCCGTTAAACCTTTTGCGTAGCCCTGCCTTCTAGTAGCAGCTCCGACACTCTCTGGCCAAAGGAACGCTTTACCCTGGATATAGGCTGCCAGCATTGCCAGAATATATGCTTCTCCTTCAACGAGCATAGTCAACCAAGCAGGCACGCTATAGGCCTCAAAGGGGATAATCGAAAGGACTAATACGCCCCATAAAACGGCCCTGAACGATCCCATCAGCAGGCCGAAAAAAGGAACCACCATAGAGGGTAGAGTGATATAGAGAATGGCGCCCAAGACCAGGTTAATGATAAAGGTCAGGACCACAGCGGCTAAGAAATCTCCGCTTATGTAGGCATCTGCCACCATGACAAGAGGCCCTCCATTAGTGAGGGCTTGTGCTGTTCCCTCTTTCAGCCACTGTACAAGAGATGGATTTAATGAGGAATAAATAGCACTTACAAGAACCAACCCAAAATAAACTAAGTTTAAAATTAAATACTGTCTGCGATTCTCAGTTATTATCCGCTTAACATCTTTGAGACTGAGATTCATAGAACGCATGAGGGACATTTCTCAATCATCTCCGGCACAATGGTGAGCTATCTTTCAGGACCGCAAAAGCACTCTATAGAGATATTTGCGGAATCTCATCAGATCTTCTTAAGCTAATTCTAAATTCGTATCATGATCTGTCTCTATTAATACGAAATATATAACTATTCATACGAAAGCTTTTTGGTTAGAGCTAGAAATTGAGGTTGTCCGTCGCGTTCCGCTCTATGAGGATGATCCTTTGCCCGATTGCCATCCTTGGTTATCCCTATTGTCACATCGCTACCATGATTCCGTAGCAATGTGACATTATTGACAAGGGGCCGCCTTCGCAGCGCAAGCCTGTTACCTGCCGGGTCAGTCCTGGGCGGGCCGCATATCCGTATCCTGAGAGCAGCTTGGCGGCTCGCCGGGATCGCTGCGAGGTCCTGGACTCTTGCCCGTTGACCAGCCCCGCTTATTCAGTAGTGTCACATCGTTCCCATGATTTTGAGGCAATGTTACACTACCATTGACGAGAGGGCCGCCTTCCCGAAGCGAGCCTGCTTTTCGCCTGGCGTGGTTGGCGGCTTATCGATCTTCAGGAAGTCGATCTCGTTTGTAGTTCTCACGGCAAAATCGTTATGCGCATTTTTGAAGCGATCAAAATCCTCACTCAAGCGCCTTATTTCTGCCAGGATAGACGCGAGGCACTGGATCATTTCGACGCTATGTCTGGCCATCATGGGATAAGCTCGCTTTCCCGGAGCGGCTCTGATAAGCCGGAGCTGGCCAAATTGCAGGAGCAGGACATCGAGATCCTGTAGAAAGCAAAGCAGGAATCCTAGTTCAATCAAATGACTATCAAGCAAAACTTGGTTTCTTCTTCACATAATCTAAATGGACACTCACCTTGCAAAAAACAAAAGCTCCCCTCGATCAGAGGGTGTAAGCATATACCAATACATGCATCTGATTGAGGTTTATAATATATACACTTGTTCAAATTTATCACCTATTGGCAAGAATTGATAGTTGATAAAGATGTGGTACAGATATCATTCACGCGAGGTCCACTGGGCACCATTCGCGGCCAACAGTATGATTTTGCTGGTTTGGTAATAGATCCTTAGGCGAGGGGAGGAAGAACACGCTTGTGAAACGGCTAGGTCTTAGGCTGGCCGCATGTCCGTATCCCGGAAGCGGTTTGGCGGCTCGCCGGGATCGCTGCGAGGTCCTGGACTCTCGCCCGTTGACCAGCCCCGCCTATCCTGTAGTGTCACATTGATGCCATGATTTCAAGATGATGTGACACTACCATTGGGAAAGGGCCGCCTTCGCGGAGCAAGCCTGCTTCCTGCCCGGTCGGCCTCTTGCATCGACCTTCGCGAAAAGCTCATCGATCTCATTGGTAGTTCTCACGGCAAAATCGTTATGAGTCTTCTTGAAGCGATCCGGCTCCGCATTCAGCTTTTGCACTTCGGTCAAGATATTTTTGAGATCCTGGGCTGGCCTACATGATCCCAACAGAGCGGCTGGATGATCACTTCTCAGCCATTGCTGCAGGAATTGGCTCAGTACTCACCTCTTCCGGGCCGGGAATCACAGGGAGTTCATCAAGGAGCTGGGGGGCGACAGCAGGAAAGATGCGTTTGACCTTTATAACCACATAGACCTCCTGGGGGCTGAAAGAGGCTTACCTGGTGGCGATTCCGTAGTTGGGAAGTTGATTTATGCCAAAAATTGCATTGGCAGCTATTTCAAAAAACATCTTCAAGTAGGTTTCTTAAATATCGTAATTAATACGGATAGATGCATATATTACTTATTACATTGATCCTCTGGGATGCATATGAGTAAAAAGGTCACAGGCTTCTTCTTGATCCTCGGTTTTTCCATACTTGTGCTATCATTCTCAGGCAGAGCAGTCCCTCCGCCTATGGAGGATGCACCTTACTCAATTCAGGAAACAGACGAAAATGGCTTCGTAATCGTTGGCACAACGGTTTCCGATAGAACAGCCTGGACTAATGATGCGAAAATTTTAAAAATAAATCAAAATGGCGAAGAGGAATGGAATAAAACTTTTGGAACCCCCGGCTACGATTCACTCAATTCAATTGCAGTAGTTCAAGACGATGGATACATCATGACCGGAGAAACCGCTTCAACGGGTTCAAGGAAGCTATGGCTAGTAAAAACAGATCCTAATGGAGTTATGTTATGGAATGAGACCTATGGAAGCGATTGGAGTAATGGAAAATCAATTCAAGGAACCTCTGACGGCAACTATATCATCGCAGGTTATTCAGATAAATATATTGATCGCGAAGATATAAATCATAAAGATTTGATAAAAAATGCTATTGATTCTGTTTATGCACTCTTTGCCGATACAGATGCCCCTGGTAAGGATATCTATAATAGTAATGGGGTAAATCTTCTGCTTATAAAAGTGGATTCTAATGGAAACATCTTGTGGGACAGAACCTTCAGAAGATCTGGTTATGATTATGGGGTTTCTGCAAATGAGACCGTTGATGCTGGATATATATTAGATGGAACAACGAAGATTGATGAGAACCAAAATCACATATGGCTAATAAAGACAAATTCAAACGGTGAAGAAGAATGGAGCAGGACATTTGGCGGATCCAAATGGAGCTCCATGCCTGCAGCTTCTATTTTGCAGACATCGGATAGCGGATATCTCATAGCAGGATACACAGAATCCTTTGGTGAAGGTGGCCGCGATGTTTGGCTTATCAAAGTCGATAAAAAGGGCAACGAGATGTGGAATAAGACCTTTGGAGGCAAAGATGATGATTTTGGAAACGATATTCATCTAACGAAGAATGGTGGGTTCATAATAGCTGGAACAACCTATTCTTTCGCCGATCGAATAATGAATCCAGAACGATGGGGAGATATTTGGCTCATAAGAACCGATGCTTCAGGAAATGAACTCTGGAATCGAACTTTTGCAGGTGTAAGCTGGGATAATGCATATTCAGTTCGAGAGGTTAGGGATGGAGGTTTCATATTGGCAGGAAGCACAATTGCTAATGGCAGCGAAGCATGGATTATTCTGAAGACTGATCTCCAAGGGCATGAAGAATGGAGAAAGACTTATTAATAAAATATACCTTGAAATGTTTCGCGAGCATCTTGCCACCGTTCGCGACAACGAGTGCCTTCAGCATTTAGCCTCGATCCTTTTGAGCAGGTTGAATTTTGCCTCTTTCGAGAGCTGTTATCCTTCTGCGATCGAAGGCCTGATCTTCTGCCGCACTGGCGCGATACTCTTCAAATTCGGTTCGCAGGCTTTACACCTCAGCCTGGATAGCCGCGAGGTCCTTGGCGTTTGCCCGATAGCCATCCCCGCCTATCTTGTA
>JAQVLK010000002.1 GCA_028704165.1 Candidatus Altimarinota bacterium | reverse complement strand
ATCAAACTATCACTAAGTTTCGTAGCTTGGCCGACCAGGATAAGTAAAACTCCCGTCGCCATCGGATCCAGTGTCCCGGCATGTCCAATTTTCTTGATTTTCAGAATACCACGCAGCTTCGCAACTACATCGTGCGAAGTCCAGCCCTGCTCTTTGTTGATGACTAGCACTTTATTCATAGATATATTTAAATCCGCACACAGTGGGCTTAAGCCCACTGTTAGCCTACTACCTAGACTTCGCACTTAGTGCCTTCCTAACTTCCTCTCTATCACTCCACTTGATCTCTCCCTCATTCGTCATCCTGGTTTCAAAATCTCCCAAGCCAGTCAGAGTAATCACATCTCCGGGGTGAGCAATCGAAATCGCATAAGAGATCGCCTCTCGCCTATCACGTAGTACTATAAAGTCTTTCCCTTCTTCCAAGTTAGCCTCAAAAAGTCCGGCTTTGATTTGCCTAATAATTTCTTCAGGATCATCCGCGTAAGGCTCGTCATCCGTAATAATCGGGAAATCACAGATCTCGGCCGCGAGCTTGCCAATCACCTTTCTGCGCCAGGTATCTCGGCCACCACCACAAGCACCAAAGACCGGTATGAGCTTACCTTGCGTAAGTTTTTTGAGTGAACGATGCAAAGATTCAAAGGCTTGCGGGGTCAGAGCAAAGTCCAAGAAAATTGCGAAATCAGCTCCGGGATTCAGTCTCTCCAGACGTCCCGGTACTCCGGGGAAACTTTCTAAAGCATGCTTTATTTCTTTCGCATTCAAACCCACAGTTTGTGCTACGGCCGCTGCTGCCAGCGCGTTGTAAACATTAAATTCACCGAGAACTTGCAGCTTTAGCTGCTCTCCATTTAATTTGAATGAAATTCCATCTAGTGATTCTGTGATTTCACTGGCCTGCAAGTCCGCTGCATTTTTCACAGCGTAAGTCAAAGTTTTTTGAGCCGGATATTTACTGAAAAATTCATAATACTCGTTGTCTTTATTCAAAACAGCAACTCCCTTTTTGCGTAATTTTTTAAACAAGCGTCCTTTGTCGCGGGCGAGTCTTTCCATGGTTTTGTGATAGGAGAGATGTTCGCCGGCCAAGTTTGTGAGAACTGCGATATCAAAACGAATACCAGCCATGCGTCCCTGATGCAAGCCAATTGATGATGCTTCCAGTACGGCATACTCACAACCCTGACGTAGCATTTCGCGTAGTAATTTCTGTAGAGCAAAGCGTCCCAAAGTGGTTTTGTGAGTTTTGTTTTTCCACTTTCTTTCACCCACTTGGAAGTAAACTGAACTAGCCAAGCCAACTTTATACTTCGTGCTCAAAATATGCGCGATCATCATGCTGGTAGTCGTCTTGCCGTCTGTCCCCGTGACGCCGATCACTTTCAAATTGCGTGCCGGAAAACCATAGCAAAGAGCTGCCAGGAAGCCTGTGAGACGGTGAAAAAAGACGCGCAGAAAAAAAGTTTCGGGAATGATTTTACGTAGCATTTTGAGCATGCAGAACTTTCTTAAAAGCCTCCACAGGGTAGCATAAAAAAGCACTTCAGACGAGAAGCAATTACTCGATGTCACGAATTTTAAGATGCAGTTTTCATGTATTTATAATTAATAAAGCACTGCACTATAAACCGATGCGAATACCACAAATGAAGAAATACGAATCTACAAATACGCGTACCTGCCCGTCCGGCAGGCGGGTTCGTGGTATTCGCATGTTATCCTTCGGCTCGATTCTCTCGCTCAGGACAAGTTAAGCCATTATTCAGACACCGTACAATGAAGAACACATCGACTCGTACTGAGTGTAGCGTAGCGGAATCGAAGTATTCGTAGATTCGCATCGCGTTTAACGCACCCGAGACCATGAAACCCCAACAGCAATTTGCTTAAGATCAAAGCTTGAGGCACAATGGAACAGACAAGGGACAAGGGTAGAGGGTTTAGGGTAAAAAACAATCATAAAAATTCATGAAAATATTATATTTCATCGACGCACCGCGGCCGGGAGGAGCTACCAATCAGCTCTATACTTTATTGAAGTATCTGGACCGTAAGAAGTTTACACCCCTCGTTGCCTTTGGTGATTTCTTGGAGCTCGGGCCTTGGATTGAACAATTGAAGAAATTGGATATCGCTACTCTCAAGACAGAGCTGACTGAATTTAACAGTTTTAAAGCCGTCAAAGAATTTCAGCGATTATATAAGTCGGCTAAACCTGATCTGATTCATTTGCATTTGTGCCACTCCGGAAGTTTGAGAGCAGCCTTCCTCGCTCGGCATGCACGCAAGATTAAGATCATCACAACCGAACACGATCCCTTCCCTTTGAGCTTTATTAAGAAGCAAGTTAAGAAATTCACTCTCAAATCAGTTGATCATACGATCGCGATTTCAGAAGCTACGCGAAATTTTTTGAGTGAAGAATATGGTATCAAAGGTTCGAAATTGACCCGTATTTATAATGGAATAGACACTGATGTTTATCATGAAGGCACAGTTAGTCGTAATGAAGTACTGGGTCTTGAATCAAGTGATTTTGTAGTAACTGCTGTCAGCGAGTTACATCCACGCAAGGGAGTTAAGTATCTTATCAAAGCCTTTAGTGAGATTAAGACTCAGGACAAAAAAACCAAGTTGGTGATTTGTGGGACAGGTGAAAAATTGATTGAATATCAAAAATTGGTCAAGGAATTGGATTTGGAAGACACCGTGCGTTTTCTTGGATTTCGCAAAGACGTACCAGACATTCTCCGAACCAGTGATCTGTTCGTGATGCCAAGTACGAGAGAAGCTTTCGGCTTAGCAGCCCTGGAAGCGATGGCTACGAAAGTGCCTGTGATTGCCAGTGAAGTAGGTGGTTTGAAAGAAATTTTAACTAGCGAGACCGGATTATTTGTTCCTCCCAAAAACAGTAAGGCTTTAAGTGAAAGTATTTTGAAATTAAAGAAAGACGATAAGCAGAGAGAGAACCTCGTTAAAAAAGCTTTTGAACGAGTCGAAAGAGAATTTACAGCCCCTACCATGGCAGCTCGTACGATGGAGCTGTATGAGAAGGTGGCCAGTAAATAAAGCTTGTAAGTAACCGCGCGCTTACTACTTATCCGCCTAGGCGGACTTACTACTTACCCAGCTTACCAAATGCAGATTTCAATCCTCGGCAGCTACGGTGAAGGAAATTTCGGAGACGAAGCTATTTTGGATGGGATCACAGTGCGCTTCCCTAAAGCAAATATCGTGTGTTTTAGTCATAATCCTGAGCTAAGCCAGAAGCTGCACCCCAAACTACAAATCGCCCCCATGCTCCCTGCTGGAATACGCTCTTTTTGGAAACAAATACGCAATGGTGATTTAAAAAGAAGTAAAGAAATTATTCGTCACAGTGATTTAGTCTTGATTGGGGGTGGTGGTATTTTTTATGATAGTAAATTCTCCTCTGGTAGAAATCCTATCAAGGTTTGGCATACTCGCGTTAAGTTTTTACAGAAACTGGAGAAATCTTTCCAGCTTTATGCTGTCGGAGTTAGTAAATTGGAAAAAGAAGTCAGTCAGAAGCTAATGCGTAAGATTTGCAAAGCAGCCGCAAAAGTCAGCGTCCGTGATCTTGGTTCGGAGAGAAACCTAAGAGCAATCGGCGTAAACAAGGAGATCACTTTAGTTAGAGATCCGGCTTTCGATTTTCCCACTAAGGCTAATAAGAAAATTACGCATACTTTTACTGTTGGAATTTCTCTACGCGCCTGGCAAGACACTCAGAAGACTTTCCAACGAGTTACCAAAGAGCTGGAAAGCATCGAAGGACCTTGCCAGCTCAAACTAATTCCGATGTCCATTGGCCAAGATGATGACAGGATCGTATTGAGTGAATTCAAATCCAGTTTACCAGCTGGATTAAAGTCGCAAACTGAGCTTGTGGAAATTAAAACACCCCAAGAGGCTTACCAGGAGATAGCCGGTCTCGATCTTTTGATCGGTATGCGTCTCCACTCTCTGATCTTCGCTAAACTAGCGAATGTGAGATCCATTCCGCTGTATTATGATGAGAAGGTACGGGAAGTATTAAGTTAATCAGCCGCGTGGGCTAGTCCCCGCGAGAAAGATCACCAAACTTAGTCGCGCCCTACTACTGATTAAGCAAAATCCTCATTGGTTCATTAACTTCCCCTGCTCCCTCATCGGCACAAGAGGCGACGAGACCATGATCTTTTTGGTATTCACAAACTGCTAGACGGGTCAGTGTTCCGTAAGTGCCCGGACCATCATAGTAACCCTCATTAACAAGCTTGTTTTGCAGCATTAAGACCTCTTCTCCTTGATCACCATAAACTAGATCTTCTTCAAAAACATAATCTTCATCCAAAAGTTGCAGCTTGGGAGAAACACCACTCAAAGCGATTAATCCAAATTCTTCAGCCTGAGCGACAGGGATCAGAGCACGTTGAACGGTAGGTGTTTCATCAGAGAGAACAATGTAGTCATCAGCATATTTTAAGAAACGTTCCAGAGCACTCAAGGTTTTGTCCGTGAGTTGACCTGCACCGGGATCATTGGGAGTTTTAATAACACCTTTCGCCAATTGGAAAGCCAGAACAGCCTCTGCCGTGACCTGTCCAAAATTATCAGTGATGTAAGGGTAGGAAAAGAAACCCGCTGTTTTTAATTTGCGTTGCAGTTCTTCAACTTCGTCACCACGATCACCTTGCTTCAGGAGTACTTTCACAGCAGCTCCGACAGCTTCAGGAATACGTGAAACTAATCCTTGCACAGCGTCATACAGTTTATCCAGCGTACTTTCGTCTACCTCGCCGGTTGGAGTTAGTCCGTATTCGACTTGGAAATCTTTGACGGCCTTGGCGGTCACCGGACCAAAACTAGTGGTAAAAGCGTAGTTAAAGACACCGGCCTCATTCAAAGCTTTTTGTAGAATTGTTACTTCGTCTCCTTCAGCACCAGCTACTAGCCCTAGTAGTTTATCCTTGTGAGCTTCGGAGAGAATCGATTCGGTCACTCCTTCCAAATGTTGCCTGAGAGCAACTTGTGTGAGTGTGCCGTAATTGCCTGCACCCCATGAATTCTCACTATCTACAACATTGTTATCTACCTGAAACTTAATTAAAGAGGCTCGAGTCAGATCATCAAATTTACCCGTCATCTCCCCCTCGTAGTAACCAAGATCCTTGAGAGCTGCTTGCAATTTCTCGACCCAGATTTGTTCATTCAATGGATTTTGATTCTTGGGCAAGGCCGTTGCAGCCGGCAAGTTCAAATCTGTTACCTGATGTTCACTATAAACTTCAGTATCCGGTAGATAATAGGTACAAAGATGCGTTCTCTTGCCCCAGTTCAAAGCACGCGAAAGTCCTTCTTCCCCTCGTCCCATCCAGATATCAACACGAATTATTTTTTCCCCTTCAGTCTCGTAAGAGATGATAGCTCCTCCACGATCATGCACAGTACCAAGTCCCAGTCCCGGAATATAAATTTGAGTACCAAAGGGCAAATCTTTGGGAGCTGCGAACATGCCTTCGTAAACTTGAGTACCGTCAGCACCATTGGTACCGTTGCCATTCATCTTCCTATCCGCATCATAACTACCCATCACATAAAAATCCTGGCCCGGCAGTGGCGAATAATAACCGGTCGTCACACAGGTACCGGTCCAACTCGAGACCGTATAGGCCTGCGCGAATGGAACACCAGACAGTAGCAAAGAGCTTATCAATAGGTTTGTGAGAATTTTTTTCATATTTGTTTTCAAATAAATCTAAGCATTATAGCACAAATAAGCCTCTTTTTTAAGGGTATAGGCTCACAAAGAGCACATATGTCAAGAATATCCTAGCGTTTAAACGCCAGGATATTCGGTAGTGAAGTGGCCGCAGATCTGCGGCCCCTTCAATGCGGCCACTTCACTACGCCACCTTCAAAGTTGAACCCTCGTCTCCCTTCCGCACCTCAATTCTCTGCGGGAAAGCGTCTTTGAGTTCTTCGATATGGGTTACTACCATGATCTTGGCAAAATCGTCTTTAATAGAATTGATCGCTGAGACCAGATGATCACGACCGATCTGATCTTGGCTGCCAAAACCTTCGTCAATCACCAGTAATTGCAATCTGGCACCAGCTCGCCGTGCCAAGAGTTTGGAGAGTGCGACTCGAATGGCAAAGTTGATACGGAAGGCTTCACCACCGGAAAAAAGTTCATAGTTACGGGTTCCCACACTGTCAGCGACCATAATTTCTAAAGTTTCGATCGTCCCTTCACTCGCTTTTTTGGGCTTTTGTAATTCAAATTTAACCTGCATCTGATTGTCAGTCATGCGACCCAAGATTTCATTGGTCTCGATCTCAATCTCCGGCACCACACTTTCGATAATCATGGCCTGCACCCCTTTTTTACCAAAGGCCACCGCCAATTCTTCATACAAGGATTTATCTTTGAGAGAACCTTCAATATTTTTCTTTTTCTCAGCCAGATCTCGAGCCAAATTTTCTAAATGTTTCAGTTTTTCCAGTATAGCACTGCGTTCGGATTGTAGTCGTTGATAAGCCTTTTTACTCTCGGTTAACAAGTCTTGTTGCTCGGCAAATTCTTTTTCAAAGTCTTTTAGTTCTGCCAATTTCAAGAGAGTGCTTTCAAGCTCCAGCTTAACTTTTTGTTGTTTTGCTTGATTTGCAAGTTGTCTCTCATCTAACTCTTTGAGGTTTTGCTCGTATAGTTCTTCCTGACTTTGAGCCCTTTCTAGAGCTGCACGTTTTTCATGCAGACTTTCATTTTCTTTCAGTTTCTTCTCGAGTTTACTATGCTCAGATTCATCGTAAACTTGGATTTTTTCTTCCGCCTTCAATTTATGCAGTTCAGCTCCCAGCTCCAGTAGTTCTGCATTATTTTTCTGTTCTGTTTGCAGCTTGGCCAGCTCATCTTTAATGGCGTTCAGAAGTAATTTTTTCTGTTTAACCTCTTGCAGTTCACCTTGCAAGCGGCCCTCTTCACGCTGCCATTTCTCCGCTTCCAGTATTTCTTGCTTCAAATCGGCAGCTTTTTGCAAGAGATTTTCCAATTCCTTGCCCATTTTCTGGAGCTCGATTTCTTGTTTTTGATATTGCAAACGTTTTTGCTGCAATTCAGCTTCATAATTTTCCAACACTTTTTCGAGATGTTCAGCACTGATTTTTTGATGACAAGTAGGACAATCACCTTTTAATTTCTTGGCATCTTCTTGTTTTTGCTTCAGGTCCTTGCCTTCTGCCTTTAGTTTTTCCCAAGCAGCCTGCAAGCTATTTAATTTGGTTTTACGTTCATCAATTTTGGCATCCAAACTATCCTTGTTTTGGCTCAAGGTCTTTAATTCTGCAAGCTGTTTTTTTACTTTTTGCAGATCGAAACTGATTTGTTCAGCAGCTTTGATCTGGTTCTTCAAAAGCTCTCTCTTACTCTCCAATTCTTTCTGTCTAACCTCGAAAGCGTGCAGAAGCTTAGATTTGCGATCTTCTGCCTCTTGTCTTTTTTTGGCAATTAGATTTAACTTTTCTTTTTTCCCTCGTAGAATCTCGATCTTTTTTTCAATCTCTTTTAGTTCCCGAAAAGCTTTTTCCAAAAGTTCCTTACCTGCCAGCACCTGTTTGGCTGTACTGATTTTTGCTTGCAAATCCTTATGCTTGCTAGCCAGAGCTGCTTCTTCATCACTCAGTTCTTTTGTTTCTGCTGATAACTTGGTTGCTTGGGATTTGAGACTCTCAAGTAGAGCAACTTTCGCTTGCAAATCAGCTTGTTGTTGCTCTAGTTTTTTGAGCTCAGTTTCCGCTTTTTTAAAATCAGGTTCCAGTTTTTGCGACTGCTCTTCCAAGTCTGCTCGCGCCTTCAGTTGCCCTTCTATTTGTTCTATATAAAGATTCAGGGAACTAGCCGTACTTTCAAAAATTCTCACTTTCTCTTTAGCTTTCTGTGCCAATTCGTCATAGAGATAAAGCCCTAAGATTTCTCCTAAGATTGCTTTCCTGTCGGCCGCCTTTTTACCGGTGAACTCATCGGCATGCCCCTGACGGATAAAGGCTGAATTCACAAAAGTCTCGTAGGAAAGTTTGATCGTGTTGATAATTTTTTCTTGCGTGTCCTTGATAGTAGGTTCTGTCAAAGAGATGTATTCATCAGCTTTCAAACCTTGAAATTCCAAGATCGTCGCACCACCGCGCGATTTACGCTGGCGTTTGCGAATGATACGGTACTTTTCTTCGTCCACCTCAAAATCAAAGATTACCTCCATCTCAATCTGCCCGATTCTAATCAGGTCGTTATCACTGGCGACACGCGCTTTGCCCCAGACCGCCCAAGTAATGGCTTCGAGCAAGGAAGACTTGCCGACCCCGTTTTCACCAGAAAGAACTACCAAGTTCAGCTCAGCAAAATCGACCGGTTGGACTTTGAGTCCATAACTCATGAAATTTTTGAGCTCAAGCTTTAAGGGGAGCATAGAGGAAGTTAGACGAAAATATTTTAACATACTTAACAAAAAACTGCTTTACAATGATAAAAACTGGTATTAGACTGCACTGCGAGCTATTAATCAGTATAAAAGTGAACAAGTTTGAAATAATGGATGGCATGGGAGGATATTCCTTTAATGGAGGTCCCAAAAAGGATCCCCCTAAGGGAAAGCAGCCCGAAAAAGCTCGTCCGCCGGAACGTAAATGGCACCTTGGGGATCGCAAAGATGGTTTTATTTTTTTTATAAACAAGATCTTTTTCGGATAAAACGGCATTTGCCAAGTTCCAAGGGCTCTAGTATCTTTAGCATGCTTAAAAACATCCCATGCTCGATATAAAGTTTATCCGTGAGAATGCAGAACTGATCAAAAAAGCTGCGAAGAATAAGAATGTGAAGTGTGATATTGACCGTTTGGTTGAGGTTGATCAAAAACGCCGAGATTTCTTACCACAGATTGAGTCCATGCGTTCCGAGCAAAAGAACGCCTCCGAAGAAATTGCTAAGGCTGATAAGGCAAAAAAGGCTGGCATGATTGCAGAAATGAAAAAGGTTTCCGAGAAGTTAAAGAAGCTTGAAAGTGAGTTGCAAGGTATTGAAGTGGAATTCAAAGAGTTGATGTACACCGTTCCCAGTATTCCTGACGAGGAAGTGCCGGTCGGCAAAGATGAAAGTGAAAATATTGAGATCAAGAAATGGGGAGAAGTTCCCCAGTTCAAATTTGAACCCAAAGATCACATCACGCTGGGACAAGATTTGGATATCGTAGACTTTGAACGCGGCGCTAAGCTTTCCGGTTCACGTTTTTATTTCTTGAAGAATGCTGGAGCTCTGCTCGAACTAGCCGTACTCCGTTTCGCGCTCGATCACATCATCAGCAAAGGCTTCACTCCGATGATCACTCCGCTACTGGTACGTGACGAGGCCATGTATGGCACCGGATATTTCCCTTTTGGTAAAGAAGAAGCTTACTACGTTGAGAAGGACGAACTGAGTCTGATCGGAACAGCCGAGGTTCCGGTAACCGCTTACCATATGGATGAGATTTTGGAAGAAAGCGAATTACCAAAAATGTATGCCGGTCTTTCTTCTTGCTTCCGTCGCGAAGCCGGCAGCTATGGCAAAGATACCAAAGGCCTCTACCGTATTCACCAATTTCAGAAAGTTGAACAGGTAATTGTTTGTAAAAATGATACTGAAGAATCAAAAAAACACCATCAATTTATCCTGCAAAATTCAGAAGAAGTCTTGCAAGCTTTGAAACTGCCTTATCGAGTCATGAATCTTTGTACTGGTGATTTGGGTGCCGGCCAGATCCAAAAATTTGATATCGAGACTTGGATGCCAAGCAGAAAAGGCTATGGAGAAACTCACTCCGCCTCACGTTTCTACGATTATCAAGCTCGCCGTGCCAATCTCAAATATCGTGATAAAGATGGGAAAATTCATTTTTGCCACACACTAAATAACACCGTGATCGCTTCTCCCAGAATCCTGATTCCAATCTTGGAGAACTATCAACAAGCTGACGGTAGTGTGATCGTGCCGGAAGTGCTCCGACCGTATATGGGAGGGATGGAGAGAATAAAAATGGCTTAATGGTTGGAATGGTTAGTGAGTTGCACAAGCTCCTTTGTGCAAAAACATGTTTTACATTATAATCATCTTTGTTAATTTTGTTGATAAAGTGAATTAAATGAATTTTAAATTTTTGATTTTAGTTTTTGTTTTGATTTGTTTTTCTGGATGCAGTTATTTTAGTGATGGCACAGCAAAACTAATTGGTTTTCAGTCTCAGAATTTAGCTGGAACTGATTTAATTAATTCAATGTTTGGAACTCCTTTGGAGAACCATTTTGGAATTCAAAAACACTCAAGTTCAATTCAAACAATTCAATCCGAGCCCGATTTGATTCAGAGCACTAATCCAAGTTATGTTATTTTAACTAAATTTTCCTGCAATGACTTGGGTTTGAATTATGCTGGTGTTTTTAAACCAGGTTATTTTGATAATAAATTATCTTATTATTTAAGTTATAATAATCAGTTTCAAGCATTTAGTGGAAATGATTCTGATGGTTGGATGAATTTATGCGTTAGCAGTGTTTCTGATGCAAAATTAGTTAAAGGAACTAATTGTTCTGGAGATATGTTGTTTGCCGGTAGATGGAAAATCAATCAATTTATAGGTTCAGGCATTACTGGTTATGTGTTTAATTGGCAGTTAGATGAATGGGAATTTGTTAATGGTGGTTGGGTTAGTTTATGTGTGAATAATTCTGTTCCTGCTAGTTTAATGATTGCTTCAAGTGAGTTTAGAAATTATTCTTCTGATTTGAATCAATGTCCTGCAGGGTATTTTACTTCAGGGTCTTTTCCAACTCATTATGGGGTTGGAATTTCTTCTTATATGAGTGTTGCTAATGGTTATTTGAAGTTTTGTTCAAAGATTCCTAATGCTCCGATTGATCCTTGGTGCGGTGATAATTTATTGAATGGAGGTGAAACTGAAATTGATTGCGGTGGACCATGCAATTATTGCGGGTGGGGTCCTTCTGGTGGAACTTCTTATACTGAAGATTATTCTGTTTGGATTGGTTGTATGATGGGTTCAATACCTTATGAACTTTGTGATAATTATTTTAGTGATTCCGGAGAAAGCTGGGGAGATTTTTTATGGGATTGCGGTAATGGATTTTGCGAGCCATGGTTAGGAGAAGATTCTTTTAACTGTGAGGATTGTGAAGAGTATTGTCCTGCAATTTGTGATCCAATGACTGAAATGTGTGATGGTTCAGGGCATTACACTAATGATGGTTGTATTTGTTGTGATGGATTTTGTGAAGCAAGAGATAATTGTCCTCAGTATTGCAATCCTTTAACTGAATCCTGCGAAGGTTCAGGGCATAATACTTGGGATGGATTTATTTGCTGTTATGGTTTTTGTGAACCAAATAATGAAGAAACTGGCTGTTGCAAGAAAGAAATTTCCGGACAAATAGAATGTGTTGATTCAACTGAAACCCTTTGTAATGCTATTGGTGGAATATGGAATTCAAATCCTTGCGGTTCTGATTGCGGTAATGGAGGATGTTATAATAGAAATGGTGTTTGTGAAACAGAGCAAGGAGAAACAGATGAAAACTGTCCTGATGACTGCTGTATTTGCGGAAATGATGTTTGTCAATCAGGTTATCCTTGTAATGAAGAAAGAATTGATATTCAAAGTCAGTATTGTGCACAGGATTGTGGAGAATGTAATCCTGCAGAATGCAATGGGTATACTTGTGAATCAGGAGTCATAGAAGAATATGGTTGCGTTAGTAATGAATGTGTTGTAATTGAACAAACAGTATGTGAAGGAGAACCAGAATTAAATGGAAGTGGACAATGTCTTGATATGTCTGAGTGCAGGTTACTTGGTGGTGGCTCTTCTGCCGAATGCGGTGCTTATGTTGATATTTCTGTTTGCGATGATTCTGAGTGCCCTTGTGATGAAGAATATTATTGCAAGGACAACGACAATGAATGCCATCTGGAATGTATAAATGAAATTTGCATTGAACGTTGTTCTCATTGTGATTATGGTTGTGATAATATAAGCGGACGTTGTCAGCCGAATCCTGCCTATGATGAATGCTTTCCAGGAGATGAATGTAGAAACAAATGCGTTGGGAATAAATGTGTTCAGCAGGAATGTACTCAATTCGGAGATTTCTTTTATTGTATAAAAAAACCTAGAATGGATATGGAATGCGGCGGATTCGAATTCCCTGATACTTACTGCGTTGATAGTGGTTCTGATTGTGGTTGCATGTCTTCTGATCCAAGATAATTAATCGATTCCATTAATTTTTTATCGTCTGTTCTTAGTTTTTCTTCCGAGTTCCCAGTTCCAAAGTGTCTTTGGTTCTATGTCCTCTGTCCTTTGTAGACTTCCCACACCACATTTCACTCAAGTCTGGCAAGAGCAACGACGTTTACGGACACTGATTTTTTTGCTAGAGTACTTTCCTCAAACAACTCAAAACAAAATGGAAGAATCCGAGATTAAAAAGATCAGTCCCTACTCTATTCTGACTCGCGTAGTCGGATTTGAAGGGATGTTTGTAAAACTGCGAGCGGAGGGACTAGAACTCGACAAAGAATGCCTCTGGCCGGTTAAACTCCTTCCGGACGGCGTCAAGGAAGGAGATACTTTTTATATACGACTCGGTAATAAAGAAACTCTCGCAGAAGAACACCAAGAAATTGCACGCAAGTTATTGGAAGAGATGATCAATTAATTTTGCGCAGATAGTCTTCGAAGTCCAGCCAGACTTTGCTCTTTTGGAAATTGGAGTTTTTTTCACCAAGACTCTCCTTGATGAGAGCTAATGCTTTACGATAAATAAAGCCATCAGGAATAAAATTCTCTTTACAGACAATCCTGTAAAAAGCACAAATAATAGCATCAACCAACGCATATAATTCGACTTCGCTTTTACCCTGAAGATTGCTTGTAATTTCCAGCAAAGATTCTTTGGAAAAGACAAGTTTTATTCTACCAGATTTGGTATAGGCTGGTATTAAATTCGGGTCGCCTGCAATATCTGTCTTGATTCCAACATCTGATTTATACGGATCATTTTTATTATATTCCAGAGATAAAGAGCTATTGAGTTTACTCAAAATTGCAGCAACTTCTTTTTGTGAGAGATCTTGAGTTGATGAGTACAACAAATCCTTGAGCCTTCTTCTAGGCTTATACCACCATTGCATAAAAAGTTTGTATAAAAGACTTCTTTCTTTAGACTTGGGAGACTCTGGCTTCTTTGCTGGAGCATCAATTGAAGCTATTAAATATGGATCCATATTTTGATACTTTAGTGATCCATCCTAGCACAAACACTTCTCTTCAGCCACCCCAAGCACGAAATAGCCATTTAGCCAGCGTGACTAAACAATGCAACAAGATAACAATTGAATCCGCCTAGGCGGACAAATATTCTATCCATTTTGCATTTACTATCCCCTCCACCCTAACCCCTATTTCTAACCATTCCAACCATTTAACAATGTTTTTCTATCTTAATCTCCCCTTAATCTTTGTGTGCTATGCTGACACACAACAGCTTTTCCAAAATCAAACCCTTCTTTACAAATTAGTGATTTTATAATATAATACGCATTTCCTAACCCTAGGCTTATGAGAATTTTGATTGTAGATGATGATGCTCGCATCCTCTCCTTCCTCAGACAAGGACTTGAAAGTCTCTCCTACATGGTGGAATTTACCACTGATGCCCAAAAAGCCTTTATGCAGGTGGGTATCAGCGAGTATGATCTCATTATTTTAGACATCAATCTCCGACAAGATATTGATGGTATGACAATTTGTAAAAAAGTACGCGACAAGCACAAGGCTTGTCCTATTTTGATGCTGTCAGTTTTATCCGATACCGAAACCAAGAAAAAATGCTTCGAATGCGGCGCCGATGACTACATGATAAAACCTTTTGATTTTGAAGAGCTCGCAGCCCGCGTCAAAGCTTTACTTCGTCGCAGAGAACGTCCCATCAGTTCCGATGCTTTGCAAATTTCAGATTTAAAATTCGACCTCTTTACCCGAGATGTAACTCGCAACGAGAAAGAAATCTTATTGACCCCCGTTGAAAGTATTCTCCTGGAATTCCTGATGAAAAACGCTCACAGTATCGTCCGCAAAGAAGAGATCCTGCAACAAGTTTGGAATCTCGATTATGAGCCGGAGACAAATTTACTGGAAGCTAATATCTGCACGCTAAGAAAGAAGATCGATCGTGATTTTATGCCCAAATTACTCCATACGATTTATGGATTCGGATATCTCCTGGGGGAGAGAGTTTAATCTTCCAGCCATGAGATACATTCCACCGGACAGCAAGCTATAGCCTGTTTGAGGATGTCCTCCGAGTCACCAGGAGGATTGAGAGCTACGGATACTCCTTCTTCGCTCATCTGAAAACTGGCGGGTGCGATCTGGGCACACATCTGGCATCCGATACAGGCAGATTGATCGACGAGAACTTGCTTCATAAGCTAACTAGCTTAAAGAACAGCCTAATTCTAGCCGAGAATAAACTCCTTGTCGAACCTAGAGGGAAGACAGAATCCCTGGTCACCGGTTTTTTAGTTTGAAGAAAGTCTTCTTTATTCCTGTTAACTTTCGCTAGGCAGAACGCAGTAAAACAAACTTTTGAGCACACGTCTTGGACAAAGGGTCATGACCCCTTGTCTCGGGAGGGAAAAACACAGACAACAAAAGACAAAACCAGTTGCTGGGCTGGCCCCTGCGCGTGATTCTCTGCAGGCACAGCGATGGTGATGATTTTAGCGTAGGCGCAAGGCCTGCCATTGCCTTCCCAAACCATTTTAGCCATTTTCTTGTTACTTAAGTACTTACTCACTTACTTACTGTTTCCCCAAAGCAATTTTTCGATGATCCTATCCACTATCTAACCTCAACCATCTCAACATATTCTTCCATAACTTTTTTCAACTCAGCCAGTTCTTCGGGAAGAAAAGATGGTTTATCAGCATATGTAGGATCCAAGGTTTTTCCTTTACGAAAATTCTGAAGAGTGAAAGAAGGCGCTCCCTTGATCAATTCTCCCACACCACGCAGGCTCTCTACCGTGTGCAAGCCGGGCACAATTGTGGTACGAAATTCGTAAGGAATATTAGATTCTTTCAGTAAAGCTATGCTTTCCTTGATCTTGTCGAGATCCAGCTTTGTTAAGCCAACTGTCTCTGCATATTTCTCTGCACTATTCTTGATATCCATCGCTACATAATCTACTAATTTACTTTCAAGCAGAGATTTTAGCATTTCAGGATTGGTACCGTTACTATCAAGCTTCACCTTAAAACCAAGTTTCTTAATTCTCTCAATAAACTCCGGCAAATCAGCATACAGGGTCGGCTCGCCACCGGTTATACAGACGCCTTCGAGTAAGCCTTTCCTGCTTTGCAAAAATTCAAAGAAATCTTCGACAGCATAATCCGGTGCCGGATTATTTGGGAAAGCAAGTTCGGGATTGTGACAAAAATGACAGCGGAAGTTACAGTTTTGCGTAAAAACCGTGCAGGCTACATGTCCCGGAAAATCGATCAGAGTTGTTTTTTGCAGGCCCTTGAGGATCATGGCTGAAAATTTCTAATTACTAAATGTCTTCTAGAAGCTTTTACCCCTAGCTTATAGCTTATAAATTCTAGCTGCTAGTAAGTAGAGAGTTAGAAGCAAGGGGCAGACTGATTTTGGTCTACCCCTTATCTCCTTTTTCTTTGTTTAAGCGATTTGTTTTCGCTTTATTTCGGCAACCAACGTTGGTTTTAAATGAATTTAAACACCCACAGGAACCTTGACCTTTCTTCGTTCCTTGGGTTGCTCGCAGGCCTCAACATGTTTGATACGTGGAGCTTTTTCGAGATCTTTCACACTTGTCATAGAGATCTTTTCCGTGAAAGTCTTGCGATCAACGAACTCTTTCTTCTTGCCTTTGTTCCAGTGCGTCACTGGTCTGTGATAACCGACTATACGCGAGAAGACTTCACAGTCACGTCCGCATGTTCCATGTGCAGTTTCGTGATTGCAAGTGAAGTGTTCTCCTGAGACATAACCATGCTCCGGACAAATACTGAAGGTAGGAGTAATTGTGTAGTAAGGTAAGCGATAGTTGTAAGCAATCGTCTTAACCAACTTTTTACAAGCCTCGACATCACTGATCTTTTCTCCCATAAAACCATGCAAGACGGTACCACCGGTATATTTAGTTTGCAGTTCATCTTGCAAGGTAAGGGCTTCGAAAATATCATCTGTTTGTCCGACCGGTAGCTGAGTAGAATTGGTATAATAAGGCTCAGAATCATCAGCCCGATTGGCTACGATAATATCCGGATAAAGTTGGCGATCTTTTTTGGCTAGACGATAACTGGTACCTTCGGCCGGAGTAGCCTCGAGATTGTAAATATGACCGGTCTCTTGCTGGAAGTCTGACAGCTTGGCACGCATGAAATCCAGAACCTCAAGAGTAAATGCTTTGCCTTCTTGGCTTACAATATCTTTACCCATAAAGTTCAGGAGAGCCTCGTTCATACCGTTTAAGCCCACGGTGGCAAAGTGATTATCCAGAGTCTTTAGATAACGTTTAGTGTAAGGCATCAATCCGTTATCGATATTCTTTTGAACTATTTCACGCTTAAGCTCCAAGGAGATTTTGGCTAACTCCATCAAGTGACTGACACGTTGTAAAAACTCTTCTTTGGTCTTGGAAAGGTATCCAATTCTTGGCATGTTAAGGGTAACGACTCCGACCGAACCGGTCATCTCAACTGCTCCAAAGAGTCCTCCTCCACGATTTCGCAGTTCGCGCATGTCCATCTGTAAACGGCAACACATACTGCGCACATCACCAGGATCAAGTTCACTATTGATAAAGTTCTGGAAATAAGGAGTGCCATACTTGGCAGTCATTTCAAATAGTAAATTGGCATTCTCAGAATCCCAGTCAAAATCACGAGTAATATTGTAGGTTGGAATCGGGAAAGTAAAGATACGACCATTACTATCACCTTCCAGCATAACCTCGATGAAGGCTTTATTGATCATATCCATTTCCTTTTGATAATCGGAATAAGTATCTTCTCCACGCTTACCTCCAATCAAAACTTTTTCATCTTTCATGTCTGCAGGCACAGTCCAATCCAGCGTAATATTTACGAAAGGCTTCTGTCCTCCCCAACGTGAAGCCACATTGATATTGAACACGAACTGTTGCACAAGCTGTTTAACCTCTTTGTAATCCAGTTTGTCATGACGTACAAAAGGCGCAAGGTAAGTATCAAATGAAGAGAATGCTTGAGCTCCGGCCCACTCGTTTTGCATAGTTCCTAAGAAGTTCACCATCTGACCCAGTGCTGTTCCCATATGCTTGGGTGCACAGGAATCATTTTCCCCACTAACCCCATTAAATCCTTCTTCGAGTAATTGGCGAATACTCCAACCGGCACAATAACCGGCAATGCCGAGAGACAAATCATGAATATGAAAGTCACAATTGATGTGAGCATCACGCACATCTTTGGGATAAACATTTTGTAAAGTATAGTTGGCAACCACCGCACCAGCGGCATGCATCAATAACCCCGAGAGAGAATACTTTGAATTACTATTTTCATTCACACGCCAGTCAGATTGCTTGAGATAACCATTCATCGTGTCCTCGATGTCCATCATGGTGTTCTGGGTAGCACGAGCCTTGGAGCGTTGTTCACGATAGAGGATATAGCTCTTGGCAGTTTTGGCATGACCGTTTTCAATCAAGATCTTTTCAACCAGATCCTGCACATTTTCTACAGTAGGAACTCTGTCATCTTTATAGAGCACTTCCAAAACAGTCAGAACTTGTCTGCTGATTTTCTGAGCAAGCTCCAAATCTTCACCTCCAGCTGCTTTGGCTGATTTGAAGATTGCTTGCGCAATTTTGTTTTGATCAAATGACACAATCTGGCCATCTCTTTTACGGATACTTTGCATATTTTTTGTTTAAATGATTTATTAATTTATTTGATCAGCAGGCATCCTTCTCCGACTAGGCGGATCAGGACAAGCAAGGCCTGCCACTAACCATTATGACCATTTCAACCATTTAGTAGTTTATTGAACTCTTTTTTGAAATCTTCCACATCTTTGAACTGGCGATAAACGGAAGCAAAACGGATATAAGCAACTTCATCAATCTCTTTCAAAGCATCCATCACGTCGTTACCAATTTGCTTGCTGGGAATTTCCTTTTTGACAGTCCACTTTTCTTCCAAGTTGTTTAAAAGATCATCGATTTGTGCCTGACTGACAGTTCTTTTTTCGCAAGCTTTCCAGATTCCTTCCTCCAACTTGGTCCTGTCATAGGGTTCACGCGTTCCATCTTTCTTGACCACAATCAGCGAGGAAGCCTTGATTCTCTCGAAGGTTGTGAAGCGAAAACCACATTTGACACACTCTCTTCTGCGTCTGATTGATTTGTCCTTATCAGTCAATCTCGAGTCGATAACCTTACTGTCGAGATGATTGCACTTGGGACATTTCATAACTGTGATTTAGAGAGAGGCCAAAAAAGACGAGAACCCCCAATTTCTCTTGTACTTGCAAAAATCTTTTTCAAAACCGCTATATACAACTTTCAGGGGCAATCTCCACTATATACCCACTAGATTTTGTATGTCAACACCTAGGACTTAGCCTGCTTTTAGAGGACTAATTGGCATACCAATACCAAAAACATCGCTTAATTTATCTTAATTTCAGCAAAAGTCAAGAAAATTTAGCTTTTTAGCCTTAATTTCCCTGAATTTAGCTCAAAAGATAAGTCCAAATATAATCCAGTTTGTTCTGCAAGCCACCCAAAAACATTGACTTGATACACATAATACTGCATAATAGTGTTCAATTTAACTTATCCACCCTTGGGTTCATCAGAACTAGAAAATAATTCAGAGAATCAATCGGTAGCTGATTTATCTCGCATGATCAATGAAATGGAAGCTGTTCTGGGCAAAATTTTGGTCACAGCAGCAAGTAATAATCATGAATTATGCGCTCAGGCAGAGGCTTTTTGTGTTGATGCTGTTAGAAAATCCTTAGCTAGTAGACTACATCTTTTGCACCTGCAATATGCACTTACTTTAGAGGAAACTAAAGCTTTTTTGATAGACTTCGGACCAAAAGCACTCTCGGCACTCAACCAATCGGCCCAAAAAGCCCCTTGTCTTTACGAAGAAGCAACCACTCTTATTCTTGATTTAAAATACCACGAACTTATAGCTTCTTTTGAAAAACAAGAATTGATGATCAGTGCTGAAGTTTTTGAAAAACGCGTAAATCAATTAATGCAGTTTTTTGGTAATCGTTTTGGAGATGTAAGCCTTAGTTCTGCTGACATTATGGCTTTTTTGTCACAACCGGATAACCAGCTAGTCTGCGAGAAACTTAAAAAATTATTTGATACAGCAACAAGGAAATCCATGGATCAACTCATAAATACCGCAAAAAAAACTCCCCCTACTGTTCAGATACTAGTACCACAAGCTAAGGCAGCCCCTCCAGTTCAAGAAAAAACTCCAGACAGACGGTTCACCAAACAGACAAATGAAGACAGTCGACAAACAACAGACCACACAGAACAGAAGCCCAAAGAGACAAGGCCAAAAACCAAACGTTTTACTATTCCTCCAGCGCTAATTGCTGATGCCATCGAGGTGATAGGATTAAGCAGAGATCAAGCCAAAGACTTCATCCTTAAACTGCTCAGGTATTTAGATGCCAATGCAAGCAATGTCATTCTAAGCAGTCTGGGACCAAATCATGAAGCTGTCATCGCGAAAATCCTAGATCAATACGAAAAGCTACACGAGTTGATCGACTCAACTGATTTAGCGAAAATAGAACCAGAGCAAGCTATGAAATTTGAGAGAAAACTACTAGCTCTTATGCAGACTTCGGCATCGCCTTAACCAGTCTTTCAATAGCAAGTACTCCGGCCGCACGGCGCAGATCAACATCAAGCTCCTGCGCTTTTTCGTAAACGGCTGCGAAAGCGGCCACCATCTTTTCTTCCAGTTTTTGCAAGACATCCTCCTTACTCCACTTCTCGTCCCGCTTGTTTTGCAACCATTCAAAGTAGCTCACCGTTACTCCTCCGGCATTGGCCAGGATATCCGGAGCAACCATGATGCCTTTTTCCCTTAAAATACGATCAGCCCCCGTCGTGGTGGGACCATTGGCAAGTTCTACGATAAGTTTGGCTTTGATCCTATCAGCATTCTGTCCTGTAATCTGGTTCTCAAGAGCAGCAGGAATCAAGATATCACAGTCTTGCTCTAGCAGTTCCTCGTTGGAAAGATGCACGGTATTTTTGGCATTGTCTTCGTGTAAGGTAATGGAACAATTATTCACCGCACCTTTCTCAAGCTTACAGCTATAAACCAGTTTCGGTTCAAAGCCGTCAGGGTTATAGATCGCTCCTTTGGAATCAGCAATGCCCACTATTTTATAACCCTGTTCAAAGAGCAGTCTCGCCATCACACCACCTGCATTACCAAATCCTTGGATCACAACTCTTAAGCCTTTAGCATTAAGTTTAAGTTTTTTCACGGCTTCGTTCAAGACATGTACGCCACCTTGAGCAGTCGCGATATCTCGTCCCTCGGAGCCACCATTTTCTACTTTTTTCCCGGTAATTAAGGCCGGAGCGGAAGTACTGGTTATTTTTTCATATTCGTCACGAATCCAACCCATGATCTCCGGCGTCGTGTAAACATCTGGAGCTGGCACATCCACCTCTGGACCAATGTCGGTAACAATCGCTCGTGCAAAGGCACGACTAATTTTTTCCAACTCAGATTTGGAACAATCTCGCGGATCAACAATCACACCACCCTTCCCACCGCCCATGGGAAGATCAAGCACTGCACATTTGAGCGTCATCCAAGTAGCCAAAGCTTTCACCTCATCCAAATCGACATTCCAGTGATAACGAATCCCTCCTTTGTATGGGCCACGCCAATTATTGTGCTGGACACGATAAGCTTGGAAAATCTTGGTCTTGCCACTGTCCAAGACAATTGGGAATTCCACCTGGACAATCTTATTAACGGATTTAATTCTTGCCAAAGTTTCGCTATCCACTTTGGTCAAAGCCGCCGCTTTATCAATTTGTTTCAGAGCATTTTCGTAGGCGCTGGGCATAATAATTTTGAATTATGAATTTTGAATTAACACAAAAAACTTAATCCTGCTTGGAGAATATAGCAAGTTAATAGCTTATGGAAAAGAGAGCCAGATTACAAAACCACTAAAATCAACTCTACTTTACTCTTTAACTTGAAAACAAGAACCACGCATAAAGTTGTCCTAATGTTTTCAGCAATATAACAAGGTAACCATGCACCAATCTAATTACTCCACCCGAATTTCAACCTCCTTTGTCCTACACTTGGGACAAATACCGGTCACTATCAAGTGATGTGTACTAACCTTATAGGAAGTAAGATTTTCAATTTCAGGTTCCAGTTCGGCAATTTTTACTCCTTTCAAATCTTCTACCTTGGAGCATTCAGTGCATAAAATATGATGATGAACCGGTTTGAATTTTTCATAATAGGAGATATCTCCTCCAAAATTATGTTTCAGAACTAACTCGAGATCAACCAATACAGCTAAGTTACGATAAACTGTTCCAAAACTAATTTTGGGCATAACTTTTCTGATACGATGAAAGATTTGATCAGCTGTCAGATGACCGGCATAATTTTCCAGTTCATCCAGAATTAGTTGACGTTGAGTTGTCATCGAAAGACCATTAGCTTTGAGGAAATCTTGCAAGTCTACTTTTGCCATAAGAGTAAGTGTTAAGCTGGTAAGAAGTACGATGAGTCAGAAGTAACTGTTTTACTGAATCACTGTATAACTTATTTAATAATAGTAATTGTTACTATTAATCTAGCAGGGATTTCCATAAAAAGCAAAAAACGGTAGTCCCATTTGGAACTACCGCATTATCTTAAGTTGATTGATAAACCCTACTTCTTAGACTTACTAACTGCTTTCTTTTTGGCCTTAGGTTTTACTTCTGCAACGACTTCCTCAGCTGGGGCCGGCTTAGCTGGAACTTCTCTTTCTTTCTCTTCTGGCAAGGTCTCCTCCGGACTTTGAACAACTGCTTCTTCCTGAACTTCAACTTGCTTGGTCTCAGCTAATTTTTCTGCGAGAATCTCGGCATCTGATTTTTTTGGTTCTACTACTGAAGTTTCTTCCGTTGCTGTTTCAACGACAGCTTCCGGAACAGGCTCGTCACCCACAAGGGGTGCTGCTATGTCAGCTTCTTCACTCTCTACGACTTCTTCACCACCTTCAACTATGAAATCTTCAATGTCGATTTCCCAACCGGTCAGGATAGAAGCAAGTCTCACATTTTGTCCGTTCTTACCAATTGCCAAAGAACGTTGGTCCTCAGTTACAAAAACCTTGGCCAGTTTCTCGGCTTCATGTAGTTCAATACTGATAATTCTGGCTGGAGACAAAGCATTGATCAGATATTTGACCGGGTCTGTGTCCCACTCCACGATATCAATGCGCTCAGAACCGATTTCATCAGTTACGGATTGGATACGAACTCCCTTCTGTCCGACACAAGAACCAACCGGATCAATACCTTCCTCTTTACTGTAGACCGAAATCTTGGTACGGACTCCGGCTTCACGCGCAATATCTTTGACTTCAACAGTCCCTTCTGCTACTTCCGGGACTTCTAGCTCAAGTAATTTCGCGATGAATTGAGGATGTCTACGAGAAATGATAATCTGCGGACCCTTTTCGGTTCTTTCAACTTTTTCTAGGTAAAGTTTAATTCTTTGCCCGTTATAAAACTTCTCACCGGGAATTTGGTATTGACGATCCAAAACAACTGACGCTTTTTCCAAATCGACAAAGACTGTTCCACCCTCAACACGCTGAACTTGTCCAAAGAGCAACTCTCCTTCACGGTCTTTATAGACCTTGTACATCTGTTCACGCTCAGCTTCGCGAATACGTTGAATAATGACTTGGCGAGCAGTTTGAGCGGCGATACGTCCAAAATCTTTGGGGGTCACTTCGATTTCAATAATATCTCCCAAGTCAGCTTGGGCATTAATCTTTTGAGCTTGTTCGACAGTCTTCTCAGCTTCCGGATTTTCTACCTCTTCAACTACTTCGAATTGGCGATAGACTTTAAAAAGACCGGTTGCATCGTCAAACTCGGCACGTACTTTTTGGTTACGATTACCATAATCTTTACGATAGGCGGCAGCTAAGGCATCCTGAACCGCTTCGATCACAACTTCCTTGTCGATGTTCTTTTCATCACAGATCTGCATGATAGCGGACGTGTACTTGGATTGCATAGTATAGAGAGTTAATATTTAAAATCTTTTTCTAATTCGGATCAAAAATTCGTAGCATTTGTATTGGTCCCATCTCCTATTCGCATCATTCCCATTCGTTGTGGTCCCATCTCAAGGAGCCACTCTTTCTTTATCAAGAGTAGCTTAACCTTACTTACAAGTTTTACATTCATATGCTAGCAAATTTTTTCGAGACTGTCAAAAGGATGTTCCTATCGGATCATCGGATTTTTGGTAAAAAAAACATGTTGAATAGTTGTCTGGCTAGGAGGGGATACTGTGTTTCAGTACTTAAGTGCAAGTAACATACAACAGACGACAAACTACTTTCGGACCTCGGAACTCGGATACCCTAAACCCTCTCCCCTAATCCCTTTGTTCCCCAACCATTTCAGCCATTAAACCTTTTTGTATTTACCCTCATCCCTGTCCCCAGCCATTCAAAATTCATCATTCATCATTCAAAATTTATTTACCCTAGTCCCTGCCTCCACCAATCATTTCTCAAACTACTTTTCCTATGATCCTTCTCATCTTCTACCAATTGGATGCTTTTGACTTTATCCAGAAAGATTGTATTGTCTCTGGACATTTTCCTTGCTAGTGCTAGACTGTAGTCAAATTTCTTAACCAAAGAAGTCTTATGAAAAAGATTGCTTTACTATTGGCAGGACTAATGATCCTTGCTGGTTGTGGCGCTGCTACCGAAGAGACAACTGTAGAAGTTACTACTGAAGAACCAGTAGTTACTGAGGAAGTTGTTACTCCTGAGGTAGAAGTTGTTGCAGAGGAAGATCTTACTGAAGAGGTCGCTGTTGAAGAAGCTATGGAAGAGTAATCTTTCCTACTTTCTATCACAAGCCAAAAAGGAGGACATCTACTTGTCCTCTTTTTTATGTTTCTAAATTACTTAAGCCGGCAAGGAAGCTGGTGCTTTGGGAGTAACTTTCTGCTGATCTGTATCAAGAGCAACAATTGGGAAAGGAATACTAATACCTTCTTTCTGGAAAAGTTCTTGGATTTGTAAGGTAATTGCAGACTGTTTTTTCAAGAAATTTGTCAGAGTCGAATCCACCCAGAAACGGATCGTCAGTTTGATCGAACTATCTTCGAAAGCACTGACCAAAACTGCCGGCTTAGGTTTGTTAAGAACATTTTTATCAGCAGTCAGAAGTCCCAGGACAGCTTCCACAGCTTTATTCAGATCGGTATCGTAAGCTACTCCGACCAAGATTGTAATACGACGTTCAGGATAAGTGGAATAATTGGTCAATGTTTCTGAAAGCATCTGAGAATTAGGCACAACTACACGTTGTCCATCAAAGACTCGAATAAAAGTGGTACGAGCTTCGATTTCTTCTACACGCCCCGTTACACTGCCAGCTTTGACAATATCCCCGATCTTAAATGGTTGCTGTAGTAAAATCATGATTCCTGAAATATAGTTTTCGATAATATCCTTCATCGCAAAGCCAAGTCCAAAGACTACTGCTCCAGTGATAAAACTGATATCAATTCCCAAGATTTTGAGAGAGATCGTCGCACCCAAGACAATTGAGAGAGCGTAAGCTGATTTTCCCACGATACTACTAGCTCCTTCGTGACCACCACTTTTCATGAGTGTCTTCTTGGCCATGGCTCTGGCTACTTTGGCAAAGAATACAGAAAAAAACATCACAATCACCGCTACGATAAAATACGGGAACATTTCCCAAGCTCTGGTCAGAAATTCGGTGATTCCTCCAGCACTTCCCGAACCAACGGTTTCGGCATGATCAGCTACAGTAGCCATTTGATCTAAATTACTTCATTTAATTATAGCATAAATTAGCTTTAAATCCAAGGGGGAGGCCTTTAGAGAATTTCTTGATTCCTGATGGCCGCAAGAGTTGCGCAAAATTTTGCGCAACTACTTATCTACTAATTCAGTGATTTACTGTTTCTTCAGCCATTTAAACCATTCGCATCAGAAATTCGTAGTATTCGTATTGGTCCCATCACATCTTAATCTTTCCTTAATCTTTGGATGCTACCCTTTGGGTGGCGGGAGGGGGCTGGAGGGCCACCCATTTTTTGAATTATTAACTATTCTTCTCTTCTCTGTACCACCCATGTCTTATTCGGATCACAAATTCGTCCCTGCCTGCCGGCAGGCAGGGATTCGTATTGGTCCCATCTTCTATTCGGATCGTATATTCGTTGTGGTCCCATCTTCTATTCGCATCATTCCTATTCGTAGTGGTCCCATGTCTTAATCTCCCCTTAATCTTTCGCATTTATACTAAAAGTGACTTATCTAAGCTTTTTATGCTGCACAAGTTTCTGTTTTTACTTGTTACTCTCTGGACCGGATTGCTTCTCACGGCATATTTACAAGTTCCAGAGCAGAATTTGCAAATTCATTATCTGTCGGTCGGACAAGGAGATGCGACACTCATAGAGGGTCCTGACGGACAAAAGATTTTGCTTGACGGTGGCCCTTTTTCCAATATTTTACCTGAACTAGGAAAGCTGATGCCTTATTATGATAAGAAGATAGATCTTATTATCCTAACTCACCCTCATGCCGATCACATTGATGGATTAGTTGAAATTTTGAAACGTTACGAGGTAAAAAACATTCTCCTGAATCCGGTTTTCTACAAATCATCTACTTATCTCGAGTTTTTGGAGACTATTAAAGGACAAGATCTGAATTTTATTCCGGCAACTAATAAATATGGCTTAGAAATCGGAGACAGTTTGTTCTTCGAAATATTATTCCCTTTTGCAGATACCAGTTTCATGGAATTCAAGAATATCAATAATAGTTCCATGGTAATACGCCTGAAGTATGGAGAAAATATTTTCCTCTTCACTGGGGATGCTGAAGAAGAAGTCGAAGAATTATTGCTAAGAAGTGAGCAGGATTTATCTGCCACTTATTTCCAAGCGGGACACCACGGTAGCAAAACTGCCAATACTCTTTATTTATTAGAAAAAGTGAATCCTAAACTGGTGATTATAAGTTCCGGAACAGATAATAAGTTTGGACATCCGCATCAGGAAACTCTGGACAGACTTAATTCTTGGGAGATTGCTTACTTGGATCTCAAGGAGACCGGAACTTTTAGTTTGGTATGTGACTTAAGAGAGTGCATGTAGACATTGTTATATTGCTACCTTGTTACATTGTTGAATACCCCAACAATAGAACAATGTAACAATACAGCTATCCTAATTATTATAGTTTTTTGCAGAAATAGCTTGTTTTGCTATAATTTGGTAGAATATAGTCTGAAATAAAAAATACTCCAATTATTCTGCATATGCTCAAAACAAAAACCACAAAAATCTTATTAAGCGTTCTGATTTTGGCAAGTAGCTTATGCGCTTTCCCGCTTTTAACTTTGGAACAGGTATCTGCGGACGAATTTCTGACCATCACCCCGGGAGTTGGAGAAGGAGCAGGTAGTGCGCAGGGAGGTGCTAGAGATTACATTCTGGAAGACCCTCAACTCACAGATATTCCCTATCTCTTGGAATATGCTATCAAGTTTATGTTGGCTTTGACAGGATTAGCTGCTGTCTTCTTTATTTTCTATGGAGCTTTTCAGTATATCTCAGGCTTTACGATCGAACAAAAGCAAAAAGGCAAAACTCAAATCTTATACGCTATTGTGGGGCTGATCGTGATCACTCTTTCTTATGCCCTCGTAGAAACTCTTACTCAAGTATTATTTTAAAAATGCTATGACTCTTTTAAAAAACCTCCTTTTCTCAAGTACGGGCTTATTCTTTTCTACTCCAGTATGTTATGCAATCGCTGGACCCGATACTAAGCTAGCTGACCAGGCCGGTCTGCCAGCGTTTACCACCCTCACGGCTGATGATGGCACTGGGTTGATAGATCAGTCCTTAGCCTTAGCCATCTGGCTCTTTGCCTTTGTCGCCATTGCCTTCCTGATCATCGCAGGTTACAAATATCTGACGGCTGGTGGTGACGAAGAACAAATCAAGAAAGCCAAAGGATCTGTTATTTATAGTATCGTGGGGATGGTAATCGTGACGCTCTCGTATGCGATTGTAAATGTATTTAAAAAATTACAGACAAGCCCAAGCCCCGATACGCCATTTTCCACAGAGCCTTTTACAACTGAAGCGAAGAATTTTATCAACACCTTACTTTCCGGTCTCATGTATGTCACTGCACCTATTGCAGTACTCCTCATCATCGTCGGAGCTTACATGTTCCTCACTGCCGCCGGTGATGAAGAAAAAATCAAAAAAGGCAAGGCTTCGATCGGTTATTCTATTGTCGGTTTGGTGGTGATTATTTTATCCAGAACAATTGTCAGAATCTTCTTTGCCGAAGGAGGACCCGCAGATCTCGGTGGTCGCCAAGTTGATCTTTCTGGCGCCAAAGGACTAATCAATTCAATTGTGAATTTTGCCACCGGTTTTGTGGGAGGACTAGCTATCCTGATGCTGATTTACGCCGGCTTCTTGTGGATTACAGCTCAAGGTGAAGATGATCAGATTGGTAAAGCTAAAAAGATTATTTTGTACGCTATCTTGGGACTCATCATCATCATCTTCTCGTATAGTATTGTGACAATTGTAGTTGCTCCGTCTGCCTCTAGTAATTCCGCTTTTGGTAATTTCTTTGATACAGCCATGAATTTTATTGGTCTTTAATACAATACTTAATACAACGCCATGTTAGTCATTCACCCGCCCATGCCTTCCGCTGATCCCTTAGGAATCTCCGGGATTGACCCCTCTATCTCACAATATACCAATCTCTCCGGCCTGGTCATTCAGATTGTAAACTTTGCGTTGGGATTCGTAGGAATCATTGCAATCATTATGGTAATTCTCGGAGGTTTCTGGTATCTGACTGCGGCCGGTAAGGAGGATCAGGCCAAGAAAGGTTTGCAAACCTTGATGTATGCCTTAGTTGGGATTGTCTTGATTTCGATGGCTTTTGTAATCGTCAATGCAGTGACAGGAGCCGCGGATAGTGGATTCTTAACAGAATAGTATGTTAGATAAATTATCTTGTTTCGCACAAGCTTTACCTCCTTCACCGGGCCTCCCCGGAGATCTCGGTGGCGCGCACGGAATTGATCCTCTGCTAGCCCAATATATGGATGTGGAATCCGTGTTGGGTAAAATTATCAACGCTGTCATTGCTTCCGTCGGAATCGTAGCACTGATTATGATTATCATGGGGGGATTCTGGTATCTCACCTCTGCTGGCAATCCGGAACAAGCCAAGAAGGGAGGAAAATTTATTATGTACGCAATTATCGGAATTCTCATTATAACAATGTCATACGCTATTACCTTTACTCTCATATCAGCCCCACGAAGTGGTTGGGATGAGGAAGAAATTGATCATAATGCCAGCACTACCAGTATTGGGTCTGGGCTGGAATGGATCGGTTCTGACTGGTCCAGTGTCTTCTTTTAAAATTGGCTATGTTAAAAATCAAAAGTTTCTATCTCGGTATTATTCTTATGTTGTGTTTCACAGCAAGCACAGCTTTGGCGCAAACACAGAACTTGTCACCCGAAGTACAACAGTATCTGCAACAACTACAGGGACAAACTAGCGGGCAAACACAAACACCTGTTCCGGAGTTTGTTGATCTCGATCAAAACAGTTTTTCTTCCGATGATATTCTTTTACAAGGTCTTTTCTTGCAAGAGCTGGGGCAGTACCTGGGGATTGTAGGAGAACGCATGAAATCTACACAGGCTAATATCAGTGCTATTTTTATTGAAAACGCTAATAAAATATTGGTATATGGCAAGAAGATGACGGATGCTGGGGAAAATCTTTCAAGTGGAGAGAGCATAGTCCTGATCGGTGAAAGCCTAGAACTTTTTGGTAAAAGTTTATTTCTCACCAAGACTATGTCGACTGTCCCGATTTCAATGTCACATATCGGGCAAAGCATCAGCCAGTCTGCCGCAACACTTAAAGAGATCGGAACCGAAGCTGTAAAATCAGGCGGAAGGTTTGAGATTAATGAATATAAAGATAGTGTCGAATATATAAAACTTTTTTATAACGCTTTTTTGGCTCTCAGAGAAAGCGCTAGCTCCGGACTTGCCCCCAGTGCCAAACTAAAATCGAATCAGGCTTTGAAAAATTCCAATACCACTTTTCAAGTTATTAATTTTGATGCTTCTTCTTCACGAGATGAATCCGGGACAATTAATAGTAAAACTGGATATTTATGGGATTTTGGAGATGGCGGCTTTGGAACCGGCCCTTTTATTTCCCACACCTTCACCGAAGCAAATACTTACCTCGTTAAACTGTATATCGTAGGCCCTTCCGGGTTTGCCTTTGAGACAACTGAAATAGTCGTGGAACCTGTTTATCCCGTAGCTATTATCAATACGAATCTCGAAGCTCCGATCGGTCCCAATCCTCCCAAACTGACTGTTTATAGTAATGAAACCATAACTTTCTCGGGAGCAAATTCTTATGATCCCGGTGGAGACAGTAGCCAGCTTCAATTTGCTTGGGACTTTGGGGACGGCATACGAGACGCCAATAATCTTCCCTCTGTAGATCACCGCTATGCACGTGCCGGCACTTACCTGGTCGCTCTGGAAGTTAGAAATAACAATCTTGTAGATATTACGACCAAGACTCTTGAAGTTCTGCCTCCTCCTCCTGCCGCCAGCTTCTCAATTCGTAAGGAGGGAGAACGCAAATGGGATCCTGTTAACAAACAGTTTTTTAGTGAGGTCTTATTGAGTCCTGTCAGTATAGAATTTGATGCAAGTTCTTCTCAAGGAGCTTTATTGGGAACAGTAGGAAATTATTCTATTTTGAAATCTTTTAAGTGGAATTTCGGAGATGGCACCGAGCAAACCCAAAGCTTCTCAGCCGTCAAAGCAGGTGAAAAGATTAAGCATACTTTCGCAGATGCAGGTATCAAGATTGTGACACTCACTGTAACTGACGAAAACGGAAATAGTAATACTGTTAGTAAGAATCTGTATCTTAGTAACGGCACCGAACCGGTTGCTGATTTTACCTTTACGGATAGCCCTGCTTACAGCACACAAGATGTTTTACTGTTTGACGCTAGCACTTCCAGAGTTACGCAAGGATCGATTCAATCCTATAATTGGGAGATTTACAATACGAATAATGAGCTGGAATTCCAAAGCAATGAGAAGAGTTTGAAACACACTTTCAGGGAAGCCGGTTTGTACACGGTCTCCTTGGAAGTAAAAAGCACAGTAGGAACTCAGAGTCCTAGGGTAAGCCAAGAAATCTATATCGAATCGAGCACACCCAAGGCTAATTTTAGTTTCATGCCGGACGCTGAGATTCCAAATCAGATTGAGTTTGATGCCAGTCTCTCAAGTGATCCGGATGAAGGAGACTCACTCTCTTATAGTTGGGATTTTGACGGCGATGGTGACTTCGAGGTCTCGAACATTAGACTTCCTCAAGTTGTGCGCGTCTTGGATAGAGTCGGGAGCAATCAGATCACACTCAAGGTTAGTGATAATTTTGGCAAAGAGGACCAAATCACGAAAGTGATTGAGGTCAAATCAATCCTCATCGGCAGTCTCAAGGCTATTGATGGTTCAGAGGGAGTGGGTACTGTCCCGCTCGAGTTAGAGCTTGAAGCACGCGGGTTTTACAATCTAAGCTCGGGCACAGACGTTAATAATATAGCTAGTATTACTTGGGATTTCGGTGATGGAACCCCCAAAGAAACAGTAAGCAATCTAGACAAAGGACGCTCGGTTAAATCACATATTTTTACTAGTCCCGGTACTTATGAAGTCTCGGCCAAGATCGTAGACCTAGCTAATAATATCGCTACCAACACCTTGCCGGTTTACGTCGGTGAGCAGGGACAGGCGATAGCTGCTTTCTCCTATACTCCCAGCTCGGCAGTGCCAGCTAGCACGGACACGGTCTTTACCTTTGACGCCAGTATTTCCAAAGCGGTTGACGGGAGCAGACAGAACTTGGAATACTCTTGGGACTTTGGTGACAAAACAGCTTTAAGCCAACAGGCTATCACGACTCATGTTTACAGTAAACCTGGCAGCTACCAGTTAACTTTGACTATTACTGATCTGCAAGCTCAGAAAATTGCCAAGAGTAGTCATGAGATAGAAATTTACGACAAAGAACCGGTTGCTATCCTCAACGCTACTCCAAGACAAGGCAGCAGTCCTTTTCTTAGTTATTTTGATGCTAGTTCCTCCTATGATCCGGATGGAGAAATCATCGAATACGCCTGGGACTTTGGTGATGGAAAACGCAGTATCAGTAAGAATGCCAAGATTAATCATATTTATAAAGAGCCTGGGAAATATGCAGCTTATGTGACAGTTACCAGTAACAATGGTATCCGCAGTACCAGTGAGAGCCTGATTATCGAAGCAAGTTAAAATATCTTTATCTAACTCCCAAACACAATGGATCAATTATCAGAAGATTTGCCAGCTCAAAAGCCGGCTGCAAAACCAACTAGCACTGCAAACAAACCCGTAGCTAGTTCAGCAACTAGTGCAGAAAAAAAAGACTCCTCTGTACGCAGAACTTTATTGATAGGAGGCTTATTTATTTTTATCTTACTGGCCTTCGTCTTCACCCTTTCTGCCAGTAAGGGTGGCGAGAATCAGCTTATCCAAACACTCGGGATTGAAGGCGACATTCAAGCCATCCTAGCTAAGGTTATCAATGTTATCTTTGGGATCGCCGATATTGCAGCCGTGATTGCGATTGTGATCGGAGTTTTTGTTTACTTAGGAGCCTTGGGAGATCCGAAGGAAGTCATTCGAGGCAAGAAGATTTTACTATTTTCTGTTGTTAGTCTCTTTGTTGTTTCCTTTGTTTGGTTGATTACCATCAATTTTTTGAATGCCAGTACTGTTGCTAAAACTCCTACTGAAGATACTGGTCGTAGTATAATCACAACGCCTTCCCCTGCAGAATGTCCCGCTCCCTGTATTGTGACTTTTGATGTCACGGGAGTTCCAAGTACGGGCTATTTCTTTGATTGGGATTTTGGAGATAACAGCAAGGGCACCGGCAAGGTTATCTCTCATGAATACAAGAACCAGGGGATACATACCGCCACTGTTAAAATTATCGATTCTGACAGTAATGAGCTTGATGTTTTGCGTGAACAGGTCTTTATTAATAATGCTCTACCCAAAGCCAAGATTATTGCAGATCCGATCGTTGGCAGGGCTCCTCTCCGTGTTAATTTTGATGCTTCCACCTCAAGTGATGACGATGGAATTATCAATTACGAGTGGGATTTCGGAGATCCTACTTATGCCGGAGAAACCAATAGCAACACTGCAACCGGAGATAAAGCCACTCATGTTTATGAAAAAGATGGTACCTATAGCGTCACTTTGACTGTCTACGACACAAACAATCAGAAACAGTCTACAACTCAAACTATTGAAGTCGGTGAAGCACCGGACCTCCCTACTGCAATTATCTCGACAACTCCGCCACTGGACACTAGTACTGATCCATATAGCATCCAAGGAATTCCTCCTTTCCGAGTTAGTTTCAGTGGAGGTAAGTCTCGTGACAGTGACGGTACCGTTGTTGAATATGTCTGGGATTTTGGAGATGGCAGCTCGACCGAGAAAGCCAAAACCGCCACTCACACCTATGAGGACCTCGGCACTTATGATGTTTCCCTAACCGTTATTGATAACGATCAAAAGGAAGATACTCAGACTGTTCAGATTATAGTAAGTGAACCACCCAAAATCCCGACTGCAGTCATTACTACTACTCCGGCACTTAACAGTAAGGGAATCTTGAGTGGAAATGTTCCACTGCAAGTTGGCGTTAATGGGAATAAATCAAATGATCAGGATGGTAGTGTGGTTGAATATTATTGGGATTTCGGAGATGGAGAACCAACTACGGGACAGACTGCCAGTCACACTTATACCAAGGCTGGAGAATACACTTTGAGCCTGATGGTTGTTGATAACGAGGATAATGAGAGTGTTCCGGTTACTATTCCCGTCATAGCAACTGCACCCGGACCACAAAAACCGATTGCAAGGTTTACAACTGATCCTGAACCAGCCTCCGGAAACGTGCCCTTCAGTGTGGATTTTGATGCTTCGGCCTCCTATGATCTCGATGGTAGTATCATTTCTTATGAATGGGACTTTGGTGATGGTAAAAGTATTTTGGGAAGCTCTGATATCTCTCATATTTATGCCTCACCCGGAATTTATACCGTGAAGCTAACCGTGCATGATAATGAAGGTCTCGTAGGAGAAACTCAGAAACCAATCGCCGCTTACCTCCCAAAGCCGGTAGCAGCCATCAGTGTCAACCGTGATGAAGGAGCAGTTCCTCTAACAATACGCTTCAATGCCAGCAATTCCACCGGTAATATTACGAATTATACTTGGACTTTTGGAGACGGAGCAGTTGATCAAGGACGAGAAGTAGATCATACTTACACTGCCAGTGGCACCTATACAGCCAAGCTGACCGTCAAAGATACCACTGAGCAGATTGATTCCGATAGTATTACTATTAGCGTTGAATGATGAAAAAAAGAATATTTATTAGTACCTTCATCCTGTTTTTGCTCTTAAATCCAGTTTTGACTCTGGCAGATAATTCCACTTACTGTGCTCTTTTTCTGGATGCAGCCAGTTGTGATCCAATAAGTTGTAATTGGAATGGGTCATGTACTAGTAAGGGAGGTCTTGCAGTGCCCGGAGGAGAAGAAAAACCTGTAACCTCCATCCTCACCGAAGATCTGGCCCCTCAACCCAGCGGAGGATTTTTTGCGGGATTCTTCGGCCAAGAAAAAGACGACGCTTATGGTCAAATTGCTAGTACAGACTCGCTGGTTTCTCTACTCTCTTTTATTCTTAATTTCTCCCTCGGACTAGTCGGCATCATCATGCTGCTCTACCTGGTTTACGGAGGCTATCTCTGGATGTTTGCGATGGGCGAAGAAGGACAGGTTGAGAAAGCCAAGAAAATTATTTTCTATAACACCGTCGGTTTCATTGTAATTATATCGTCTTGGGCTATTGTGAATACCCTTCTGGGCATCAACAATATCGCCAGTTTGAAATTACGCTTTGGCGTGTTTGATAGTTTACCATTCTAAAGAACTTTATGTTGGAAAAAATTCGTACCAGATTTACCCAAATAATGCGTTACCTAAGCGGTGCTAGTTTCGGTTTTTTTGACGAATTTCTGGGAAGCGACAATCCGCTGATGCCACCGGAACCGGGCTTTATCGGTACTAGCGACTACATGAATATTTCCAATCGAAGTGATATGGAAGGTTTTCTGATCCAGCTTGTGAATTTCGGACTTTGGTTTTTGGGATTCGCTTTTCTCTTAATTATCGGCTACGGCGGCGCGATGTATCTGATTGCGGGAGACAACGAAGAAAAAGCTCAAAAAGGGCGCAAGATCATTGTCGCTGGCATTATCGGTCTGATCGTGATCTTTATGTCGTACGCCATCGTATGGGGTCTTATCTTTAATTTTTATTATCTGGGCGCTACCGGAACTAACTTTGCTTTTTAATTTATGTCTATTAAGAAAACTGCCGTCATCGTCTTATTGCTTATGTTAAGTTTGAGCTACACTTACACAGTCTATGCTCAGGAGGAGGCGACACTACCAGCAGATGGAGAAAGTACAACAGAAGGGAGTAGCTCTTCAAGCACAGCCATCAACAAAGCAGATATCGATGCACTATTCGGTCTCACTGGCACAAATATCAATTTAACTCCTGAAAAACCGGCCGTTGAGGAAATATCTGATTTAAGTGATTCGGAGAGTGTTTTCCGCAGAGTGTTTAATTTTGCCTTAAGTTTTGTGGGTATTATTGCCATGATCATGATTGTGATAGCGGGTTATTACTACATCACAGCCCACGGTGAGGAAGATAAGATCGGAAAAGCTAAGAAGATGATTCTCGCTACGGTCATTGGTATTATCATCATTATTGCTTCTTACACGGTCGTAGCCACCGTACTGACGGTCGGACCAGCCAGCCAAGGCTCATGGGAAGAATTTGTCAGTGGTTTATTTGGTGGCATATTTTGATTAATAAACTTTATGTTCAAGCTAAAACTAACAATTACCCTTCTTATCGTGCTGTTTTCGGCATTCCTTTTGAGTCCCTCTGTTTTGGCACAAGACCCGCCAGCAGGAGATAAGGAACCTGCAAACTATTACCAACTACTCGGTGGGGTAGATAGCGAAATATCTACCATCCAACTTGATCTTAAAGACAGACCCATGGCAGGAGAAGTGGTTTTGGTCAACAGTAGAGAAGCTTTTTTTCGCAGTATTTTCAATATGATTCTGGGATTCGTCGGTATGATAGCTATGATTATGGTACTGATGGGAGGCTACTACTATATCACCGCTCAAGGAGAAGACGGTCAGATCGATAAGGCCAAGAAGATGATTATCTCTGCTATTATCGGTATGCTGGTAATTATTGCTGCTTATACGATAGTAGCCACTGTCGTGGGCTTGGGCGCAGAAGGCGGTAATCCGTTTATGGAATTCTTTAAAAGTTTCTTCTAAAAATTATGCATCAGAAAAAATTCAAATTTGACGGAGTCTTATTGATTGCCATTATTACTACCACTTTGGGAATACTGGGTGGCATGTCTTTTGCCAGTCTGCCGTACATCAACTTTTCGTCAGAAGTCGGTACTGATCCAAACTCTACTGCCAGTGGCAATGCCAGTTCGCTTAACCTCTTGGGAGAACAGTTTGGAGAAAATCCTTCTATCAGGAGTTTGTTTGAATACATCTTAGCCGGTTGGGTAGGAGTCACAGCGATCTTTGCCGTCGCAGGACTAATAGTAGGCGCTTTTCTCTATATCACTGCTCATGGTAACGAGGAGCAGCTCGGCAAAGCCAAACAATATATAGGATTAACGATTTTAGGACTCACAATTGCCAGTTTGGCCTATCTGATTGTTAGATTAGTGGTCGGTATTTTTTACTAGAAATTTATGAAAAAAAATATTCTGCTCGGACTTCTGGTCATTCTAAGTTTCAATTTCACGCAGCTAGCTTTTGCTGAAGACTTTAACTTTCTGGAGCAAGTCAAAAACTCCAACCCTCAAGCCCTCGATGCAACTGGAGCTTACAACGCAAACGAAAAATTGTTCGTGGGAGAAGAAACTGAGATCGTAAAGGGACAAACCGACAGCGAAGTTTCAACTTTTATCGTAGATTTGGTCAAGACGGCTATTGGACTACTATCTGTTCTATTGCTGATCCATCTTGTAGTAGGTGCTTATCACTACGTAACTTCAGGTGGTGATGAAGAAAAAACCAAGAAAGCTAAAGCGACTATCATTCAGGCCATTGTGGGCTTTTTAATAGCGATTGTCTCGTATTCTATGATCAATGTGGTAGTTAATGTACTAGGACAAGAAGAAGCAGGCACAGACGGTTTTAAATACGAAGACCCTGCGACTCCTGCATAATAATTAAGCCTGTTAATATGTTTATCAAAAAGATTTATTACATTGCACTCAGCTTCTTATCCCTAATTCCTCAAGCGGTCTTTGCTTCCAAGATCAAGCCACTAGATGAAGATTTTGGGTTACCAACAACTGGAGGCCAAGGTCTTCCTTTCCTGATTGGTAAAGTCATCACCTACGCCGCTAATATCATCGCAACTGTAGCCGTGGTAGCTCTCGTCTACGCTGCTTTTTCTTATATGATGGCTGGCGGTGATGAGGAAAAAGCCAAAAAGGCCAAGATGATGATTGTTTGGACTTTGGTGGGACTACTAATTGCTATTTTCTCTTGGAGTTTCGTCAACATCTTCCTGGGACTTGAACCATTCAAGACAGCACCGGCACCGGTCTAGCTAAAAAGCTTCAAGACATCAGGAATCTGCCCAATTCTAATGTTCTCGGATAAGCCTTTAGCTTCAACTGAGAATAGTTTTCGGTAGCCCAAACGCTCCGCTTCCTTGAGACGTTGTTCCAGCTTACGCACCTTGCGTACCTCACCTGAAAGCGCTAATTCCCCCAGTGCCAGACTGTGCTTGTCGAGTGCTTTGCCTTGACTCGCCGAACAAATCGCCAGCGCGACAGCCAAGTCAGCCGCTGGATCATCGATTTTGAAGCCTCCGGAAACCTTCAGATAAACATCTTTGTTATCCAGTTTGAGACCGGCATGACGTGTCAGGATCGCAATAATAAGTTGTAAACGATTCAAACTAAAACCACTCGCCAACCTCTTGGGATAACCAAAATTTGTAGTAGTTGTCAGAGCTTGGATCTCGACAAAGAAGGTTCTACTGCCTTCACAGACAGCTGTAATACAAGCTCCCGGAGCCAAATCAGCCTGTTTCGAGAGGAAGCTTTCAGCGGAATTCACGACTTCCTGCAAGCCATCTTCGCGCATCTCAAAAACTCCCACTTCATTGACCGGACCAAAGCGATTTTTGCTGCTTTTTAGGATTCTGAAATCTCCTTCTCGCTCGCCTTCCAGGTAAAGCACGGTATCAACCAGATGTTCCATGGTTTTGGGACCGGCTAGACTACCGTCCTTGGTCACATGACCGATTAGGATAATCGTAATACCCTTGCCTTTCGCAAATTCCAAGAGCCTCTCTGTACATTCACGTACCTGAGAGATAGAACCGGCCACTCCGGGCAAATCCAAGCTGGAAATAGTTTGGATAGAATCAAGCACCACTACTTTGGCCTTGGCATTTACAATGCTTTCTAGGATAACTTCCAAATTACGCTCAGCCAGAAACTCCAATTTTTCGCTTTGAAAACCTACTCTCTGCGCTCGTAAAGCAACTTGTTCAAAAGATTCTTCTCCGGAAATATACAAAGTTTGCTGATTTGCACTCAGATTCGCAGCCAGTTGGAGGGCCAAAGTTGATTTGCCAATACCTGGTTCACCGCCTAGTAAGACAAAAGAAGCTGGGACTAGTCCACCGCCCAGAGCACGGTCAAACTCCCCCATACCAGTCGAGATTCTTTGTGTCTTTTTGCCTGCAAGCTCCGCAAAAGAACTTGTTTTTTTGGCATTAACTTGAGCATGAGCCTTTTTTGTAAGTTCCTTCACTTGTTCCGTCAAGGAATTCCAAGCACCACAAGAATCACATTTCCCTTGCCACTTCAAAGTTTCGAAGCCACAATTACTACAGACAAAAAACGTGTCTTTTTTAGACATTATCGTTCCATCTTAAGGCCAGACTATCGGTCAAAAACTCAAAATCAGTTTCAAGTACGTAGTTTGGATTCTGAGCTCTATCTACCGAAACAAATTCCCCTAAAAACTCCCCTGTTTCCTGACAAGTGAGCTTCTCACAAGTATAAAGCAAGACAATATCTCGTGCTTCGCGAGCACTTAAGCTGCCGATCTCTTCCTTGGCAAATTCCACTTGATTACGTTTACTTTCACCTTCTTTAACTAATAGATAAATCTCATAAGTGGTACTATCTGAAAAACTCATACTGGTCGAATACAAGACATCGTAATCTTTTTCTGCTTCACTACTGAAAATAAGTTCTTGGGCACGCTCAATCAAGCCAGGTCCAGTTTCTTGCACAAACTGCGGTGTTGTAGCTGGTTTTATTTGAGTATCCTGAGGCAGCGCAGATCCTCGTAAAATTGCAAAACCTACCAAGCCGACGAGCACCAAGAGAATCAAGACCCCGCTTTGTTTCGAAGATTTACCACCTACAGAAGTTCCGCAAGCAGTACAAAAACCAGGCTCCTGCTCGGCACCGCAGTATCTGCAAAACTTGGAATTGTCGTTGATTTTCTTATTACAAGAGGGACATTCCATTTTTAGTAGGTTATAGACTCTTAGCTCATCGTAGCAAAGTTCCAAAAATCACAAAAACTTCCAGCTACAACTAACAAGATAAGGCTATTTTTAATCCGATCCGGGACCTTCAGGTGTTTCATATTCGTGCTCACCGGGAGGTTTATCATCACCACCGGGACCGCCAGAATCACCTGTGCGACAAACATTATTCCTGCATTCCAGAGGATCGACACAATTGGCATCTATCACACAAGCCTCACCTTCCTCGGCTGACTTGTATTGCTGCAATCTGTCGGTCACGCTCGCCTTACCAAATCCACCATAATTAGTAAACAGAAAAGCTAGGACGAGCACCAAGACTACCAACGCAACAATCAATAGTCCGTTGTTTTTTGTTTTCATAATTTTTAATATTTTAAAACATTTGCATTCTAACACTTCTGCAAATACTTTGAAAGCTTGTAGTACAAAGAAAGCCGGCTTTCTTACTCCAGCTCTTCTTCCAGATCGATATCAAGCTCTGTTTGCTTGCCAGCCTTTGAGGGCTCTCCGGAAGGAGGCAAAACATTTTCAATAGAAGCCCATTCGCTGTCTTCCAGTTCCGGAACAATGACAGTTACTTGATCGCCAACTTCAGCTTTGTAGTAAGTTACGCTAGCCAAAAGCACCTTATAGACCTTCCCTTCAGCCATCACTTTGTACTGTCCATCGGCATAAGCCAATGTCCCAATAGCTTGACGTCTGGGTACCGGACCAATCTGTTTGTAAATAAAAGATCCATTCTCGGAGATTGTTAGTTTGAGAACATCTCCAGGAATCAGTTTGGACTTACTGGCATAGTTGGCTTGCACCGGATAAGAACGTTTGTCTGGACCAATCATATTCTGTCCATCAAACACACCTTCAACAATTTTACCTTGTGCTTCCTTGGAAGAAGGCTCCAGTTCGGCTGCCTTTTCTTGATATTTGATACCGTTGGCAGTCTTGAGATCGACACCGCCCAATTCTGCTAGGATTTGTTTGGCACTGCGCAGGCTAGCTTCTGCACTTTCTAGCATTTCTTTGAGTAATGCTATTTTTGATAGTTGAGACATGATTTTTTGTTTTTGTTTCCTGAACTTCACTTAATTATACCTCATTTGAGCAGTATTTTCAATAGCTTAACTGGCTCACAGACTGGGGTCAAAGAATTTATTCCCCGATAAAATGATAAAGAATTAGCAAGATATAAAGCAAGGAACTATTAGCTAATAGCCCCAACGGGGCCACTTTGTGGCTAGAAGCTAAGGGGCCAAGAGGAAATAAGATATGTCTAGATCTTAATTCCTTAGTACACGAGACCCTATTCGGACCTCGGAACTCGGGAAAACAAACCCTTCTCCGCCCAGGCGGATCAGGGCAAGCAACAGACGACGAAGGCAAACAGAGAACGGAGAACAAAAAACAGAGAACCAGTGGCAGGCCTCGTGTCTGCGCAGTGATGAAATATCCTGGGATTTATTAACCCCTGGGATATTTTTAGCCAGTTCTACAGCCATTGTAACCATTCTAGCCATTAACTTGAGTGCAAGTGCGAGTGCAAGTCACTAGTTAAAAACACCCTAGTCCCTATTTGGTGCCATTTTGCATTTTTAATTTTTAATTTTGCATTTCTTCACCCTCTACCTTAATCCCTGTCTTTCCCAACCATTCAGCCATTTCAAGCAGTAGCCCGCTCTAGGCGGGCTTTTGCTTCTTAGCTAAAAATCTAGTAATCTTCTTGCAGTACATTTTTAACCAAAATTTATGAAAAAAGTACTGAGTTTCTGTTTCGTGTCCGCGCTCGCTCTCATGCTCACAGGTTGTATTAACTATGCTGAGGAGATCAGTCTCAATCCTGACGGATCCGGTACTTGGGTAATTGATTATTCGATCTCTGAAGAAATGATGGACGCAACAGAAGGTATGGCTGAAGACAATTTTGATACAGCTGAGATTGAGAAGAGCTTTGAAGGTAAGGAGTTAAAACTTAATAAGGTAGATACCTTTAGTAAAGATGGTTTTCGCCACGTTGTTATGGAAACCTCTTTTACCGACATTTCTCAATTAGTTGAGATGATGGAAGGCCGTGAATTGAAGTTTACAGCCAATGAAGATGGTACTTATACTTTTTATGCCATGATGCCGGGCGGAGGCGGTATGATGGAAGATGACTCTATGAAGGAGTTCACTTGGACTACAGTTGTAAACTTACCTGGAGAGGTTGCTGAGTCAACCGGTACCGTCAAAGGAAGAACTGTCACTTGGGAGATTCCTTTGACTGAAGTTTCAGGTACTGAAATGAGTGCGACCGTCATACCATCTGCCATGGGTGGCAGCATGATGCTTTGGTACATCTTGGGTGGAGTTGTTATCGTTTTGGCTGCACTGTTCTTCACCATGAAGAAGAAAAAATAGCTCGCATCTTAACTTTTACGTTTATGAAAGCTTATGCAAAGCCACTTCTCTTTTCGCTAGCCACTATCTTGTTCTTGACAGCCTGTGGCAGCACTGAGCAGCTTCCTACTGCTGAAAATGTTTCTGAGCAAATTAACCCTACTCAAACCATGTCCGATACCTTTGATGCAAGTAAGAGCTACACTGCTATCCTGCATACCAACGAGGGAGATATTGAGATCGCTCTCAGTCAGGAAACTCCCAAAACCAGTGAAAACTTTTTCAAATTAGCCCAACAGGGCTTCTACGATGGCACTATCTTTCATCGTGTAATTAAAGGTTTCATGATACAAGGAGGTGATCCGGAAGGAACAGGAGCAGGAGGTCCGGGATATACCTTTGCTGATGAACCGTTTAGCGGTTCTTATGAGCGCGGCACTGTGGCGATGGCCAATCGTGGTCCGGATACCAATGGTAGTCAATTTTTCATCATGCATCAGGATTACGCCCTCCCTCATAATTATGTGATCTTTGCTAAAGTCACTAAGGGACTGGAAGTTGTTGATAAGATCGCTACAGCAGCTGTACAAAGCAGTTTCTCGGGTGAAGCCTCTAGTCCGGTTGAACCGGTGATGGTGGAGAGGGTGGAGATTAAGTAGGGAAACTGGTTAGACTGGCTAGGAACAGGAATTTTGAATTATAAATTTTGAATGGGGGGAAGAGATAAATGCAAAATTAAAGATTAAAGATGGGGGAAGGCAGGGACTAGGGTCGAGGGTTCAGGCTAAGAAACTTTAAATAGAAGGAAAATGTTATTATCGCCACTCATCTTCAAAATCATCGGTGCTCTCGGACTGCTCTGTATTACTTGGGGCATTTTGTTTAAATCCAGTAAAAAAGAAGCTGTCGTTTCGGCATTACTAGGTAGATCCAACAAAAAACAGCTTCTTTTATACATTCTGGGTGGATCACTACTCGAAATTTACAGTATTTACATCGGCGACTGGGTTTTTATCATTTTGCAAGCAGTCTTCGTTGCTGCAGCGGTTTGGGAATTGGCAAAAAACAGTAAATAAAATTGATTTGATTTAAATAAATTTAGAAGGTAAGCTCTCCTACCTTGCTTTACATTAATTTATGTCTAAAAAAACATATTTTCAAGAGACTCTCGCAGGATTAGAATCTCACCTCCAAGAATTAATCAAAGACAAAACAGCTCCCTACGCTGAAAATACTTTTGAGTTTTTATGCAAATTCATGGATCCCACAAATGCCGCTATCTTAGCCAGCTTAAATCCTCATTCTTCAGCTTTCTTAGGAGAAGACATGCTAGTCTTTCCAGAACAGTTGGCAAACTCTTCTTTGTCTCCAGAAGAACTCTTTTTTAAACATGTTAGAAGCAACCTAAACTTGATTATCTTCACTACTCAAGAAGAACAGACAAATACTGTTTTAGCTTTACAAGATTTGGGAAAATTTGTAGCACAAATCAAGCAAAAGCGCGACGAAGAACTTGAGCTACTTCTTAATGAAGCACAAGTCCCGGATCAGCCTTGAGCTTCTCCCAATTATCTAAGTCTGGCATAGCTTCTTTTTGCACACGGTAATAAGCAGCGGCGGCTATCATAGCCGCATTATCGGTACAGTAACTGAAGTTCTTGGGAAATTTGAAATTAATCTTATGCGGAGTTAGGAATTCTTCCAACTTAGTTCGCAAGGCTGTGTTGGCCGAAACACCCCCGGCCAGATGAACTTCCTTCACGCCATATTTCAAAGCAGCTTGCAGTGTCTTGGTAGCTAGAGCGTCAATCACGGCTTCTTGGAAGGATTTAGCAAGTTCCGCCTGCCTGTCCGGTAGGCAGGAGTTCCGATCCGCCTCAGGCGGACCAAGTCCCGATTTTTCGACCTCCTGTAGTGCGGCTGTCTTGAGTCCAGAAAAACTAAAATTAAAGTCTGGGACTTGCGGCTCCATCCCGAGTTTGCTGCTCGGATTCGTGTTCCCCTTGATACCCCAAGCGCGGGGAAAGATTATGGAAGCTTCGCCCTCAAACTTCAAAGCGGCTTTCTCAATCACGGGACCACCCGGATAACCTAGGCCAAGTATTCTGGCAACCTTATCAAAAGCTTCTCCGGCAGCATCATCTATGCTCTCTCCCACCAGCTCGTAAGTCACATGGTCACGCATTAAAATCAGTTCATTGTGGCCACCGGAGACTGTCAAAACCAAAATTGGAAACTGAAATTCCTCAGGATCACGCTCTAAAAAATTAGCATAGATATGCCCCTCAACGTGATTCACGCCGAGCAGAGGAATTTTATGCACATAACTCAAGGTCTTGGCGGTGTTCAAGCCAACCAGCAAACATCCGATCAATCCGGGACCTTGCGTCACGGCGATGAGATCGATGGCGCGCGAGCATTCGCGCAGATCGATATTGTCCGCAGTAGAGACGCACAATTGTGCGTCTCTACAAGATTTGGAAATACATTCCTGAATCCGCAAAACATGCTCGCGCGCGGCTACCTCCGGCACCACACCGCCGGTTTTTTGGTGTAGATCTATTTGCGAAGCAATTACGTTGGACAAGACTTCACGTCCGTCACGCACAATAGCAACCGAGGTTTCATCACAGGATGTTTCGATACTTAAAACAAGCATGTAATTAGTAAGCTAAGGAAGCTGGTAGGTATATGGTATGGGATAAGGAGGAAATTAGCAACGTAAAGCACCTTTCTCTTAGCAATTGACCTAATTTATGATATAAATCACCGTGTATTAACTATCATAACATGACCGAAGAATTGTTTACCATGGCAGCAAATGAATCCGAGCATAGTCTTTTTCTTGAGACCCTTGTCTCAAACAGTCAGGAGTTCGCGCATTTGCTTTCGACACTGATCGGATATATCGGCTTGGGAGTCATGATTTTTGGTATCTTATATTCACTTTTGCTACTAGCCAAAGAAGCCTTTGGTAAAAAAGTAGTGATGGGAGAAGTACGTTTGAGCTTGGGACACTATCTGGTGCTAGCTTTGGAATTCCTGGTTGCCAAAGACATTTTAGAATCCATTTTCGACCCCAATTTAACAACTCTTTTAGAATTACTTCTGATCGTAATCATCAGAACTATTTTGACTTATTTCTTGAATAAAGAGCTCAAAGAAGTCAAGCAAGAGATCAAGGAAGAGAAGAGAAAATAAGTCTTCAAAGATTCACCTCTTCTCCTGGCTCAAAGTTGGTAAGCAGTAGGCATGTCAGTTGCATTCTTCCTCTCCGTTTTTTTGGTGCAAATCGATCTGGGAAGCGATCACATTAGCTAGAACTTCACGCCCGTCACGCACGATAGCAACCGAGGTTTCATCACAGGATGTTTCGATACTTAAAACAAGCATGTAATTAGTAAGCTAAGGAAGCTGGTAGGTATATGGTATGGAAAATATTCGCAATGTACAATGTTTACAAGTTGATTTCACAATGTTTTTCGGTTAGCTTTATTTCCTTCACAAAAACAACTGTGAGTAATATCGAAAATCACCGATCAGAGATAGTCTGTAAATTACATGACAGGATACGAAATGTCTTTTGGAGATGTCTAAGAGAAGATTGTCCGAGGAGTTGTTGTAGTGCAAAGTTTGATAATGGAACAGTACTTTCTGTGCATAACTTACAACATGACCAGATTCCGTTAACCATTTTTGAGCACAGCGAGTTGATACGCGTATATGGTAATTCCTGTGTTGTTCAGCAAGAAGATGGTATTTATTATATCAAGGCGGACCTTTTAACAGATTGTATTTTTTGGAAAGATTATAGGTGCACTATCCAAGAAATAAAACCTACTTTATGCAGAGCTTATCCTCTGATTGATCTGGACCAAGGTCGTGGATTTGTTTTTGATACCCAATGCCCAGGATTTGCAGTAGCTAAGAAGGAAAATCACAGAATGGCTGTTAGAGAATTTGACAGGATGCTCCAAGCTTTAGTACATCTACAAGAATTTCGTCTGAGTAGATTGAAACTATTAATACAAGAGGAATTTAAAGTGTTACCCCCTCCCCCGGCTCAAAGTTAGTATAAACCTCATTAACATCATCGTCCTCCTCAAGGATTTCGATCAGCTTCATGATTTTATCGACGGTTTCTTGATTATCAATCGTGATCTTGTCTTTGGCTCGGAATTCAGTACTAGCCTCTTGTGGCTGAAAACCCGCTTGCGTTAGCTCTTTTCTTACTTTGTTAAAATCCGCAAAAGAAGTAATGAGCTCCATGGACTCTTCATCTCCCTCCAAATCCTCAGCCCCAGCTTCGATCGCAGCTATTTCTAGAGCCTCCTTGCGATCTGCTATGTTTTCGAAGTAGAGCACCCCTTTGTGCTCAAAGAGAAAAGCCACACATCCGGCTCCCCCCATATTCCCCCCGTTTTTACTAAAAATATGCCGTACTTCCGCCGCTGTACGATTTTTATTATCGGTCAGGGCATGTACATAAATTGCAACACCTTCAGGACCATATCCTTCATAAAAAAGTTCCTCGATCTGTGAACCTTCCTTATCTTCTCCGGTTCCTTTTTTGATCGCACGTTCAATATTATTATTTGGCATGTTATCAGCCTTGGCATTGTCGATCGCCAAGCGTAAGGAAGCATTGTCATTGGGGTCTCCACCTCCGCGCGCAGCAACAGCAATTAGTTTAGCGTGTTTGGTGAAGATGTTGCCCCGTTTGGCATCTACGGCCGCCTTCTTGTATTTGATGGAATGCCACTTGGAATGACCTGACATATAGAAATTTTAAATGTTGAATTTTAAATGCTGAATTAATTCAAAACTCAAAATTCATCATTCAAAATTTTGGGGATCGCTACCACAATCCCAGCTAGGACCCAAATGTAAATTAAAATAAAAGGATAGACAAGACTGTTGATGATCATAGAGTTAGCGATGATACCGAGTAAAGAAGCCATAATGCCAATCGATAAGGTTTGGTAGCGTTTACCCAAAGCTTTGTTTTTCCAGTTTAGGAAAGCTTGTTTGAAAATTGCCAAATAGATAAAGGTAAAAGAGACTAAACCCAACACTCCGGTTGTTAACAAGATCGACAGGAAACTGTTCTCCACGCCACTTTTGTTGTTCACGTCAAAAGAATCCGCTGTACCAAGATCATCCTGCACGAACATGAGAGTGTTGTAACCAACTCCCAGTACAGGCCAGTTTGGAATGAGTTCCAGAGCCTTTCCCCAAGATTCAAAACGCTTCACCACCGTTTCGTCAAAAGTCATACCTTCAACCACACGACTCAGCGCACGTGGAGAGAGAGACAGTGTTAGCACTACTACCAAGAAACTAGCCCCTAGAATCTTGGGGGCACGCAAGACACCAATCACAAAAACAGCTACCATTATCGCCAAATAACCGCTACGAGAAAATGTCAGCACGAGTGCAATCCCAATCACCAACAGCTGGAAAATAAGCACACTGCGTTCCTTGAGAGTACGTGCTTCGAGTAATAAGGCAATCGCAATTGACTCAACCATAGCCAAGAATCCTCCCATGAAATTGGGGTCAAAGAAAGTTCCCAGTAATCTATTTTGATGGGGATCCCAACCGTATAAAATCGCATATTCAGTAAAGTCCGGCATCACGATGAGCTGGATAAAGCCTCCGATAGCGACCAAGACCGCCGTCCAAAGTAGTAGTCTGAGATAATTTTCGACTGCCTTTTCGCTATCGATAATGTCAGCTGCAATGAAGAATAAGAAGGCGTACTCAACCCAACGGAACCAATACATCGAACTCACAATCGCTTCCTTGAGTGTCAGTTCTCCTGTGCTTTCCAGCACACCGAAACCTTGAATAAGTGAGGCCAAGGCGATTAAAGTGAATGACAGCAAAGGTAAGTTAATGCCATTATATTGCACATCACGATCAGTAGTTAATTTACGCATCACCCAACTCAAGATCAGAATTGGAATAAACATATCGCAAATCAGGATAGCCGCTCCACCTGTCTCCTGTGTCCCTAGTGAAAAACGAATGAGGTTACCGGGAACAACAGATAAAATAACTAGCGCCAAACCTAAGTGCTGATTTTTTAAGAGTAAATAAGCAGCGGGAAGTCCCACTCCAAGAAGCAAGAAAGTACCGAAAGCATGCATAGGAGAAATAGCTAGGATATAACCTACTAAGCAAGCTGCCAGCACGCTCAATATGATGAAATAAATCCGGTTCTCTTTGTATTGCCAGAAATCCATGATCCTAAAATTACTAAGGACTAATTGCGCTAATGTCTAATTAATTACTAAACTCTAAATCTTAATGTTCAATGCGAAAAGAATGTAATTTGTTATTCGGACTTAGATATTGATTAGAGTAATTAGAAATTAGACATTAGAAATTTTTTAACTCACTCCCATCCCAATCAAACCAATTATAAGTCCCAAGATCGCCATCACTCCTCCGACAATCCAGAAACGCATGGTAACTTTGTACTCCGGCCAGCCGAGGTGTTCGAAGTGATGATGGATAGGAGCAATATGAAAAACCTTGCGGCCCAAATACTTCTTACTAAGAAGTTGGACAATGCAGGAAAGGGTCTCGATCACAAAGACAAATCCGATCAAGGGCAAGACAATCACAGAGTTAAGCAACATCGCCACTACACCCAAGGTTGCCCCTAAACTAAGTGCTCCGGTATCTCCCATGATGAAGCGCGCCGGTGGAATGTTGAACCACAGGAAAGCAGTCAGTGCACCGCCTGTCATAGCACAGAAGGTTGCTAAAAGAATCAATCCTTTGACGTAGGCAATAATTGCAAAAGATCCAAAGGCAATCACTAATAAACCACCCGCCAAACCATCCAAGCCATCGGTAATATTCACCGCATTGGCACTACTGATGATGATAAAAATAAATATCGGAATATACCACCAGCCTACAAGGAAGTCTCCGATGCCGGGCAGGTGAATACTGTCGTATCCCAGCTTGGAATAAAACCACCAAGCACCCAGTGATGCAAAGAGTGTTAACCAAAAAAGCTTTGGCCTAAATCCCAATCCTTTCTCTTTGCCGATACCACGAATATTGAAGTAATCATCAATGGCACCCAAAATTCCGGTTGCCACCAAGGTAAAGAGTGGCAAATAAGTTTGTCCCCTATTCCAGATCGAAATTTCCAAGTCAGTAAATTCATTCAAAAAATACGAGCCAAAAGTAACCAGTGCTACGACACCCCAAACCAGGATCCCTCCCATGGTGGGAGTCCCCGTCTTCTTGATATGTAACTGACGAAATAAAACAGCCTCTTTCCCATCCACCGCCGTCTCGCGAATCTGTTTACCGAGCTTATTGCGATACAAAAAAGCTGTGAAGGCCGGCGTTAATAAGAAAGCTATCAGAAAGGTCAGCGCCGAAAAAGCAAAGATGAAGATAAGACTGGGAACGTGCTCCATATCAAAACTAGTTAGCTAGTTAGCTAATTAGCTAGCTAGTAGTGGTTTCATCATCAAAAAGTTCGCGGTTGATTTTTTCAATTCTAATACGACGCTCTTCTCCCTCGCCAACACTGTAAATCTTGAGATCTTTGAATTCTGGATCACTCACAAAAGAAGTATGTACGGCCCGACGACGATAGCTCGGCATAGGTGCAAGTTCTTCCGCAATCCCTGTTTGCAAGACCTTTTTGGCAATATCCTTGGCAACCAGTTCGGAATTACGCTCGAGATTCTTACGGTAATTGTCGACATCCAGCACAACGTGCGCTTCTTCTCCCAGTTGCTTGCGAGTCAGGAGTCTCAGAACTTGTTGTAAAGCAAAAAGATGTTCACCGTGCCGACCAATCAGAAAAGGCGATTCTGAACTGAGTACATTCAACCTGACAATTCCGCCTTCTTCTTGCACCTGAATCTCATCAAACTGCACCAAACAAAGTTCCAGTAACTTAGTTAAGATAGCTTTTGATTCTTCAATCATATGATAAATGGTAATGTTAATGATTTAAGCCTGCTTCGAATTCAGTTGTTCCTTCCGCTTGTTAAGCACCAGCTGTTGTCCAATACCAAACACTGTGGAACAGAACCAGTATAATGATAAACCAACCGGATAGCTATATGCAAAAAATGCGATCATAACAGGCATCATGTACATCATCATACCCGTTGCTTTTTCCATTTCTTTCATCTGGTTTGGTTCTTTCTTTACGCTTGGAGTAATGTCTTTAATCTTTTTCTTTTGTCTACTCTGGGTCAGCTTCATCGTTAAAAATTGTGAACCACCTACCAAGATCGGTGGAATAATACGCAGGTAAAAATTAGTGGGAACAGTAGAAAGATCAAATCCCAAGAAAGCAACATTGATAGTATCTAAGTGAAAATCTTGGAGCGGAGCATAAAGTAGAAATGTCGTGCTAGCGTCTAGGCCCTCTCTCAAGATCTGGAAAATCGCCCACAAGAATGGTAACTGAATCAAGATTGGTAGGCAGCTACCAAAAGGATTTACTCCGTGTTCCTTATAAAGCTTCATGGTCTCTTCCCCAAGTTTCTGCTGATCTCCCTTGTATTTCTCCTTCAAAGCCTGCAGTTTGGGTTGGATCTCCTGCATGCTTTTTTGTTGTTCCAGTGAACGGTAGGTAGGAACAAACAAGATGGCACGAACTACCAAAGTTAGAATGATAATCGACCAACCAAGATTGTTCCCCGGCAAAACATCTGTCAGAAAAACCAGAAAGTTCAAGATAGGCTTGTAAAAAACGGCCAAGCCAAAGCTACGGAAGATCCCACGTTCGGCTACAGAAAACTCTACAATCAAAGTTCTGTTAGTCGGAGCAGCGGGACCAACTCCAGCTTCTTCACTGACACTTGTGGTCTCCAAAACCGCTTCAACTTTGTATTCTCCTTGATCACTAAAGAGTTGCTGATTCCAAGGAGCATAGTTAAAGACTAAACTAGTTCCATTCAAAACTTCCATTTGAGCTAGCTCCGAACATGCAAAGAGTCCGTTTTCCTCAGCTTCCGCCGCGAGCAGCTTCCATTCTGCTCCTTCCTTGCGATAAACATCCAGTGGTTCAGCCGGACAGTCCTCAGTCAAAGTTACGGTCTGGCCACTATTATTCACCAGCGTCAGAACAACTTTATCTCCCGGATGATATATGCTTTTGCTACTGGTGAATTCAAAGCTTGGATTTTGATTTACTTCTTCTTGGTTTTTGCTGGCAAAGAAGGAGTTGATCAGCAACACTATGGCAAAAACAATCAGAAATAAGCCAAGATTTTTACGATTCATAACAAAATGTGCTTAACAGATAGCAAGTCATAGTGTAGCGCGTGATGAGCAAAAGGTAAAGGAATCTTGACAGATAAAAAATCTCGCTTAGAATGTCTGAGTTCTTAGGGATTTAAACAGCAAAAAATGTCATTAGAAAGCTCTCAAAAAACCATTGATCATTCAGACCGAGTTGGAACAGAGACAGCAGAACTTTTAAGTTATTTCGAGATACTAAAGCAAAAGGGCTTCATTCCTACAGAAGAGGAAAAAACCACTGAGACAAAAGATAAAGACTAATTCTGCCTAAAAACTTGCTACTCTTCTTTGATTAAGGCTTGGTAAGCACTGCTCTCTTGGGGTATGCTGCAATATTTATGGGTGGATATGTGATCTTTTTGCTGTAAGAAGGGCTTTCTCTTGTTGACATAATGCAAAATAAGCTGTATAAATCAACTCACTCATAATAATGCTTATGGCAGAAAGACTGCAAGAAGTTCTGGATATTGTCGATGCATATATCGCTGATTTTCGCAGGTTGATAAAAACTTTACATTTAGAAACTACCCCTATTGATGAAATTAGAAGAGCAATCTTTATGATCTATTCTCATATCGAGAATCCGAATTTCATTGACAATTCAAAAGGATTCATAGACGGAGTCGAAGATTTAACATATAACAGAAAGTTAATAGCCTTTATCGAGAAATGGCTTCTAGAAAAGATTACTTTCTCATCCATGATTGGTGTTAGTCTGGAAGAAGCTTTTGATCTGCCAACAAGTAATCTCGACATGTTTGATATCTATGCAGAAAGGTTAATGGTTAAAATCGACCTAATCAATCCTACTAAATTAGCTATCTCTGAAGATGATATTAAAAAAATAAAAAGATTCTGCGCCTTGGATCTACTGGAAAAAGCTGAAATAAAAATGTTAACTGGAAAAGCAGGAATCCCAATCAACGTAGATACTGTCATGAGAAAATTCGCAGGAGCTCAGATAATATTGAAAGCCGAAGAAAGCAGAGGAATACGATCTTTTTATAGATTTTACTTCTCCAGCAGTTTAAATATTGGAGCACACACCATAAATATCAACTCTGATAATGATTTTTTTTTAGAAAATGGACTTAGAAGTTAGAGAGCAATTGCAATAAGTGCTAGACTAAAAGCAAGCTAGATAAAACAGTATGTCGCAGTTTAACTTGGCAAATATTCAAAGGACTTTAAAGCAATCTCCCCAACAAGTGCGGTTAATTGCCGTTACCAAGAATTTGGAAGTTGATAAAATCAAGGAGTTGCTGGCTGCGGGAGTAGATACGATCGGAGAAAATCGTGTACAGGAGGCCGCTCGCAAATTTTTAGAACTCAAATTTCCTTGTGAGAAGCATCTGATTGGACACTTACAGACTAATAAAGTGCAGCAAGCTCTCGAGCTTTTTGATGTGATCGACTCCGTTGACAGTTTGAAACTCGCGCAGAAGATTAGTGAGGAAGCTAGGAAGCTTGGAAAAATAATACCAATCTTGCTCGAAGTGAATATTGCCGGCGAAGAGCAGAAGTATGGATTCAAAGTTTCTGAGCTTGAAAATGCCTTGAAAGAAATCCAAGGGCTATCTAGTCTCGAAGTGCGCGGACTGATGGCCATGGTACCCTTCACGGAAGATCCTGAAACCTCGCGACCCTACTTCCGGGAAATGAAAAAACTTGCTGATAAATTCAAGCTACCTGAACTTTCCCTGGGAACCAGTCAGGACTGGGAGCTGGCCGTCGAGGAGGGAGCAACGATGGTAAGGGTTGGGAGGGGACTTTTTGGGAACCGGTGACAATTGACCGTTGACATGTGACAAAAAACGAAAGAACCTTAGAACTAAAATCTTTCTAAGCTCTAGGGTTTGCGAGCTTTTTTGCATTTGTTGAAATAGAGAAAATATTATACACTTACGATCCTTAAGTTTATATCATGAAATTAATAGATTGGCATAAGAAAGGTGTTCCGGATGAGATTCTAAGTCCAGACCTTGATTTTCCACCGGGACCGACAGAGGCCAGTGTAGGCAATCAATCCCATGCCAGTCCTCCTCCACCCGAGAAGGCCAGCGGCGGTAGGGATCATTATGGATCCACCAAGACCACGAGAGGCTAGTGGCAACAGATCTCATATGGATGCACCTGGTGATTACTCCGCCGCTAGGAAGAAACTGGACGAGCTACTGTAAAGCTAGTTCTTTTAATTACAGCTTAAATATGCTATAATGAAGTGAATACGACTTTTATGGTAGATCTTTATTATTAAATAAAAATTTATGAAAGGAATAGATGAATTATCACAAGAAGGTCCTAGGAATAGTACCGTAGAAAGGCTAAGAAGTCTTTTTGGGAGGAAACAGTCTGGAACAAATCTGGAAGGAGACCAAAAACAAGAGCCTGAAAAACCCATTATGTCCAAGAATCCCTTGTTAAGAATCAAGGAGCTTGGCCAAGAGACGGAGGAATATAGAGAGCTTGAGGCACAAATTAATAATATGAGTCCAATAGATTTCCAAAAATATCTAAAAGAGGCTGGTTATGAATTCCCAAATGATTCCCAGGGAAGATCAAATACAAAGATTATCTTAAGATTTAGAAGCTATATCGACCGTGAAGAAAACCCTGTTATCAAAGAGAAATTGCAGCAATTATTTGCATATTTGCGCAACCCTTCCGAAAAAGCAGCTTAATGCTGACTAACTTATATTTACAAAGCTCTCTGTAAGTTAGCGTTGTTTTTGGGTAAACAACGATTGTGTTTCCAGTGGCTTTCAGTTAAGCTAAGTAGGCTTAATTTGTGCACATGAAGATCGTAATTATGGCAGGTGGCGGTGGCACTAGACTCTGGCCCGCCAGTCGGGAGAAATTTCCGAAGCAGTTTCAAAAACTGGTTGGGAATAAATCTTTACTGCAACAAACTTACGCCAGGGCACGCAAGATTGTAACAGCCAAAGATATTGTGATTGCCACCAACCAGAGGTTTTTGAAAGAGATTAAGAAACAACTACCTCAAGTCCCGGCCCAGAATTTCGTATTGGAACCAGCGAAGCGTGATAATGCTGCAGCGGTTGGATTGAACTGTTTAGAAATTGCTTACAGGATTGGAAGTCCAAAAGAAGTGATGGTGATGTTACCGGCAGATCACGTCATTCAAAACATCGAGAAGTTCAAGAACTTGATCCAAAAGGGAGCAAGATATATCAAGCAAAACCCTGACTACATCCTGACCCTTGGCATCAAACCGACTTATCCTGAAACAGGTTATGGGTATATTGAGAGTAGCGGAGAAGTCTTGGGAACAATTGAGCTATCTCCCTTGTTCAGTGTCAAGCGCTTCGTTGAAAAACCTGATATTAAAAAGGCGAAGAAGTATATTAGGAATGATAACTATTATTGGAATAGCGGTATCTTCCTCTGGCGGGTCGGGCATATGTTGGAACTTTACCGTCAAAATCTTCCTCAAATTTACCAAGGTTTGCTGAAAATTAAACAGTCTCTCGGTAAAACCGATTACAGAAAAAATTTAGCAAAGATTTATCCTGCACTCCAGAAAACTTCCGTCGACTTTGGCATCATGGAAAAAGTAAAAAAGATCGGAGTCATTCCAGTAAACGATTTGAAATGGAACGATATCGGCAATTGGGCGGCTGTGCATGACTTGAAAGAAAAAGATCAGGCTGGAAATGCAGTTTCAAAAAATGTCCTGACACTTGATTCCAAAAACAACCTTATCCTTTCCGACAAGAAACTTGTAGCAGTGCTCGGAGTGGAAAATATCGTGCTGATAGAAACTCCGGACGCGATCCTCGTAGCCCGCAAAGATCGTGTGCACGAGGTCAAGAAACTATTAGCCAAAGTTCCTAATAAATATCTGTAAAGACGCATTGCAATGCGTCTCCACTATCCACTAATCACTCTCATCCCATGGACGAATCCCTAGACCAAGCCAATCTCAAACAAGTCCTCTTAGACTTCCCGCAACAGTTTATGGAAGGATTGAAATTAACTGCAGGCACCCTTCGATTACACTCAGGACAAGCAAGGCCTGCTGCTAAGGTAAAACATGCTGTTTTACTCGGTATGGGAGGTAGTTCGCTTCCCGGAGATATCGTCAATCTTTATCTTGCGCCGGATTTTGAAATCAAGATCAATCGTGACTACGACCTTCATCACAAAGTTGATGCTGAGACTTTAGTCTTCGCTTGTTCTTATTCCGGTAACACGGAAGAGGTCACGGAAGCCCTAGAGAAAAGTTTACAGGCCGGTGGGCAAGTCGTAATAATTAGCGCGGGTGGAAAACTGGCAGAGATTGCGACAGAAAAATCCTTGCCTTTTATTAAACTCCCCAGCGGTCTCCAGCCACGTTGTGCGACCGGATATTTCTTTGCGGCCATTTTACAAGTGTTGGAGAATGCAGGATTAGTTAAAGGAAAGACGGCTGCTCTTAATTCTTTGGCTCAGAAATTGGAAGCTATTGATTATCAAGAACGCGCTGAAGAATTGGCTTTGCAAATCAAAGACAAGGTGCCTATTGTCTACACCTCGGATAAGTACTGGCCGGTCGCACGTATTTGCAAGATCAAGTTCAACGAGCACAGCAAAACACAGGCCTTTTGGAACGTCTTCCCAGAACTCAATCACAACGAGATGGTAGGCTTTTCCACTCTCGTCATGAAACCTTTTTTCTTGATCTACCGCGATCCCGCTGATCACGAACGTAACAAGAAGCGCATGCAGATTTTTTCAAATCTCCTGAAAGACAAAGGCAGCTCGGTAGTGACAATCGATATGCAGGGCGAGGATCTACTTACAAAAATTTTCTCAACACTACTACTCGGCGACTGGATTGCCTACTACCTGGCACTGGCTTACGGGATAGATCCGAGCCCGGTTGAGATGGTCGAGAACTTTAAAGAGCTCATGAAAGACTAAAAATATCTCAAGTAAAGACGCATTGCAATGCCTGCCCGTCCGGTCAGGCGGGCGTCTCAACCCTAAACCCTTCACCCTGTTTTTATTATGAACCTTTCTGCCTTCAAAGCCTACGACGTCCGTGGTGTCTATCCCGACACCATTAACAAAGAGCTTGCTTACGAAACTGGCCGAGCGCTGGCGGATTTTTTACAAGTCTCAGAGATCGCTATCGGCCGGGATATGCGACTTTCCGGAGATGAACTTTTCCAAGGTTTAGCTGAGGGAATAAGAGACATGGGAGTCAAGGTGATTGACCTCGGGCAAGTTAGTAGCGACATGGTGTACTTTGCAGTTGGTAAATACGGATACGGTGGAGGAGTGATGATCACCGCCTCACACAATCCTCCCGAGTACAACGGTTTCAAATTTTGTCGTGAGCAGGCTATTCCGATCAGCAGCGAGACCGGACTATTCGAAATACGAGACAAGATTGAGAAAAACTCTAGGAACAAGGGGGCATGCCCCCTTGTCTCGGAAAAAGGAGGACTTGAACAAAAAGATGTCATGCAAGCTTGGATCGAACATGCTATGAGTTTTATTGATATTTCCAAATTAAAAAGTCTGAAAGTGGTCGCGGATGCCGGAAATGGTATGGCTGGCAAGGTGCTACCGGAAGCCTTCCAGCGCCTTCCTGGCGAACTAGTCCCCATGTACTTCGAGCTCGATGGCAGCTTCCCCAACCATCACGCCGATCCTTCTAAGGATGAAAATTTGCAAGATCTGAAAGCTAGAGTGCTAAGCGAAAAAGCCGATCTCGGACTAGCTTTTGATGGTGATGCTGATCGCGTTTTCTTGGTAACAGAAAAAGGTGAAATCGTAGATGGCACTGAGATGACCGCCATGATCGCCAAGAGTTTGCTAACGAAGCATCCGGGAGAAAGTGTGATCTACAACTTAAATTGTGGCAGCGTGGTGCCGGAAACAATCTTGGAATTGGGCGGAACACCGGTCCGCACCAGAGTTGGCCATTCTTATATCAAGGCCAAAATGCGCGAGACCAATTCAATCTTCGGAGGCGAATCTTCCGGACATTATTACTTCCGTGACAATTTCTATGCCGACAGTGCTCTGATCGCGGCCTTGATCGTGATGGAACTTGTTTCAGTTGAGGGCAAGAAGCTTTCCTCCTTGGTGAAAGATTTTAAAAAATACTACCTGTCCGGCGAGATTAATTCTACGGTGGAAGATAAAGTAGGAAAAATAAAACTACTCGAAGAAACTTTCGCTGATGGGGAAAAAGACGATCTTGATGGCTTAACAATCAGCTACCCTGATTTTCGCTTCAATGTACGTGCTTCAAATACGGAACCTTTACTGAGACTGAACCTAGAAGCCCAGAATGGAAAATTGGGCAAAGAGCAGGTAGCAAAAATTCTGAAACTAATACGTTCCTAATTCAAAGCCTGTAAGAAAATTTTCGCCATAATAGGAAGTCTATGCTAGGATGAATTCCTGTTTAAATTTTATCTATGCTTCGTAACCCTGACGGAACACTCTCCCAGAACCTACAACGCACAGCTCTGGCAGCAATTATGCTTTTATGTTCCGGCTGCAACACCTTGCATCTAAAGAACATCCCAGCCTTCACAGATAGTTCTCCGCAGATCGAAGGTTCCGAGAAATTACCCACCTTTGTTGAGATCGAAATTCCTTTTGCTAACACAGGGAAATGCCAAACCCTGCCTCCTGTAGATTTGCATGTTGGACAGGGTCTCAAAATTAAACTTAGCGGAGCAGAGTTACACCCTGTGTATGGTAGCGACATAGCAACTCTAAAGCTGGTAAATACCATCGATGATTCGAAGTGGCAAGAACATGATATCCGGTATTGGCCTCCAGAAGACAAAGTTGATCTGAATGGAGAATATGTGTATAGCTGGGAAAAGATTCGTGAAGCACTGACAAAGATTGAAAATAACTGGGAATTCCAGATTGTTTTATGTGTTTGTATCAAAGCCCAGCATTCAAAATACCTTGTGCCTGTCTTCTTACAAAATTATATAGAATGGGAAAAATAATTGGCAAATCACAAGAAGCAGTCTAAGCGCTTGGTCTTAAACTGCTTCTTTGCAATGCTAGTAAACTTACTTTCCGCTTTCCTCAATGTCCTTAACTTCAAGCTGCTCGACACCCTCAGCGCTTTTCTTGTAGGAGAGCATGTTGAAGGAGCTGCAGACGACCTCGGTAATGAATTTCTTACTACCGTCCTTACCTTCGTAACTGCGGTTGGTTAGGCGGCCTTCGACGTAGACTGCCATGCCTTTCACGCAGTACTTACTGACCGTCTCGGCCGGCTTGCCCCAGACCACGATACGATGAAAATCCGTAGCCTTCTTGGCATCTCCGCTGCCCGTGATCCAGTCACGGTTGGTAGCCAGAGAAAATGTAGCGACCGGATTTTCATTTTTGGTTTGGCGCAGTTCCGGATCTGCCGCCAGATGCCCGATCAGCATCACTTTGTTCAAACTCCTCATGTTTTTATGGGTTAATGATGAGGAGTTTCACGCTAGCAAACAAAGATTAAGGAAAGATTAAGATGTAATACAAGCCACAAAGGGCCCACTTTGCGGCCGCAAAATGGCCATCATGGTTTAAATAGCTAGGAAAATTGCTGCATTGTTAAATTGTTGGATTGTTCAACAATGTATCCATGTAACAATATAACAATTCCCTTGTTCCTCTTTTTCTCTCTTTCCCTTTCCCTGCTCTTGTGCTACTCTTGGCGCAGTTTAATTTTAATCGTCTTTTTTATGTTTCGAAAAACATGGTTTAAGGTTGTTATGATCATGGCAGCTGCGATCTTCCTAGCTGTGATTGATCTGCCAGTGCTGGAAAGTAACAATGGTGGATTTTATGGTTGGATGCGCAGCCATAACATCAACCTCGGTCTCGATCTGCAGGGAGGCACCCAACTACGCTACCGCATCGATCTGAGTGAGATTGATGAACAGGATCAAGCAGGTATCGTGGATGGAGTTTTGACTGTGATCAAGCGTAGAGTAAACGGTCTAGGAGTAGCTGAGCCGGTTGTACAGAGTGCTCAATTTGGCGGCCAAAATTATGTACTGGTCGAGCTGCCAGGTATCCATGATATCGATGAGGCTATTCGGGTAGTCGGCAAAACTGTGCAACTTGATTTCCGTGAACAAAAAGAAAGTTTTACCGAAGCTGAACTAAAGGATATTAAGGCTTACAATGTCACTCAAAAGACTAAAGCTCAAGAAGTTCTCGACAAAGCCCTCGCTGGTGACGACTGGGGTAAATTGGCTGAACTTTATTCCGAAGGAAAATACGTTGAAAGTGGTGGAGAAAGCGGTTTGCAAGAGAAAAGTTATTTCCGTGAAGATATTGTGGATGCAGTATGGAACTTAACTCCAGGAACCATCTATGGAAAGGTTCAGGAAATTGATGAAGGATTTAATATCCTAAAATTAATTGATAAAAAGAGTGAAGAAGTCGAAGTGGATATTCCAGAAGAAGTACAAGCCAGTCATCTCCTAGTCTCCTATAAAGGAAGTAATGTAAACTACGCCGAAGATATCACCCGTAGCCAACAAGAGGCTGAAGAATTGGCAAATGAGCTCAAGACCAGAGCACAGTCCGAGGACTTTGCTAGCTTGGTCAAAGAATATTCTGATGATGCCTCTAATAAAGATGAGGGTGGTGAATTAGGCTATTTTGGACGTGATGAGATGGTTCCCCAATTTGAAAAAGCTGCCTTCGAAGCAAATCCGGGAGAGATCGTTGGTCCGATTGAGACTGAGTTTGGTTATCACCTTATTAAGGTAGAAGCTAAACGTGGTGGAGACAGTAAGACTGAGACTATTGAGAAAGCCAACATTGGGAAAATATTTCTTAAGAAAAAATCACTAAGCCCTGAGGGAGGCTGGCAGACCACAGCTCTCACTGGTGAACACTTCAAAAACGCACAAGCTTCTGTTGATCAACAAAGTTATGAATTCATTGTTAAGATTCAATTTAACGAAGCGGGCGTAGAACTCTTTAAACAGGTTACTGAGAAAAACCTCAATAAACCTCTCGCTATCTTCTTGGATGATGAGCCTATTATTGATGCCGGTGAAGATGCTAACGGAGAGCCTGTGGCCTATGCACCTACCGTACGTAGCGTGATCACTGATGGTGAAGCGATTATCTCCGGAGCTCTCGATCAAAAAGAAGCGCACGAACTAGCTAGCAATCTCAACACCGGTGCTATTCCTGCTCCGGTTCAGCTCGTCGGACAGTACAATATTGGTGCCAGCTTGGGAGAAGGTTCTCTCAAGGAAAGTGTGAACGCGGGCCTGATCGGATTTTTGGTGGTTGTGCTCTTTATGCTGGTTTATTATAGATTACCGGGATTGATGGCCTCCGTGGCTTTAGTGATTTATAGCATCTTTGTCATGGCTACTTTCAAGTTTCTACCTGGTTATACTCTGACCTTGGCCGGCATTGCCGGTTTTATCCTGTCGATTGGTATGGCCGTCGATGCCAACGTATTGATTTTTGAGAGATTAAAGGAAGAATTAAAACTAGGAAAAACACTTCGCTCCGCAGTCGAATCCGGGTTCCAAAGAGCTTGGAGTTCAATTCGGGATTCCAATGTTTCCAGCCTGATTACCTGTGCCGTGCTCTTTGTCTTTGGCACCGGTATTATCAAGGGTTTTGCGCTGACACTCGCCATCGGCATCTTGATCAGTATGTTCTCGGCGATCGTGGTAACGCGCAATTTCTTACGCGTTTTCATAGAACACAAATGGGCCAAGAATGAGGTCCTTTGGGGTGTGAATATCAAAAAAGTTGATGTAGAAAAGTAATCTTAATTTTAGTTTTTAATTATTAAATTCCATGCTAGCAATTATTCCAAAGTCCAAGTACTGGTTTGCCATCTCAGGAACATTGATGACACTCAGTGTCATTGCACTCGCCACCTTCGGTCTGAGACAAGGCATTGACTTCACCGGAGGAAGCTTACTTGAAATCCAGTTCAGCCAAGAAGTTTCCAGTTCCCAAGTTGAAGAAGCACTCAAGAGCCTGAATACGGGTAATGAACAATCCTTATCTGAAGAAGATGCCGGAGAAGCTTCCGTATCCGGAGCTCCTAGACGGGCTTCTCTGGAAATCGTCGACCTAGGCAAACCACTCGTCCAATCTCTGGGAAATGGCGCGATGTTAATCAGATTGAAGTACATCAACAACTACACGCATAACCAGATCATGAGCAAGCTTGCCGAACTCAATGCCGGAGAAGCTGTCGTTGAATTACGCTATGAAAGCGTTGGTCCTACGATCGGTGCCACTTTACGCACCAATGCTTACAAGGCTTTGGTTATTGCAATTATTTTCATTGTGCTTTACATCGCCTTTGCTTTCCGTAAGGTCCCTAAGTCTGTCAGTGCTTGGAAGTTTGGTCTCGTGACCATCGCCGCATTGATCCATGACGTCTTGATCATCTGCGGTGTCTTTGCCGTCTTGGGACTTCTGTTAAATGTCGAGGTAGATAGTTTGTTTATTACAGCACTACTCACTATCTTGGGTTATTCCGTCAACGACACCATCGTGGTGCTAGATCGTATCCGTGAGAATATGATTCTCTCAGGACGCGCTGCGGATTTCCCTGAGATCGTCAATGCCAGCATCAATCAGACCATGGCACGTAGTATCAATACTTCATTGACCACTCTCCTAATCTTGATCGCACTCTTCTTCTTGGCTAGCGAATCGATTCGCTATTTTGTACTAGCCTTGATTATCGGTATTATTTCCGGTACTTATTCTTCCATCTTCGTCGCTTCACCACTTTTGGTACTGTGGAGGAAGAAATAGGGCTAAAGCCCACTGGCTGAATGGTTAAACTGGCTAAATATCCACGGGCTTAAGCCCGTGGATATTTTTTATGCAACCGGTTAGTGCAAGTGTAAGAATCTAGTCACTCGTCACTAGCTCCCCCTCTAAACCCTCTACCCTAGCCCCTGTTTTTATTCGCATCATGTATTCGTAGATTCGTAGTAGGCGTTAGCCCATTCTGTAGTATACTCTCGCTGTAGCTTTCTGGAATTAAACTACAAATGCGTGTCAATTTTAGGTAAGAAATGGATAGTCCTAGACCAAAAACCGGGCAAGAGCCTACTTGAAAGTTTGCTCCTAAGTCGCGGCATCCAAGATCAAAAAACTTTTCTAGAGCCGAACTTTGAGCGAGATCTGCATGATCCAGCCTTATTGAAAGACATGGACCGAGCAGTTACGCGCATCAAATCAGCTTTGGAGAAAAAAGAAAAAATTGTGGTCGTGGGAGATTACGATATGGACGGTATCTCGGCGACTGCCCTGCTAGTTGATTTCTTAAGCAATAAATTAGGAGCAAATGTCACTTACCGCTTACCAAACAGGTTAACTGAGGGTTACGGATTGAACCAAGAAATGGTAAACGAAGCGATCAAGGGAAATATTCAGCTCGTTATTACCGTCGATAATGGTATCAGTTGTGTGACAGAGATAGCCTCTCTGAAGGCAGCCGGCATCGACACTATTATCACGGACCATCACGCCATCCCAGCAAGCTTGCCTCCTGGTTTTGCAATTATTCATCCTTTAGTTTCTCCCAATTATCCTTTCAAGGAACTGAGTGGCGTCGGTGTAGCCTATAAACTTGTACAAGCATTGGCACATGATTTATTGAGCAAGGAAGCAGCTGAGAGCCATCTGAAATGGGCTCTCGATTTAGTAGCGTTGGGCACGGTTGCTGACTGTATGACCCTACAAGGCGAGAATCGGGTCTTGACCAAATTTGGCTTACAAGTGCTCGCCAAGACCAAACGCAAAGGACTACAGGCACTGCTTGAACTCAGTAATCAAAATGGCTATGCCATGAACGTTGAGACGATCAGTTTTCGCATTGCGCCACGGCTCAATGCAGCAGGTAGGCTCAAGGACGCTTCTTTAGCCGTAGAGCTCTTGCTTTGTGAAGATGAAAAGAAAGCGCTTGAAATTGCTTCCGCTTTGGAAAAACTGAATAGTGAGAGACAAGTGTTAACCGAGAAACTCTGTTCTGTGGCTGAACAACAATTAGGAGACCTTGCTCACTGCAAAATTATTATCGCCAAACATCCCGAATTCCATGCCGGTGTGGTGGGACTTGTAGCCGGCCGTTTGGCCGAGAAATACGCTCTGCCCACGATTATTTTAGAAGAAGGCAATGAGCTCTTTACCGCTTCCTGTCGCAGTCCCGAAGGTTTCAATATGATCAATGCCATCACTAGCCAAGCACTTTTACTAGATCGCTTCGGCGGTCATGCTCAAGCGGCCGGCTTCACTGTTTTGCCTGAGAATTTCGCTGATCTCAAACAAAAGCTCGAAGCCTTGGCAGACTCCTTACTAGCTGATAAAGATTTGACTTCTGCCCTCCAAATTGATGCTGAGTTAAATCCGGCAGATCTTTCTCTGGACATAGCTCGTGAGCTGGAAGATTTGGCACCCTTTGGGATTGGTAATCCTAAACCGCTCTTTTTGTTAAAGAATTTAGAACTACTACGTGTCAAAAGTGTGGGTGACGGTAAACACCTCAAGCTCAATCTACGCCAAGATTCAAAGTCTCTGGATGGGATTGGATTCCGACTCGGAGATCATGCTCTCTCCTTAGGATCCGGCATGCGCGTGGATGTTGTCGGGCACCTCGAACAAAACCACTGGAACGGTAACACTAGTTTACAGTTGCAAATTTTGGATCTTGCAGTTCGAGACTAAGCTTTATTTAGTAGCATCCCATTCCTCCTTTTCAGCAGCTTCGGGCTTAGCAGCAAGCGGAGCTTCTTTTTGGATCATCTCAATACTCAAGAAATCAACCCCTGCGATACGGAAGAATTGGTAGTAAAAATACTCTATCAGAGCACCAACGAAGCCGATTGAGAGCCAGATGATAATTGGAACACTGAAGAAAAGTAGTAGTTGATTGGTCCCGGAACTTACCAAGTAGAAGAAAAGCATAACTAATAATCCGATAAAAACTGAAATCACAACACTGTAGATATTGAGCAAGATACGACTTCTGTCGGCACAGATCACTTCATAGACCAAGGCTGAGGTCAAACTTGAGAAGAAAAAATGCAGTACTGCAACTCCCGCCATCAGATAGGGATCAATGCCCTTGGCGATCAGGTAAATCGGAGTGCTCAAGATAAATAAAATGATATTGACGACGACAACCTGAGAAAGACCTCGGAATGGCATTGAGTATTTGGCACGATCAGAGAGACCGATCAATAAAGTCCCCAGACTGTTGGAAACCAAGGTTGAGAGAAATAATACAGCTAAGATTAGAAAGATTGCGAAAGGCGAAAGATTGACCGTGTCAGAAGAAAAAGACTCTAGAAGAGAACCTCCCAAAATCATACCAATAAAGATGAAGAGAGCTCCACCGGCTCCACCGATCATGCCAGCCAGTAAACGATAGAGAATGGAAATGCCTTCAACTTTTCCGAAAGTATTTTCTGTTTCCATAAATTTGGTTTATTTACGGTGAGTATTCTAGCAAAAGCGTGAAGAAAAGGAAATAAGACAACAGCTACATGGCTGTATTGTTATATTATTAGGAAACACGCAACAAGGAAACAATATAACAATTTTTCTCCCTAAACCCTCTACCCTCTACCCTATTTCTCAGGTATAATGCACGAGCTATTAAAAAACTCACTATGAAAAAGATTATCAGTGCTATCTTACTTGTAAGTCTCTTGTCTGCTTGTCAGATGACGCAAGTCATTGAGACAGAAGATCCTGCACAGGGTTCAGGTAGTACGGTAGAAAGTAAAATCACCAGCATCGAAGAAAAAACTGCTGACTGGTTAACTTATGGTGACGAGAAATCCAAACTGACTTTCCTCTATCCTCCAGATTGGGATCTCACTGTTAATGAGGATACCATGCGGGTTTCGGCTTTCTTTGGCAAAGGAGAAGAGATTGGTTTCACTATTGCCCAGCTTCCTACCCCACATACCAAACTAACAGTCCTCGCCAAAACAGAAGCCGGTGAGGAATGGAGCTACAACAAATACCTTTCTAAAGGTAAATATTTCTACAATGTTTTCAAGGACTTCAATGCAGCAATGGGCAGGACTTATATGACCGGTACTGTTTATTATTCTCATATTGGTAGTCCTTCCAGTCAAAACGAGAATACTCCCGCCTACCAAGTCGACTTTGACATGAATGCCCTAGATATTGAACTTACCGAGCCTAAGGCCATCCTAATGGAAGCAACTTATAAGAACTTCTGGTACATCTTGCACACAATGCACCTGAATTAGAGAACAAGGGAGCATGCTCCCTTGTCTAAAGATAGCCCATGCTCGTCCACGCCTGTCTCACACCACATCCTCCCATCATGGTCTCCGAAGTTGGCGGAGAGGATGTCCAGCATGTACACGCCAGTATTCAAGCTTTGGAAATTTTAAGTAAGAACTTTGTGGAAACTCAGCCGGAGATAGTCTTTTTGATTTCGCCACATAGTTTACTTTTGGCTGATAGATTTGTACTTTCCTGCTCAAAAAATCTTCAAGGAAACTTGGGTAGTTTTGGTGCTCCGCAAGTCCAGCAGAGTTTCAAGGGAGCTTTGAGTCTGCAAGAATCGATCGTCAAAGAGCTTGCTACCGCATTTCCTGCACAAATTTATGAACCCGCAGAGCTCGATCATGCCAGTATGGTACCACTTTATTTTTTAAGTAAGCATTACAAAAAGTTCGAGCTTCTAATTGCGGGATTTTCTTATTTGTCACTACGAGAACATTTCAAATATGGGCAAGCTTTGGGGAAAGTTTTCAAAGATTATGATAAAAAAATTGCCTTAGTCGCCTCGGGTGATTTGTCTCATCGTTTGACTCCGGATGCACCAGCTGGTTTTGATGCCAAGGGCCAAGAATTTGATGATAAGTTAATTAAGCTCCTTGCAGAAAATGATGTAGAAGGAATTTTGAACTTGGACGAAAACTTAACAGAACACGCCGGCGAATGTGGCTTAAGATCGATCGTGATCGCGCTCGGCATTCTTTCCAACTTTAATTACAGCTTTAAGAAACTTTCTTACGAAGGACCTTTTGGGGTGGGATACTTGGTGGGAGAATGGAAACTAAAAGCTAGAAGCTAGGGAACTAAGGTAGCACAACATTAACCTCTTTACATGAATCATTACACCCAACTTGCCCGACATGCATTAGAATCTTATTTAAGCGAACGAGAGATTATTAAGCCTGCAAAGGACTTGGCACCGGAGCTATTAAAGAACAAGGCCGGCGTTTTTGTGTCTTTACATAAGCGCAAGGGACACTCCCTGCGCGGCTGCATCGGGACTTTCTTGCCCACAGAGAAGAACATTGCGACCGAGATCATTCGTAACGCCATCGCAGCCGCCACGCAAGATCCGCGCTTTGAACCGGTAGATTTTGAGGAACTTCCTGATTTGGAAATTCATGTGGATGTTCTGACTGCACCTGAACTTGTCAAAGACGTGGAAGATCTCAATCCTCGCCAGTACGGCGTGATCGTCAAAACACGCGACGGCCGCACGGGTCTACTCTTGCCTGATTTGGAAGGTGTTAACTCAGTACGCCAACAAATCGGCATAGCTTGTGAAAAAGCAGATATCTATGAAGATGAAGATTTTGCGGTGTATAGGTTTGAGGTGGAGAGACATAAAGAAGAGTGATTAGTGCTTAGTGACAAGCAGAAAACTATCTTCACTAATCACTTTGCACTAGCCACTTTTATGCTCCCCTCTCGCAACACCTTCATGTCTTTCCCTGTCAGATCCACCACCGTCGAGGGCGGAGTTTGGGGAAGTTCTCCTGCATCTACGATGAGAGCTGGTTGGTATTTTGAATTCTCAAACTGCTGCACGATTTCAGCTACGGAATAAGGGTTGGCAGCGCCGCTCAAGTTGGCACTGGTAGTAATGAGTGGTTCGTTGAATTGAAAAAGCAATTTCAAGCAGAAACGATGGTCAGGCATACGAACTCCCAAAGTCTTTTCAGGCACGCCGTACAGGGGCGCCAAATTTTTCACCGCTACATTTTTACGAGGCAAAACCAATGTCAGCGGTCCGGGCCAGTATTCTGCGACGAGATCGATCGCTTTGTCGTTGAATTCCACATATTCTTCGGCTGCCGTCAGGTCAAAGAACATGACGCTCAAGGGTTTCTTCTCATCACGACCTTTGATCTGGAAAATCTTCTCGACCGCCTGCTTGTTCGTCGCATCACAGGAAAGTCCATAGCAAGTTTCAGTTGGCAACACAACGACCTCCCCAGCTTCGAGAGCATCCATAACCTGCGTGAGAGTATTGTCAGCGAATATTTTGAGAATTTGCATGTAAAAGAATTAATGCTCCCATAGAATATCATATTTAAATGAAATACCAGTAGTCGCACCCCTTGCGGGTGCGTGAGATAAAACCCTCCCCCCACCCTTTAATTTTGCTCTCATTTATGCTATAATTCTTGGATTTACAAACAAATATAAAAATGCCAACCACCGAAACTAAAGAAGCTCTCAAGATGATGGCGCTTGATCCGGCAGGCCAACTTTCACTGCAAGATGAGTACCTTTCTTTGGAAGATTTTTATGTTATGCGCAAGGATGCTGTCAGTAGCAAGACTTGGGATTTTATTCTCAAAAGTGAAGTTGATTTACGTACCTTACAATACGTCAATCCGGCACATAATTTATTGAAAAATCATTTTTTGAACCTGGCTGCCAAGAATGCTGAGACTCAAAAAGAAGCCTTGGCTTTGTGGTTGGAGCTCTTCCGACGTACTGATTTTTTGGGACAAAATAAGTTGTGGAATTTGATGGAAGATACGCTCGCAGATAACTTCAAACATCTCAAAAACGAAAGTAAACGTTTGATTTTAAGAGCATTAGTCAGCGCAATTCCTGTTTGTCTTACTCATCATTTACGTGGAGAAATTTTGATTTGGCTTTTGCCGGGCGAATGTTACACAGGATTTTTGTCAGCAGAAACTCCCAAGGCCTGGGAAAAAGTTTTGGGTTTTTACAAGTTAATTAGCAAGAAACAACTCATCCTACTTTTATCCTTTGCGGAAAAACAGGGAGTACTTGGCACTCTTAAGAAGAGTTTTTATCGCACTTTGCGTTGGCAACTTTATTTTGGAGCTGAAATCCCTGATGCTCAGCACGATAAGCTGCAGATGTTGAATGAAGCACGCAATCTTGAGAACCAAAACAAGCAACTTGCCAATCATGATCTTGAGAAGATCTGGCAAGCATTAGGCGACAAAACAGCGGAAAGCACTGCGGTTATGATTGAATATTTACGTAAAGATTTAGAAAAGAGTATTGATCATTCCGCAGCAATCCCGGAACTCATGAGCCTGTTTTGTGATAAATCT
>JAQVLK010000066.1 GCA_028704165.1 Candidatus Altimarinota bacterium | reverse complement strand
ATAAACTCATAACACCAACCATCATTATAGACTCCACTTTTCCACCACTTTAAGAAATTCCCCTCTTTGTCAAATTTATATACTACAGTTCTTTCTGAAGGCCAAACATCTCCTCTATTAACAGTTACAAAAATATTATCATCGGGTCCTACCGCAATGTCATATGCGGAATAAACCATTTCTTTCCCATCAGAAATTACCTTAAGTCTTGTAACAAATTTGCCACTCTTATCAAATTTCTTTACAACAGACTCAGATACAATATAAATATTATTTTGGGAATCGAAAGCAATATGCTTTGGAGAAATCAATTCATCGGGAACAACATGATTATACTTATCATCATAATAAGCATCTTTGCCAATCGCAAAAAGATATTCCTCGTATTTATTGAACTTAAATATCCGGCCCCTCCCCGAATCAGCCACATAGATACTTCCTTCATGGTCAATACCCACAGTCATGGGCTGTTTAAAATACCACGGCTGCGCTAAGTGGGGCCACATATTGGAAAAAGTATACGGCGCGTTAGCCGCGATGCGGCTGGGATTTCCAATCTGGCCGTTAACCGGCACAACCGATAGCCACGGCGCGTCTGTTTTTGCGCTCCATAAAAGGTCCGTATTTTGCGCGGTATTGGTTACGTAAAGCGTCTTCTCAGTTTGCTCATGGCCGAAATTAAGCGCATCAGCAGATACTTGCACATCCTGCGCGCAGTAGCCAACATTAAAAATACACACCGCGCACAAGCTAAATAAAACCGTCAGCCCCAAAAACCACCATCTTCTTCCCATCTCAACTCCTCCTTGTTAAAACACCCTGTCCAGATAATCTGCGCTTACTCGCAATAATAAACTTTAAAAGTTTCTCTGCTACAGCTACGCGCACTATTCAAATAGACGCATCAAGCCAGAAGCAGCACAAAAAAAAGACGCCGGTAATTTTGGCGTCTTATGCTACTTTAAATTTTATACTTATTTTTGCATCTTCAGGGAAAACCATTTTCTCACTTACTTTCCCCGTGGCAGGATACTTAAGTATACCTTAAGATTTGCCAAATGTCAAAATTTTTTCCGCTGAAGGTTTATTAGGATAAAACTTCCAGAAAAATGATGGACAAAAACCAAATAAATTGTAGAATAAATACCTATTCCAACAAGGAGAGATAGACTCATGGCAACCGCTAAAAAAGCTTCACCACGCGCAAAATATTACCTCAGCGATAACGGCGATTTCGTCATTGAAAACTACAATTTAAGCAAGCCGCTGGCTAATTTTTTCCCCGGCATCGCCGGAAAATACGGCATCCCCATGTGGGCATTCTTCGTCAACCGCGGCCAGGCGATCTCCTGCTTCGGCACCAAAGACAAGGACCATGCCTACCTCGAATTCTTTCCGGCTAACAAAGCCTGGCAAATGGTCTCCACCCACGGCTTCCGCACTTTCATCAAGATAAAAAAAGCGCAAACTGCGGTGATCTATGAGCCGTTCCATAACAGCAGCGCCAATCTCTGCTTCGATATCGAAAACAAGCTCTCCCAGACATCCTACGACCTGCGCCTGGAAGAAACCAACCGCAGCCTGGGCGTCAAGACCAGCGTCGGGTATTTCACCATTCCCCAGGATTCTTATGCCGCGCTGGTGCGCAAAGTCACCCTGAAAAATACCGGCAAAAAACCGCTTACCATGGAAGTATTGGACGGCCTGCCGCAGATCACCCCCTTCGGGACCAACAATTTTTTCCTTAAAGAAATGAGCCGCACCATCGAAGCATGGATGGTGGTTGAAAACATGGATAAGAAAGTCCCCTTCTTTAAATTATCCGTCGACCCCGTTGACCGCCCGGAGGTCGTGCACATAAATGAAGGCAATTTTTACCTGGGCTTCCATTTTATTAAAGGCAAACCTGCCATCATCAAACCCATTGTCGACCCGGAAACGGTATTCGGCCCGGCCAGCGACTTTACCTGCCCATATAATTTTGTCATGCAACACAATTTCTTGCTGCCGGCCAAAGAAGCTTTGGCCAGCAAGACCCCCTGCGCCTTTATCTTGCAGAAGCTCGAACTTGCGCCCGGGCAAGAAAAATCTTTTTTCGCCATGGCCGGATACATGCGCTCTAAAGACAGCCTGAACGCGCTCATCCCCATGATCACCTCCCCGGGATACCTGGAAACAAAAAGCCGCCAGAACAAAGAGCTCATTGAAGGATTGCAGCAGGATATCGGCACGCAAAGCAGCTCGCAGGCATTTGACCTATATTGCAAACAGACCTACCTGGACAACCTTATCCGCGGGGGACACGCGCTGACCTTCAAGTCTGGCGCCTCTTTCTACCTCTATTCCCGCAAACACGGCGACCTTGAGCGGGATTACAATAAATTCCTTATCCACCCCACTTATTTTTCCCAAGGCAACGGCAATTACCGCGACGCCAACCAGAACCGCCGCAGCGACATCTGGTTTAACCCCGACCTTAAAGACCAGACGCTGATCGAATTCTACAGCCTCATCCAGGCTGACGGCTATAACCCGCTGGTAATCAAAGGCGCAAGTTTCATGCTCAGGGACAAAGATCGATTCGCCCACGCGCTGCGCGCGATGAGCGATGAAAACGCCGTCGCGAAGATTATTGCAATCCTCGCCCGCCCCTTTACTCCCGGCGACATTATCCTCTTTATTGAAGACTCGAAAATAAAACTTTCCGTTTCATACGATGAGTTCCTGGAAACCCTCATCTCCTGCTCCGACAAAAACCAGGAAGCCGAACACTCTGAAGGTTTCTGGACAGACCATTGGACCTACAACCTCGACCTGCTAAAAAACTATCTTTCGGTATACCCGGAGCGCCTCCAAGAGATCATCTTTGAGAAAAGGGCTTTCACCTATTTCGATAACGCGGAAACCGTCAAACCCAGGGATGAAAAATACCTTATCTACCACGACGGCAGCATAAAACAGTTGCACTCTTTACGGGTAGATACGGAAAAAAAGGAGCTATTTGCCAAAAGAAACAGCCATCAGCATCTTTCCCGCGCGGACCACGGGCATGGGGAAATATACTACACTACCCTTATCAATAAGCTGCTCTGCCTGTGCGCCAACAAGCTCTCCACTCTTGACCCTTTCGGCATGGGCATAGAGATGGAAGCGAATAAGCCGAATTGGTATGACGCCTTGAACGGCCTGCCTGCGCTATTCGGCTCATCCTTGCATGAAACATGCGAGCTAAAACGCATGGTGGTATTTATTAAAGAGACTCTCCGGAAGATCAAACCTGAGAAAATGCTCATTAGCGAGGAACTCTACGATTTTATCTTTAGCTTAAACGGCCTGCTGCAGGACAGTTTTAACAACGGGCCGGCCAATAAGGATTTTATTTACTGGGACAAAAGTTCGGCGCTTAAAGAAGCGTACCGCCAGCGCGTGCGGCTTGGTTTCAGCGGCAAGGAGCGGGAAGTCCATCATTCACAGCTTACCCCCTTCCTTACCAACGCGCAGATCAAACTGGACGAAGGCATCGCCAAAGCTAAACATCCCACCCAAAATATATATTACTCGTATTTCATCCACGAAGTCGCTTCATACGAAACCATAAAAGCATCCTACATCAAAGCTACCTCTTTCACCCAAAAGAAACTTCCTATATTCTTGGAAGGCCAATACCATGCCATGAAGCTTGCCGCTGATCGTAATGAAGCTAAAACATTGTATGAGGCCACCAAAAAAAGCCCGCTTTTCGACCGCGCGCTTAAGATGTACAAAGTCACCGATTCTCTTGCCGGCATGCCGCAGGAAATCGGCAGGTGCCGCTCATTCAGCCGCGGGTGGCTTGAGCATGAATCGATCTGGCTGCATATGGAATACAAATACCTGTTGGCGATACTTAAACAAGGGCTTAACCAGGAATTTTATGCCGAACTCAAAAACGTGCTCATCCCTTTCCAAAACCCCGCGCGTTACGGGCGCAGTATCGCAGAAAACGTGTCTTTCATCGCCAGCAGCGCATTTGCGGATAAAAAACTTCACGGCAACGGATTCGTAGCCCGCCTTTCCGGCTCAACCGCCGAATTCCTGAGTATATGGCTGACCGTCAACGCAGGGCTCAACCCGTTTTTTCTAAATGCGAACGGCGAACTTAACCTCAGATTTTCACCCGTGCTTGCCGGATGGCTCTTCCGCAAAAAAGATGCGACCTACCAGTTCATGTTCCTGGGGAAAGTGCGCGTCATTTATCACAACCCAAAAAAGAAAGACACTTTCGGCATTAAAGGGGTAAAGCCTGCGCGTATTGTTTTTTGCGATGCGCAAGGAGTTACGGTTGAGTTAGACTCTGAGATCATCCCTGCCCCCTATGCAGAACAGGTCAGGCTTCGCCATATCTCTCAGATAGACATATACTTACAATAAGACATACGGTTTGCCTTTGCGCAGGAGAAACACGAATTCTTCCTGCGCAAAGCTTATCCCTTTTAAATGGCGCCATTATCCGGCCCACTATTAAGGTAAGCGGGCTTTTTGCACATTTGCAAAATAAACAAATTGCCACTACTTGAAATGTGTAAAATATATGTTATACTTTAATTGGAAATAATGCTTTTGAAACATTGACAATCCGGTGTACCTGTTGAAAAAGGCAAACTAGCAGCAATGCTGGGGCGCAAAGCTTCCGGCCCTCATATCGAGGGTAGCGGGGTTGCCAAAAGGTGAGATGGCCATAAGAACCTTTTATGGCCCTTTTTCTTGCTGCGCGCAGCGGCAGGAAAAAGCCCTCGCTCTTAGCCCTGGCAAATGCTTGCCGGGGCTTTTTTATTGTAAAGGAGCGAAACCATGGAAAACGATATCCGCGAAGGC
>JAQVLK010000025.1 GCA_028704165.1 Candidatus Altimarinota bacterium | reverse complement strand
TTGGAAAAATCTATTACGGAACATCTATTAGCGATGTGCAAAAAAGAGGTTTCAATGAACTCAGTATATCAAACGAAGATATGAAGAATATTGGCAAAAGTCAGCTTGAAATAGTGCCGGACTTTGAAAAGGAAGCATGTCTAGAGCTACTGACAGCGTGGGACGCTCTGCCCAGTAAGCAAACTTATTGAGTAATGTCAGCTTTGCGAATGATGACAGTGGGCTGGGATTGCTTTGAAGATACCGGTCTTTTTGCTGGGGTAGGATCTTGCAAAGGATCGCAAGCTTGTCCCTGTGGACTCTTCCAGTAATTTCCCGGGACAAAAGCTCTGCTCAAAACCTTGCCGTTCTTGTCCCAAAGGGCATATTCCACATCCGGCAAAACTTTTTGCTTTACTCCTAGTCTTGATAGTATAGCTTTGAGTTGATTACGCATGGCAGAAAAAACCATCTCAAGATCTTCTTTCTTAGCCGGATAGTTAGCTATATCAAGAATCTCTACGTATTCAATACTTATTAAGTTGTCTTTATTTCTGCGGAAAATCATGAAACCATCAGATTCTTGGCAGTCCTCGGGTTCGAGTTGAAGCATCTTATAATTTATTAGGAGGTCATTGTAGATAGCGCCTTCAAATAAAGCAAGCGGACTGGTTTACGCTGCCTGCTTCTTGTGCTATCCTATCCTTCGCCTTTTTAGACTAATCTATGCAAGTGGTAAAACTCTTAAAGCTTATTCTAATCACGTTTGTGCTGGTTTGTGCCCCTTTTTCACAGGTACTGGCCGAGCAGCTTGCTTTCTCGGATGTGCCTGTGACACATCCTCAGTATGAGGCTATCGTGTCCTTGCAAGCGGCCGGAGTTCTGTCCGGTTATGAAGATGGAACTTTCAAGCCGGAGCGCATCGTGACAAGGGCTGAGATGGTGAAATTGGCGCTGCGTGGAGCGGGGATAACAGTTGCAGAAAAGGCAACAGAAACAGATTTTAAAGATGTCGCTGCTGATAGTTGGTACGCGCCCTACATCAAAAAAGCTGCTGAACTCAAAATCGTGGGTGGTTATGAGGATGGCACTTTTCGACCGGAGAATTCAGTGAACAGGGTAGAAGCGCTGAAAATGATTTTGACGGCGCAAGAGCTGGAAATGCCGCAGGCCGGTGAACAGATCTACACCGACGTAGCAGTCGATAGCTGGTATGCACCTTATGTGCGCTTTGTTTATGAACATCAACTCTTGACGGTCGATAGTGAAGTTTTTGAACGTGACAAGGGTATGACTCGTAAAGATATTGCCGAAATTTTGTACAAGTTGAATCTGCTTAAGGGGGCTCAAACCTTATACTGCTGGCCTCTTAAAATGCTAATCAGTTTGAGCTTTTTATGGATTTTGTTACTTACTCTCAACATTCGCAAGCTCAGACAAAATACTTTCTCCAAAGTTTATTTACACTATCTTTTTGCGATTTTCTTGGCTCCTTTCGCAGCTCTCTTTTATGCAGTTAAGTCTTTTAGTTTTGAGCTTCAAAATAAACAAGAAAAGGAGCTGAATTTCAGGCCAAGTAAATACGAACGTTTCAACTACATGTTCCGCAGATATGTGTACACCAAGAAATCCGCGCACTTGAGTAAGTTACTAATCTTGTTTCTAAAGACGAATTACCTGAAAGTTCTCTATTTTTTCTTGGTTTTGCTGCTGGATTATTTTGTGTATTTACTGATCCTGACGAGTTTATTAAGTTGTAGTTATAAGGCTTCTTTTGGGGCACTTTAGCTAGGTACTTGTTAAATTATGTTTTCCTGTTAAAATTAACATCCTCAAACATACTTAATTTTAAAACATATGTTTCAATCCAGCTCTTCAAACCAAGCAGTAAGTGCGGAGGAATTTGAGACCGTGATCGGACCCTTGGTAAAAGCTTCCGGTAAACTTGAAAGTTCCGGGAATATCAAGTTGGCCGGTAGTTTCAAAGAAGGAGAGATCAAAGCTGCTACTTTGGAGATTACTCCCGAAGGTAAAGCTGAGGCCAATATTAAAGTTGAATCCTTGAAAGTTTATGGCGAGCTACACGGCAATGTGAACGCCAATAAAGTTGAGATCGGTGCCAGTGGTAAAGTTTACGGTGATATTAACGCTGGTGGTAATCTGGTGATCCAGGCTGGTGGCATTTTTGCCGGTAAGAGCGTTGTTTCAGAGACCAAGGCAGTTAAGCCTAGGGTCGTCACCGACAAAAAGGAAGATTAAGTGTCTTAATTTTAGTCTCAGATGTTTTACTTCATCATAAATCCGGTAGCAGGTACGGGTAAGTTTCCTGAGCTGGAGATGAAGTTCAGGGAATATCTCGAGCAATTTGGCATTGAGGGTGAATTTGCCAAGACGATCAGTTCGGGAGATGGCATGCACCTTGCCAGAGTAGGTCTCAAAAAAGGCTATGATAAAATCGTGTGCGTGGGAGGAGATGGGACGGTTAATGAGCTTGTAAATGGGATAGCTGGCTCAGATGTACTGCTTGGGATTATTCCTTTTGGTAAAGAAAATACAATCGCTAAAGCACTCGGTATTCCCAGTAACTGGAAAGATGCTGTGAAGGTTTTACTTTCCGAAGAAAAGCGCTTTTTCCGTTTGGGATTATTGGGTGAACGTCTCTTTGTCGGAGTGGTCGGGATCGGCAACAAATCTCTCAAGCAAGAAAAAACAGTCCTAGGCAGAAAAGACGCTACCGAAATCGAGGCTTACCAAGTTACTCTCAAAGTTGATGACTCGTTGCATCTTAACAGTAATATTTTGAATGTTTCCATGGTGAATGCCAATTGGCGTTCCAGTAATGTTTTCAGTCCACTGCGTTTCAATCCTCAAGATGACAAACTTGAGATCATGATTAATAGTTTAGGAGAAGGCGAAGATCCTTTCTCGTATTTACGTGCTTCGAAGATCGAGATTTCATCACAAGAACTTTTGCCGGTACATATCGACTATGATGGTGTACGTATGCAGACTCCCTTCACGGTGGAGATGTCTGATTTGAAGCAATATTTTATGGTGGCGTAGATTTTAGAAATTAGGAATTGAGCACAATTTCCTATGGCGTCATATTATTAAGAGAGGCCCACCGACGACGAGTTTCGTGCCGGTGGGACAGGTTGGGTAGGGTCATTTTTTTATTAGCCGGAATAGTGTCCGGCTGAGGAAAAACCGCGGTTGTCTTCTCCATAGTTTCATAAGGTTTAGCTCACTTGCCAAAAAGAGACAAACCGTGAACAAGGGAAACACGATTCCGAATAGTTTTACAAGTAAAACAAAGTATTCCATTCAATTCTCCTTTCTTTAGAAATTTCCCCTACCCGGTTCAAGTAGAAAAGTTTTTCAACCTAAACTGGACAGGGCGTGAGTTGTGAAGGAACAGAGGAGAGCTAGTATAGACTAGAGTGAAATGTTTGTAAATGAATTCTAGGTGCGTGAGTGAAGGGGCCGCAGATCTGCGGCCCCTTCACTCACCTTGCTCCTTCCTTAGTAAACTTCTAAGATACTTTTGCCATGGAAATTACTCTCCAAACCGACATTCAGGAATTCGCTCGTGTAGGTATGAAATATGCCTCACTTTTGCGTGCTTTGGGTATCAACACTTTATACGACCTTTTGACCTATTTCCCGCGCGACTACGATGATCAAACTGAGCTTCGTAAGATCAACGAGATGCGTACAGGCGAAAAGAATGTAGTGCGCGGTCAGATTTGGAGTGTCAAAAGCTCGCGTACCAAATATGGGAAACAGATTACGAGAGGAAAACTTTCAGACGACACCGGTAGTATTGAAGTGGTCTGGTGGAATCAGCCTTATATCGCGCGTGCTTTTCGTGATGGGGAAGAGGTGATTATGTCAGGTAAGTTGAAATACGCTTTCGGACGCATGACTCTGCAAAGTCCGGCCTACGAAAAAGTCAAAAAAGATCAAACACATACGGCGCGCATCGTGCCAATTTATGCTGAAACAGCCGGCTTGACGAGCAAGTGGCTGCGTTTCAAGCTCAAGGATTGTTTGGAATATGTTGAGCTAATCCCGGAATTTCTTCCCGAAGAAATCTTGGATAAAAATGATTTGATCTCGATCGGGGAGGCTATACGGCAGATACATTTCCCCGATAGTAGAGAAGCTTTGGCTGCTGCTCGCAAACGTCTCGGATTCAATGAACTCTTTATTATTCAGCTCAATGCCTTACGACAAAAAATCTTGTGGCGTGCCAATTACCAAGGCTTCGAGAAACAAATCCCACTTGATGCGGATTTAATTAAAGAATTTTCAGCTAAGCTTCCATTCCAACTGACCAATGCTCAAAAGAAAGCTGCTTACGAAATCTTAAAAGATCTGGAAAAGAGTGTTCCCATGTTGAGATTACTGGAAGGAGATGTCGGATCCGGGAAGACGATTGTAGCTACGATTGCCCTCTTGAATACCATCAAGGCCGGTTATCAAACAGCTTTGATGGTTCCAACTGAAGTGTTAGCCAAGCAGCACTTTGCCGGTTTGGCGAAACTTCTGGCAGCCTTCGGTGTGAATACTCAGTTTCTGGCCGGTTCAACTACTGCCAAGGAGAACGATGAGATTCGTATGGGACTACAAAATGGATTGATAGACCTTGTTATCGGAACTCACGCTATTATCCAAGAAGGAGTGAACTTCAAGAATTTAGGTTTGGCAATTGTCGACGAACAGCATCGTTTTGGCGTCTTGCAGCGTGCCAAGCTCAAGGCCCAAGGATCACCACACTTACTTAACATGACGGCCACGCCCATCCCGCGTTCTCTGGCACTTACTCTCTACGGAGATCAGGATTTATCCATTATTGACGAGATGCCTCCCGGGCGTAAGAAAATTATTACGAAAGTCGTGATGCCGACAGAACGTCAGACCGCCAATCTTTTTATTGAAGATCAAGTCGCTAAAGGTCGTCAGATTTTTGTGATTTGTCCTTTGATTGAAGACTCAGATGTCTTGGAAGTAAAATCCGCTACAGCCGAATATGAACGCTTGCAGAAAGAGGTTTTCCCCAAGCTCAAAGTAGGTTTACTACATGGTAAAATGAAGCAAAAAGAAAAAGACGCGATTATGCAGGACTTCAAAGATAACAACATTAATATTCTGGTCTCAACTTCCGTGATCGAAGTCGGTATCGACATCCCCAATGCCACTATCATGCTAATCGAGGGTGCGGATCGTTTTGGACTTGCTCAGCTCCATCAGTTCCGCGGACGTGTCGGACGTGGCGAGTACCAGTCTTACTGCTTACTTTTTAGTGATGCTGATAGTGAAAATGCCAAGATTCGCTTGAAAGCTATGGAGCAATACGATGACGGTTTCAAATTAGCTGAGATTGATCTCGAGATGCGTGGTCCCGGAGAAGTCTTTGGCACTCGCCAAAGTGGTATTCCAGATCTCAAGATGGCTTCGCTCTCAGATCATGAGCTCATCAAACAAAGTCGTGATGCGGCGGAACAGATTTTGGAACAAGATCCTGAATTGGAGAAACATGAGCTTATTCTGCAGGAGATTGAAAAGTATCAGAAGGAGAGGGAACTTTTGGCTTAAGAGCGTAAGGTTGACATAATATTTATAGTGTGCTTTAATAAAACACAACTAATTTTAGATTAAAGATGTTAGATTCTTTTCAGGAAAATACTGATAATCAGCAAGTCGAGATGCGTCGTGAGAAATTACGCCTCTTGCTCAAAAAATATTCTCCCGAAATTGCAGGGATGCTAATTAGTCTAATTGATGACCTGATTAATGATCTGGAAATGCAAGACATGGCTGATGCCAAAACTAGTCTTGAGATCGTGCAAAAAGTTCTAGAAACCTGTCAGGAGATCTTAGAGTCAAGGCGTGATTTAATAAATGGCGATACTAATCTGATTTTTGATGCCCTGAATAATCAGTTATGTGTATCGGTATGTTCTACGAGCCTATGTGACTCTGAGAGAGAGGATCTTTGGGGAAAGTGGTATATTGGAATATGTCTTCACGCCATGCGTGAACTAACAGAGCTTCTAAAAACACTTGGCACAGAAAAGATTGTAGACATGGAAAGCTTTATTGAAGGCAATCTCCAGAGACGACAGGAATTACTTGGTTACTAAAAAATTTATGCATAGCATCAAAGAAAAGGCTGACGTCGATAACATATCTTTGGAAATCGCAGAGGAAATTGAGACTCTTTGTGATTTATTTACTAGGCATGAAGTATTAATGCGCGAACATGATGTGTCAGAAAAACTGAAGAATTTACTTCTAACGGCTAGTAAAATTAGAGATCAACAATCTGCATCTTGCGAAGATTTAAGAAATGCCAATACTAAGTTAATGCAACTTTTAGGAAATATTATCTTGTTGGAGAAAGTAGCTCCGGAGAAAAAGCATGATGATTTGAAAAATTGTATTTATGCTTTGGATCCCAAGATAACGAATCTTTTATTGGCTAAGTTCCCCAAAGCTGAAATGACTTTGCCATGCCTCCTTTTTTGTAGTAGCATGTTAGTGCTTTTGAAGTAGACTTTCTTAAGGTCTATTAGGATTCAAAAAACTAACTTGTTCCCATGCCAAAGTACAACATCTACGTCACCAGACGTATTCCGGAGCGCGGTCTCAAGATGCTCTACGATCATTTTGGTAAAGATGCCAAAATCGAGATCAATCCCGATGAGCGTGTGCTGACCCGCAAAGAATTAAAAGACAAAGTCAAAGGCCGTGATGCGGTTCTTTGTTTATTGACCGATGCTGTTGATGACGAGATTTTGGAAGCGGCCGGTCCGAAATGTAAGATTTTCTCAAACTATGCCGTCGGTTTCAATAACATCGATATCGATGCCGCCGCCAAACGTGGCATCCTAGTAACAAATACTCCCGGTGTTTTGACCGATGCCACTTCGGATATGGCTGCAACTTTGCTTTTGTCGGCTTCACGACTCATCGCCGAGGCGGATGCTTATACCCGTGCCGGTAAGTTTAAAGGTTGGGGACCGATGGACTTTTTGGGAGCTGATATCACCGGTCGGACACTTGGCATTATCGGAGCAGGGCGTATCGGAGCTACTTTTGCACGTAAAATGGCCAAGGGCTTTGGTATGCAGGTGCTTTATACCGATCTTTTCAAAAATCAAAGCTTGGAACAAGAAATCGGTGCTCGCAAGGTTGAGATGAAAGATCTGCTGAAACAAAGTGATTTTATTTCCGTGCACGTTAATCTGACTCCTCAGACCAAACACTTGATTAGTAAAAAAGAATTCAAGTTGATGAAAAATTCAGCGGTTTTGATCAATACTTCTCGTGGTCCGGTAGTTGACGAAGAAGCCTTGGTAGAAGCTTTGAAAAATGGAGAAATCTTTGCAGCCGGTTTGGATGTTTTTGAGGATGAACCAAAACTCAAACCGGGTCTTTCCAAGTTGCCAAACGTAATCTTGGCACCACATATTGCCAGTGCTACTTTCGAGACACGTTCGCTTATGGCTGAGATTGCAGCCAAAAATCTGATCGATGCTCTCAAGGGCAAAATGCCCGCATTTTGTGTGAATCAAGGTCTGCAATTTGTGCCAACTATTAAGAATAAGAAACTTATTACCAGAACCGATGATCGCAATGCTAAAATTCGTCGCAAGAATCTGATTGAAATTGGTGAACATGTTCTCAAGGAAACGACCATGTCAAATCTCATCGGCACAAGTTTGCAGAACAGAGCAGGTTATCTGTATTTCAAGGATCGTTGTTGGGATTTGGATGCTTATGAAAATGTTTATGTGCTCGGTCTTGGGAAGGCCAGTGCTCAAATGGCTAGGAATATGGAGGAAATCTTGGGAGATCGTATTACTGACGGCGTTGTGATCGTCCCTGAAGGCATTCGTAAAGTTTCCTTGAAAAAAATCAGAACCATGTATGCGACACACCCTCTTCCTAGTGAAAAAGGCGTCAAAGCTACGCGGCAGCTTTGTGAGCTTGCCAAGAAGGCTACAGCCAAAGATTTCGTAATCCTGCTGATTAGCGGTGGTGGTTCGGCTCTGGCTCCTCTACCTCCCGATGACGTTTCGATCAATGATAAGATGGAGACTACCAAACTGCTCTTGAAATGTGGAGCAAATATTCGTGAGCTGAATTCAGTGCGCAAACACCTTTCTCAAATCAAGGGAGGACAACTCGCTCGTCTCCTACATCCTGCCAATGTGCTGACCTTAGTTATCTCAGACGTGATGGGAAACAACCCGAGTGTGATTGCTTCCGGTCCGGTTTCCCCCGATCCTTCCACTTTTGCTGACGCACTGGGAGTGATTGAGAAATACAATTTGGAAAATAAGGTTCCGGCCAGCGTCATCAAACACTTCAAAAAAGGCTTAAAAGACCCATCTTTGGAAACTCCGAAAGCAGATTCTCCTTTCTTTGGTAATATCACTTTCGAAATCTTGGGAGACCATGATACTGTTCTGCAAAAGGCTGCTGAAAAAGGACGGGAACTTGGTTATCATGTTATTCCTTTAACCTCCAGACTTTTCGGTGAAGCGAGTTTGGCCGCCAAAAATTTGGCCAAACTCGGTAAGGACTTTGATCAATATCGAAAGACGTTCTCTCTGAAGAAAATTCTACTAGTAGCTACCGGTGAGACAACAGTACAAGTCAAAGGCCAGGGCTATGGTGGACGTAATCAGGAATTTGTCTTGGCTGCTTTGGAGCATCTAACCCAGGACATGACTGTTTTCTCGATGGGAACTGATGGCTCTGATGGCATGAATCCGGAGCTCATCGCCGGAGCTATCGGTGATTTGGAGACTTTAAAGCTTGCTAAGAAACTCAAGAAAGATCCTCAGAAATTCTTGAAAGACAATAATTCATATACCTTCTTTAAAGCAGTCAACGGTCATATTAAAACTGGCTATACCGGAACTAATTTAGGTGATTTGGCGATGATTATAATTAGCTAGTTAGCTATTTAGATTTAACTTTAAATTTATGGCTACCAAGAAAGAGGACACAGTTAAGGAAGAATTTACAGTGATTGGCAAAGAACTCAAAGAAACGATCAAGAAACTGCTCAAGGAAGGGAATATTCGCCGTATCAAGATCAAGCACAAAGGTAAGGTTTATCTCGAAATTCCGGTAACCGTGACCGCTGTGGCAGTCCTACTTGCTCCTAGCTTGGCCGTGCTTGGCGTGCTGGCTACGCTCTTTTCTGAGTGTACTGTTGAAATTGAAAAGAAGAAATAACTACTAGCTAGTAGTTAATAGCTAATGAAATATCATGAAAAAAATCAGCATTGCACTTTCTTTATTACTGCTGTCTCTGCTCTTTATCCCCACCGTTTCTGCTCAATACAAGCCCAAGGCGGATTATTTTTGGGGAATTGGATGTAACCATTGTGCTGTAGTCGCTGAGTATCTGGACGAACATCCAGAAGTCTCTGAAAGGATTAATCTACAAAAACACGAAATTTATCAAGATCGTGATGGTGCAAATTTGTTTAATCAAATGGCTGAGGATTATGCAGTCCCAATGCTAGCTCGCGGTGTCCCAACAATGTTCGCCGGCCCCAATTATTATAGTGGGCCTAGTCAAATTATCGCTTATTTCGAACAGTTTGAAGGAGGTACCGTTGTAACGGAACAACCCGGTGGTAACGGAAGTGTTTCAGAACTTACCTTGACGGTACTTATCATTGCAGCTGCTGCAGACTCGATCAACCCTTGCACTTTTGCGGTGCTGATCTTGCTCATGGCTGCGATCATGGCGGCTGGCGGCAAGAGGCGTGCCTTGTTGACCGGTCTTACTTTTACGCTCTCAGTTTTTATCTCATATTATCTAATGGGTCTTGGTCTCTATGGTGCGATTGCGAGTGCGGGTACCTCTCTTTGGTTTATGAGGATAGTTGGAGTGCTTGCGATCTTGATCGGACTTTTTAATATCAAGGATTTCTTTTGGTATGGCAAAGGATTCAAAATGGAAGTCCCAGATAGTTGGAGGCCTCTGCTTAAAAGACTTATCAAGTCTATCACGGGACCGATTGGAGGATTCTTTATTGGTTTCTTGTGTAGTCTGTTCCTACTACCTTGTACCAGTGGCCCTTATATTGTGGTCCTTGGTATGTTAGGACACAAAGAGAGTTTCTCGGAAGCTTTGTGGCTCTTAGCTCTCTATAATCTTATTTTTATTTTACCAATGCTTGGTATAAGTTTTGGTATTTATTGGGGTATGGATATCAAAAAAGTTGAAGCGCAGCGTCGTTCTAAGATTAGAATCTTACATCTTATTATGGGGCTTGCTATGCTGGCGATTGGTGTATGGGTTTTGATGAGTTAAAGGATAGAAGACAAACAGACAACAAAATACAGAGAACAGAAAACCCAAGACAGACAACAGTGCCAGTCAAGAGATTCCAGTCACAGTGCAAGATAACTCTCCCTCTGACTTGCACTCACACTTGCACTAATTCTAATAAAGAACAGACGACACAGAACTACTCGCATCCCATTATGGGTGCGCAAGATAAATATTCTATAGCCATCTTGACCATTCTCATTCGTTCACAAGTCTCCAGCTTATGAAGAAAGACTGGATTTATCCATCAAAGAAATTTGTAGCTCAGTCCAAGCTGGCTAGTTTCAAGCTATACCAAAAGATGTATAGGGAATCTTTGGAAAATCCTGAGAAATTCTGGTCCCAGCAAGCCGCCGAACTTTTTTGGTTCAAAAAATGGGATAAGGTTTATAGCTGGAAGAAATCTAAATTGGAACTTGAGTTTTTTGCAGGTGGCAAGCTTAACGCCTGTTACAACTGTCTTGATCGTCATTTAGATAAAAATGCAGACAAGCTTGCTGTGCTGTGGGAAGGTGATGAACCGGGAGAATCTCGCAAGTTCACTTACAAAGAACTATTCACCGAGGTCTGTAAGTTTGCCAACGTACTAAAAAAACACGGAGTAAAGAAAGGAAATAAGGTGTGTTTTTATATGCCGATGGTGCCGGAACTTTTGATTGGAATTCTGGCTTGTGCTCGTATCGGAGCGATTCATAGTGTGATCTTTGGGGGTTTTAGTGCAGAATCTCTGGCAGAACGTATCAATGACAGTCGGGCTAACTTGCTCGTTACCAGCAACGTTTCACTGCGTAACGGCAAGAGTATTCCGATGAAACAAAATATTGATGCTGATTTGAAACATTGTAAATCTCTCAAGAAAGTAATTGTTTTTGAAAGAAAAAAACTCAAGACTCCCATGCAATTAGGGAGGGATTTCTGGTGGCAGACTGAAATGCAAAAGGTGTCGGAGATTTGTCAGCCGGCTCAGATGAATTCCGAGGATATTCTCTTTATTCTCTATACTAGTGGGACGACCGGTAAACCCAAAGGTGTCGTGCATAGTACGGCAGGTTATTTACTACAAACAGCACTCTCTTTTAAATACATCTTTGATCACCAAAAAGACGATATCTTTTGGTGTACGGCGGATATTGGTTGGATCACGGGCCATAGTTATTTGGCTTATGGACCATTCCTGAATGCTGCGACCATTGTGATGTTTGAAGGTGTTCCGACCTACCCGGCTCCCGATCGATTTTGGCAAATTATCGATAAATACCAAGTTACGGTTTTTTATACAGCGCCAACCGTGATTCGTCTCTTGAGTAAATTTGGAGACGATTTACCCAAGAAATATGCTCTCAAAAGTCTCCGCTTACTTGGCAGTGTGGGAGAGCCCATCAATCCCCAAGCTTGGCTCTGGTATCACAATATCGTTGGGAGAAAACGTTGTCCGATTGTAGATACTTGGTGGCAGACCGAGACAGGCAGTATCTTGATCACGACCCTGCCGGGTGCGATGCCTATGAAACCGGGCGCAGCCGGTCTGCCTTTTTTTGGAGTGGAACCTGAGGTGCGCGATGAAAAAGGCAAAAAATTAAAAGATAAACAAGGACTCTTGGTTATCAAAAAACCTTGGCCAAGTATGCTGAGAACCGTTTACAAGGATCCTAAACGCTTCCGTAAGACTTATTTTAGTCACTTCAAAGATACGGTTTATTTCACCGGTGATGGAGCCAAATGTGATGAGGATGGGTATTTTTGGATTACGGGACGTGTCGATGATGTGATCAATGTCGCAGGCCATAGGATAGGCACAGCGGAAGTTGAAAGTGCTTTAGTGAGCCACAAAGCAGTCGCAGAAGCTGCAGTTGTCGGCATTAATCATGAGATCAAGGGGCAGGCTCTTTATGCCTTTGTAACCGTCAAAAAAGGCTATCTTATTTCAGATAATTTAATTGAAGATTTGCGTCAACAAGTTGCCAAAGAAATAGGACCGATCGCCAAACCTGATATCATTCAATTTGCCGAAGGTTTACCCAAAACTCGCAGTGGCAAAATTATGAGACGTATTCTAAAAGCAATTGCAAACAATGAGCCTGACCTTGGTAACACAACAACACTGGCTGACCCGGATGTAGTGTCTCAGCTAGTTGCCGGTCACAAGAGCTTATAACAACTCTCCGACATCATTATCTGGCAAATACAGGATCAAAGTTCCTAGTGCTATGCCAATGACATTACTGAGGACTGGATGTTCGGGCAGGAAGTAAATATCTGCCAAATCCCAGATTCCACGCCAGATCAGTACTATGCCTATCACGACCAATAAAGTTCCGAGAAAGTTTTTACGTGGATGAAGAGAGAATGAGAACTTCTTTTTATTGAACATATGTTTTTATTAAACAATCGGAGCTTCGAATTCTTCTTGAATTTTCTTAGCAGCTTCAGGGTCAAATTTGCTTTCCTCTTCGTCCATCTTCTTAATCAATTCCTCTACTTCCTTGACCGGTTTGGTGTATTTCTGGCGTGAAGCTTCGCGGATTTCTTCAGTGTAATCATAAGGATAGCTAGGGACATCTAGTGTCCTACCGGAAAAAGCATCCCACATCTGTCCATTGACGGACATCTTGGTATAAAATTCACGCACTCCCAAATTTACTAAATCTCTCATTGAGAAGATAGGATGGAATTCTTTTTCCAAGAAGTTGGCATCATCTGCTCCCACACGGAAAGAAATCATCGATCCCACATTACCAAAAGTTGTGGCTTTCATATCATCAGAGAGCTGACTGATGTATTGATTGGAAACAGTCAAATTGAGACGATACTTACGCGCTTCAGAAAATATCTCTGCAAAAGTACGGGTGGCAAAATATTGGAACTCGTCCACATAAAGGTAAAAATCTTTACGATCTTCTTCGCGCTGACTAGCTCTGCGCATGGTAGCTTGCTGAATCTTAGTAATCAGCATTGAACCAATCAGGGAACAGTTTTCTTCGTTGAGGATTCCCTTGGGCACCTTCATCAGCAAGATCTTTTGGTTGTCGAGCACATCCTGCATATCTATCAAGTTCTTCGGTTGTCCCACGATATTGCGTACAATCGAAGTCGATACGAATTGACCAATTTTATTCAGTAAGGGAACGATAGCCTCGTTGTCATATTTTTCACTCCAGGAGGCGAATTCATTGACCCAGAAATTCTTCACTACCGGGTCTGAAATCTGTGCCACCACTTTCTGACGATAATTCTTATCATTCAACATCTTCATAATACCTAAGACTGTTGAACTGGGATAATCCAGGAGTGCTAGTGTTGTATAGCGCAAAACGTGTTCTAGGCGTGAGCTCCAGTTAGTACCAAATAGCTTTTTTAGAATCTCAATAAAGCCCATCGTAACCTGTTGCTTAAAATCATCTTCGACTTTCTCGATCGGATTAAATCCGGGAGGATGAGCAGTGTCTGTCGGATCAAAAAGAACCACGTCCTTGATGCGTTCTTTGGGGATATAGCGCAAGATATTGTCGATCAAATCTCCGTGCGGGTCGAGCACCCCCACCCCTTTTCCTTTCTGAATATCTTCATTGATTAGGAGCTCAAGCAGTTTGCTTTTTCCTGTGCCACTTTTACCAACTGCGTACAAATGCCGTCTGCGGTCTTCGCGCAAGATGCCAAACCGCATGTTTTGATTGTGGAAATTGGTAGTTCCAAAAACACTGATTTCTTGAGGATCGATGCTGTCTGCTTTTGGTAAATCACGTGGTGGCTCACCTTTTTTGGAAAGCACATACACTATATTCGGAACTGCGGTATTTTTCTCAGGCAGATGATAAAGAGTTGCAATCTCTTCTACGTTAAAAGCGTAACTTCGGCCCAGACTGCGATTTTTGAATTTACGTAGCAGGGTATCTTGACCATTGCTCTTTTGAACACGGAAACTATTCAAATCCGTAGTATCAAATTGAGTAAATGTTTTGGCTAGGGCATGCAGTTTAGCTTTGGCAATGCTCGGTGTTTGGGCGACATAGGCGATGCGGATAGCAGCTCGGAATAAGTCTTTCTCAGCTTTCTTGCCGGCAGCTTCACGTTCCATCTTGAGGGTAGTTGATCTTTTTTTGGTGCGGAAAAACTTAGTGATATTAAAACGACTCAAGAGACTCCAAAGTTTTAAGCGCAGCTGACGCCTAAAGCTAAATTGGCCTTCTTCGGCTTCATGCTTAATAACAATTTGTAACCAAACCTGTTCTCCCTCCTCTGCTTTCGAAAAAAGCGAAAAGACACCAGCCATGGAATCGCCTGAAAATTGGGAATAGGCTTTGAAGGGATATAGATCAGAGCGCTTGAGTCCAACTTCCGCACCAGCCCAAGCTAGCTGCTGCTTGAAAATCTCGGGGCGAATATAATCCTTCAATAGTTCAATCTCTGCATAAGGAAATTGCGCGTAAATCTGTCCCTCTACCAAAGAATGTAGGTTGCTAGGAACCCAAACCAAGAAGTAAATATGCTGATTGATAGAAGCGATCTCTAAGCTAATATGCTGTTTACCAATCACGCCGTGCAAGTTCTGTAAAAGCTGCTCAAAAGCTGAAGCACCCATCAAATTATCGAGGGGAACTTTGACGAGTAGCAGCGCCGGATTTTTACGTACTTGTGGCTTGGCCATGCGCTATATATTACCTCTCTATTATCTCATATTTTGGGCAGAAAGTAAAGGAAGCTTGCAGTGTCAGAGGCGGGCTTAAGCCAGCCTCTGACGGACCGCCCCCGTGAAGGGGGCTACTACGATAGGACATTAATGTGTGCGCAAAATGCTAATACACCTCTGCGAGGTAGCATTTTTCACAATACACAATCTCCGGTCTCTCCGGCGCGTAACTTGTCTGAATTTCTTTCTCACACTTGGCACACTTTCTATCCCAAAGCTTACGTGGATTGCGCAGGGCCATGCGATTTTGGTGACGGCAGTTCGGACACTTTCTGGGGACGGGGAGTCCGAGTTTACGGTAAAACTTAAGCTCTTGCTTGATTACTTTGTAATGTTTAGCACACTGTTCACAAGTTAGAATCTGCTCACAGATCGTATCTTGGACATCTTCGATCGAGTCGGGAATTTCTACCTTGGGTCCTTGGTAGGCATAAGTATCTTCTTCATCTTTCCACTGATAGCCTTTATTAAGAGCTTCCTCCTTTGTAAGCGGGAAGTATTCTTGGGCGACCGTTTCGTTGTACGCAAAAGGACTTAAATTTACAGGAAAGAACTCGCCCCATTCGCCGAGAGTTTCCATATGTTCAATAATCTTTGGTATCAGTTCTTCATATTCCGCTTTGCTATATTGCTTGTTGAGGATGCAGTATTCTTTATGACGTAGCCCGATACAAGCAAAGCAATTTTGGCAGGAGAAACAATTGTCACAATATAACAGATGATGACAACCCTCCCAACAGAAATTGCAAAAAAGATTATTGGAAACGTTTACACACTGACTCATGCATTCATAGCAGAGTTCTCCGGGATAACCTCCTACGTAACAATCCTGACTGTCATTTAAGGTTTCAGCGATTGTTACATGTTTAAGGTCACGGCTATTTTCAATTTCAAAACAGTTAGTACAATTTTGAGAATTCTTAATATAATCGCCGGTGCATTTTTCAGAATTTACGATATGAGCATATTTGTGGATAGCTTTTAACAACACCTCTTTGTTGAATTTGTTTTTTAATTCTTCGATGGTGAGAAAACTACCCAGTTTTAGCTCGGAAATCTTTTTGAAATACTCTGCTGCTGACATTTTCTGATTGAAAAAATAATATTCAGCATGACGTAAATTGTAGCTACCAAAGCAGTGCTTGCAAGACTGACAATCGTAGCAAAAAAGACAATTAGAACAACTTTGTAAATGCATAGAAAAGAGGCACTCATAAGATCGGCTGCTGTCAGAAAGCTCGTAACAGCGCTCACAGGTATCGAGATTCTTACAATCTACACAATTTTTGCCCCGCAATAGATAATGACTATAATAACAATCTTCCGAAAAAGCGCCTGTAAAAGTCATGTAACAGTTACGCTGGTCATATTCCAAGTTCACATATTCCGAGTTTTCGCAATTTACATTAAATAAACTCATGAGTGGTACCCTCAAAAGTAATTTCGAGAATTGCGTAAAGAAACTTTCCTCAAAATCGAAATCTTGACCATAGTCCAAAGGATCCCATTTGTCGCTCCACCAGTCTTCACGATAGTAAACCTTGAAAGGCTTGTCGGGACTGTAGATGGAGACAATGGTCTTGCCGGTTAGATCGCATTTCCTGTGATACAAGTTTCGTTCATTTCTGACGGACATACGCCGTTGAGCGCGGCAATCTGGGCACAGCGTCGGTGCCGGAATCGGATATTTCTTGCCATTGAAAACAGGGGATACTTTGTCGTAAAATTTCAGATCTTCTTCTGTGACTTCGAATTGTTGAGAGCAGTTGGTGCAGGACTTTGTCATGAGAATTAAAAATTAAAGATTAAAAATTGCGGTCATTTTGAATTTTAAATTTTACATTTTTAATTTGGTAAAGTCTCGCCGATCTCTTTATAGAGAAAGACGTTTACTTGGCTTCTGTTACTCTCAGAGGCGGAGCATAGCAGAGTTTTGTAAATTTGTAAATACAGTTTAATCGAGACAGTAATAAATTAAAAGAACAAATAATCAAAAATTGGCTTATTTAAAGCTTGAAAATACCTTTAAGCTTTGTTATAATAAGTGTAGAAATATTTTTACAACACAGCGGAAGGGGCCAGGCATGCCTGGCCCCTTCCGCCCATACAACAACAGTCATTATGCTCAATGAATTACAAGAATTAGGCTTAAGTAAGGAAGAAGCCAAAGTCTATCTGGCCTTGCTTGAAATACAGAGTGGACCAGCCAGTATTGTGGCGAGGCGCGCAGCAGTCCCGCGTGTTAACTGCTATTACATTCTTGATCAATTAGTTAAGAAGGGGCTGGTTAGTACTTACATGCAGCATAAAGTAAAAACTTTTTCGGCTGAAAATCCCAAGAAGTTTGTCTATCAATATGAAGAAAAACTGCGCCAAGCCAAATATCTCTTGCCGGAGCTCATGGCTGTGACGAGTACTTCGGCCTTTCGTCCCAAAATTCACTTCTATGAAGGTCTGGAAGGGATCAAGAGTATTTATGAAGAGATGTTGGAGTCTCATGATGAATTGATGGGTTACACTGACTTGGGGGCGCTAATCGAGCTTCTGCCTACAGATTATCTCAAGGAATACAACCGAAAAAAAGTCAGGAATAAGCAGAAAACTCGTATTATTTCTCCATATAGCAAGGAAGGTTTTAACTATGTTAAGAATTTCTATCCACCAGATTATAATTCAGAATTGAACGAAACCCTTTTTGTGAATCCCGAAGAATTCAAGTTTGAAAATGAAATAGCAATCTACGGCAACAAGATCGCTATCATCTCTCTCAATCCTGACGAATTAATCGGAGTTCTGATTGAAAGTTCAGTTATAGCCCGAACACAACAAACTATCTTTGATCTGGCTTGGTTGGGAGCCACCAGTTTTGTAGCTCGCTAACGCTCGCTACAAAACTAATGCCAAAAGTCTAAACCCAATCCGCCTAGGAGGACCAAAGGAATCTTAAAATGCCAAATCTATAATCCCAAAGGTTTCTGATTGTTTGGTATTGGGATTTAAGAATTAGTGATTCATTTGACCCTTGGCATTCAGATTTTGGCATTTTTACGCCAACACCGGCTCCATCGGGATGATCAAGAAGTCCTCATCTTCTTTGGGTAGGTCCTTTTTCTCAATCTTGAGAATCGTCTGTTTTTCTTGGGCCGGCATGCCCATTTCTTTCAAGAAATCATCCAAAGTTCCGAGGTCGTATTTTAGTCCGGGAATTTTGTAGTGCATGGGGATCACGATACCGGGAGAAATCTTTTCGATCAATTCTTTGGTTTTCTTAATCTCCAAAGTAGAAATTCCTCCGACCGGAACCATCAATACATCGACGTCTCCGAGTTGATCATTTTGTTCGGCTGTCAAAACATGACCAAGATCTCCTAAGTGACAGACGTTAATATCTTCAACTGAAAAAGAAAAAATAATATTAGCGCCGCGGTCATCTTCGTCCTTGGCGTTGTGCCAAGAGGGGACAGCGATCACAGCTATCTCCGAAGCTTCATATTCACCGGGAGTATCAAAAACAAGTGGCTTGCCTTCAACAGCTTTGCTATTACTATGTCCGGGATGTGAATGGGAGATGGTGACAATATTAGCGCTCAGACTGGGTAATTTGAGTCCCAGAGTAGTGGGGTCATAAGGATCAGTAACGACTGTTCCTGTACCATTCTTGATAGTGAAACAAGAGTGTCCGTGCCAAGTGATTTGCATATTGTATGAGGTATTAATAGTGCGTGCCTATCTTAAGGGTTCGGGCGTGAGGAAGCAAGGCCGTGGGTAGGGCAGAGGGTTTAGGGGATAGGGTGTGATCTGATACCCTTTACCCTATGACCCTAATCCCTTTGTTCTATTCCCCGATAATCTCCAATTTTACATTCAAGATCCCGCTACCCAGACTGCCAATCTCGGCAAAGGCTGCTTCAGATAGATCGACTACACGTCCGTGAGCATAAGGTCCACGGTCATTGACGCGTACAATTACTGATTTGTCATTGGCTAGGTTCGTGACACGTAGTTTAGTGCCAAAAGGAACTTCACGGTGAGCGGCCGTCAGAGCGTCTTTATCGAAAGTTTCTCCGCTGGCTGTGCGCCTACCATCAAAAGCGCGACCATAGAAAGATGCTTTACCTGTACCAATCTCAAAAGTTTGATCTGGTGGAATCAGACGTCCAATACGCAGAACCTCAGTTACAGTTTCTTCCAGCACTTCTTCTTCCAATAAAGTTTTCTCAATTAATTTATCATCTTCGTAAACTAGGAGATATTTCTCGTATTTCTTACCATCCTTACCTTCTTGTTCAGTGATAGTCTTATTATAAAGCAATTCGTCATCAAAAATTCTTTGTGTTTCATGTGGAATACTAATCTCGCGCTCATATTCTTCCTGAGTCTGTAGTAGCATACGGATCTCGATTCCATCATGAAGTTCTGTGTCATAGCTAGGTACAATGCGTTCGCCTTCTTTTTCTTCATAAGCAATCTCCTGCATCAGCATGCCAACTGTATCAGACCTAGTTCTATAAAGATGTTCCTGTCCCAAAAAATTTATAATGGTAACTTCGGTG
>JAQVLK010000024.1 GCA_028704165.1 Candidatus Altimarinota bacterium | reverse complement strand
GACGTAATTAGTTACGTCAACGATATTATTAATGGGGCGCAGTCCGGCGGCGCGCAATCTGGTCTGGATATAAGCGGGAGAATCGCTGATCTTAACTTTTCTGAGGGCGACTCCCATATAACGTGGACAAAGCTTCGGAGCTTCTACCCTAACTTTGAATTTGAGCTCAGCTTTGCTGGATTTTAAATCTTTAAAAACCGGTGGCTTGAATTTAGTTTTCAAGACTGCGGCAAATTCACGTGCCATACCAACATAGCCCCACAAATCAGGCCTGTGAGTCATGGATTTGTTATCAATCTCGATCAAGACATCGTCTAAGCCATAGACTTCTGCAAAGTTTTTGCCCAGAGCAGTGTCGGGAGGCAATATCAAAATTCCACTATGATCTTCAGAAAGCCCGAGTTCCCTACCGGAACAAAGCATGCCACAACTTTCGACACCGCGAATCTTAGCTTTCTTGATTTCAAAGTACTCTCCATCGTGCTGTACACGAGCGCCTTCCTGTGCCAAAGGGATGATTTGACCGACTTCAATATTAGGAGCACCACAAACGACCGTGATTTTTTCTTTGCCGGTATCTACAGTAGGCAGACGCAACTTGTCTGCATCAGGATGCTTCTCGATCTTCACGATCTTAGCACTGATAATCTTATCGAACTGAGCTTTTTGATCGATAACTTGCTCCACTTCGCAGCTATGCAGCGTAATTAATTCGGCTAGTTCAGCTGAACTATATTTACTAGGAATCTCGACGTAATTTTTGAGCCAATTGAGAGAGACGATCATAGTGGTAAGTGACTAGTGATTAGTTAAGAAAGAGCTATTCCTGATTATTTGTGCCAGATTCAATAGGTCCCAAGCAGCATTTGCAAAGGCATGGACGTATCTCTCTTATCATTTTCTGGGCTACCTTTTGATTTGATGACACGTCAATAAGATTAGTTTCTTTATTCTTATCGCAAAGATTAGCTTTAAGTAGCTTGTCACAGATGACTCTGGTACGACCGTTACTGAAATGTTGAATTGTTATTCTCTCTGGTGTAAGTTCTAATTCGTTACCAGAAATCTCTTTTTCTGTACAATCCACATCATCAAAGACAATCTCTATCTTACCGCTACAGTTTGTTTCTTGAACATGAATCAGTTCAGGGGTAGCCATAATATTGTAGTTAGTGAATACTATTTAGAACTGTTTGGTGAAGCGGATATCACCTTCATAAAAGAGACGAATGTCATGGATTCCGTAGCGCATCATGGCGAGGCGATCAAGACCAAAACCAAAGGCAAAACCTTGATATTTTTTAGGGTCAATGTGACCGGCTTCGAGCACCTTGGGATGGACCATACCGCAGCCCATGAACTCAACCCAACCGGTGTGCTTACAAACACGACAGCCCTTGCCGCCGCAAAGTAAACAAGAAAAGTCTAACTCCATGCCAGGTTCCACAAAAGGGAAATAACCGGGACGTAAACGTACTTTTACCTCTTTCCCAAAAAGAGTGCTGAGTAATTCTGCCATCACAGCTTTCATATGAGAGATATTGGTATCTTCGTCCAACATTAGTCCTTCGACTTGGAAGAAAGTATGGCTATGACTGGCGTCCATGGCTTCATAGCGAAAAACTTTACCGGGACAAATCATACGGAGTGGAGCACCATGTGCCAGCATGGTACGGATCTGTACCGGCGAGGTCTGTGTCCTGAGTAAATTACCGTCTTCCAACCAAAAAGTATCCTGCATATCGCGAGCCGGATGTGTGGCGGGAACATTGAGTGCTTCAAAGTTGAAATATTCGGATTCCAGTTCCGGACCTTCGGCTACCATGAATCCCATTGAACGCATAATATCCTCAATCTCGTATTGCAAACTTGTCAGAGGATTCAGTTTTCCCATCTGTAAAGGTTCAACGGGCAAAGTCACATCCAAGGTACTTTCAGAGCCTCCTATTCCGAGTTCGCTGCGCTTATTTTCGATTTGCTCTGTAATTTCGAGTTTGAGCACATTAGCAGCTTTTCCAAAAGTTCTTTTATCTGCGTCTGACATCTGTGCCAGTCCACGTAACAACATGGTTAATTCACATTTTCGACCTAAATATTTGATCTCAATCTCGCGTAAAGAGTCTTCGTTGCTAACGCTTAGGAGCTCTTTTTGGAAAGAAGCCTTGATTTGATCTAGTTTAGCTTGCATAGTGTTTATTAAACTTTCTTCTGAGCATTTCTTTTGAGAAATGAAAATTCAGTGATCAGAAGTAAAAGGACCAAAATCAAACTATCCCACCAAGTCAGTACACGAAAAGACTGTAACGCAAGGAGCCCACAAATTGCCAGCGAGACCAGAATCCCCTGTCTAAAAGCAATATTAACGTTCTCATAATATAATTCATTTTTTTTCCAATAGACTCGTAAATAAAAACCGATAATCGCCAAGAGTCCCGTCAGTGCCAAAAAAAGCGTGGCATAAAAAGCAATCAGAGCTTTGGTGTTACCAGCGCTGCAAACAGTATTGTTAAGCCATTTAACACAAGGGGAAAGTTTTGTTACTACCAGCGCAAAAGCAGACCAAGAAAAAATATTCGCGATCGCGATACCGAGCATGTAAAGATTATATGACATTTGACAATTGACAATTAACTTGTGACCAGACGGAAACAAGTATAAGGGAAAGTTGTAGGAAGCGCAAAATCAGAATTAAGTATTAAATTGATATCTTGTTACATGGTTATATTGTTAGGAAACAAGGTAACAATACAACAAGAAAACAATTAAACCATTCAGACCCTTTTCTTCCCCAGCTTATTTTGTTGTAACAACTCATCCACTTTCTTCAAAATACTTGGAATACGTCTAAAATCGTCCTTCAATTTTTCTCGCATTCCCCCATTATAAAGGGCGGCAGCGGGATGGTAGAGCGGTAAATAAACTTGTTTCTTCCCAGAAGCTTCTCCTTCAGGACTCCAGTAAATCTTGGGCTGACCGTGAACTTCTGAGATTTTGAGATCAGGAGGCAGAAAAAGCCCCATCGAATGTCTACCCAAAAAACAGATCAGTTTAGGTTGAATAAGCTTAATTTGCTCCAAAAGGTATGGGAAACAAGCTGCTTTTTCGGCTGGTTCCGGGTCTCTATTCTCGGGTGGTCTACACTTAACCGCATTAGCGATAAAAACATCTTTTCTTTCCATTTTAATCTCAGCCAAGAGTTCATCCAGAAACTTGCCGGCGGCTCCTACGAAAGGTAAACCTTGCAAATCTTCATTTTTCCCTGGACCTTCACCGATAAACATGATTTCGGCTTGGGGATTACCAGTACCGGGAACGGCGTTGGTTCTTCCTTTGTGTAAAGGACATTTGCTGCAGTTTTTGACCGCTTGATTGAGTTCTTCGAGAGTCACCAGAATAAATTTAAAATTTTGAATGAATACGGATCTAAGATATAGGAACTTTGGAGAGGAGACAAATTGATAAAAATAGTGCAAGTCACTAGTAACCGGACTCTAGACAAGAAGTTTTGGCTTTGAAGGAGTAAGAACATTGTTATATGGCTACATTGTTAGAAGATAGAAAAACAACATAATAATGCAACAATTATGCAGTCCATCCATTGGACCATTTCTCAAAACACTTTTCCTAGGTTAGAGCGGGCCCACCATCCCCCACCTCCACCCAAATTTTAAGAATTAACTTAAAATTCCTTTTTAGATTAGCAATAAAACATTAAGAAAAGATTAAGACGTGATGGGACCAATACGCCATGCCTACGCCAAAAGCTTCGGCAGGTAAAAATGGGAATGATGCGAATGAACAGAAAATTAGAATGTTATAGCTTTGTCACCAGAGCAGCAATTGGCGCTGGTGGAACAGACAATGCCCTGTTTTTTGACAGATTTTAAAAAACATGATTGAATACTGTCCATTTTTAAATAATTATGATGAATGAGAAATTAAAAAATTTTATAGGATGGACCTCACTGGTTGCACTCTCTTCTTTGTTTTCTTTAGCGGGTTATCTCAATAAAGATGATATTCATAATAGAATGTGTATTAATACGAGAACAGCTCTTAAAGCTATTTTTACAACTGAGGATACAAAGTTGTTAACTAAGGTAAACAAAGATTGTGCCAATGCTAAACAAGAGATCGTAGCATTAAGGGAGAAATTAAAAAGGCTCTCTCTCCAAGGACCGAACGGAGAAAAACTTTCTATCGAACTTGAGGTGGATTGTGATAGAGATTGGGTTAATCTTCCTCCAGCACACATTTGCATTATCGATGCGCATGGAGATAAAGTTGATGAACTGAATGCAGAAAATTGGATTGCTAGTGGTTCTGCACTTACTCCCGGTGATGCGGCTGCTCAGTTTTGGAACGGATTAATTTTATCCCAAGAGCAGCAATGGGCGTTGGTGGATGAGACAAATTTCTAAAAAATAGTGCAAGTCCCAAAGGGAGTCATTTGTCCTGAAAGAACCTTGTCATCCCAAAGGGACCCCTTGGGGGCTAGTGACTTGCACTCACACTTTCACTAAATTCATTATTTCCTCTTGCATTCTCCCCTCTTCCCTGCTAGAATCCTCGCGCTTTTAATTTATTAGTTATTCGTAGCATTCGCATGTATTCGTTCCGCCTAGGCGGATTCGTATCGCGTTGTACGTGCAAAACAAGATATTAATTTTGTACTAAAATTATGAAAAAAGATATTCATCCCAAATACAATACTAATGTGGTTATCTCCTGCGCTTGCGGAGCTACTTTCCATGCTGGTTCCACTAAGGAGGAGATTACAACTGAACTTTGTTCCAAGTGCCATCCATTTTTCACTGGCAAACAGAAATTGGTAGATACAGCAGGTCGTGTAGATAAGTTTGAAGCTAAGCTGAAGAAAGCTACTGATATTAAAGATAAAGCTAGTAAGCGAGCTGCTGCCAGAGCTGCTTATCTTGAAAAACAGGAAGAAGCCAAAATGTCTCTAAAGGGTACGAATGCAAAAGCTGCTGGTAAAGCTAAGAAAGACGAGAAGAAAGGTGCTAAGAAAAAGGACGATAAAAAAGACGGCAAGAAAGTCAGTAAACCTGCTAAGAAGAAAAAATAGCTAAAGATTATTAAGATCAGGTATGCCATTTGAGCTACCTGCTTTCTTGAAAATCTTTATGAGCGTTCTAGTTAGCTAATTAGCTAACTAGCTAAAAGCTGATTAGTATGGATCACGGAAGGTTAGACAAAATCACGGCCGAGTTTGATCAGATTCAAAAAGATCTTGCCAATCCTGAGGTTGTTAAAAATCAGAAAGAATTTAAACGGCTTAGCATTCGTAATTCCGAACTGGAAGAAATTGTAGAACTTTATAAAAAATTAAAGAGAGTTGAACAAGAACTAGAAGATGCGAAAAAGATGCTTGCAGAAAGTACCGATGCTGAGATGCAAGAACTAAGCAATCAAGAGATCGGAACTTTGGAAAGCAAACAAATTGAACTTGAAGAACAACTCAAAGTCTCCTTAATTCCGAGAGATCCCAATGATTCAAAGGATGTTATCGTAGAGGTGCGTGCCAATGCCGGTGGTGATGAAGCCGGACTTTTTGCAGCTGAGCTTTTCCGTATGTATTTGAGGTATGCTGAATTGCAGGGCTGGCAGAGCGAACTGATGAGTAAGAGTGAATCGAGTGTCGGAGCTATCAAGGAGGCTATTTTTACATTAAAGGGGAAAGATGTTTATGCCAAGATGAAATATGAAAGTGGCGTACATCGCGTACAACGTGTACCCGAAACTGAGAGTCAAGGACGTGTGCACACTTCAACTGCTTCGGTGATCGTGATGCCCGTCATGGATGAAATTGATATCCAGATTGATCCGGCAGATCTTCGCATTGATATTTTCCGCTCCAGTGGTCCTGGTGGGCAGAGCGTGAATACGACCGATTCAGCAATACGTCTGACACATGTTCCAAGTGGTCTCGTTGTAATTTGTCAGGATGAAAAATCACAGCTCAAGAATAAGAATAAAGCCATGTCGGTCTTGAGAGCACGTTTGCAGTCGATGGAAGAAGAGAAACGTGCCAAAGAAGAAGGGGCCAAGAGAAAGTCACAGGTCAATACTGGTGATCGGAGTGAAAAGATCCGCACTTATAATTTTCCGCAGGATAGAATTACAGATCATCGTATCAAACAGAACTGGAGTAACATTCACGCGGTTTTAAATGGTGATAAACTGGATGAGTTAATCAATGAACTGAGAACTGAAGATCAAGCTCGCAAACTGGCGGCGGAGAGTTAGGACTTTCGGGACTCCTGCCTACCGGCAGGCAGGCGGACCTCGGAACTCGGGAAAAAGAAGACAGAGAACTTTCGTAAGAGGCGGGGAATAGTCTCTTCCTAATGATTTTAAAAAGTGTTGACATAATCAATGATTTCCATTAAATTCATATCCTTTTTAGTAAACAATTTTTTTAAATGGAGTCTACCAAAAGCATTGAACCAATCCGGCATCCACTTGTTCAGGAGATAATTGAGCATGAAGGAAAAACACTATTTGAATTGGTGGAGGTTTTTGGTTCTGCTGTACATATTTTATTACCTGAAATATTTCAAGAAAATCTTACACTATATGAGTCAGCTCTGAAAAAATACGAGCTTAAACATGGAATACTGTATGCAGCAAAAGCGAATAAAGGAAGGAGCTTTTTGGAAATGTGTTCAAAGGCATCATCAGGTGTTGATGTATCTTCAATATTTGAACTCAGAAGTGCATTATCCTATGGGGTTATAGGTGAAAATATTGGAATATCTGGTCCAATGAAAACCGATAAATTTTTATTGTTAGCAGTAAAGCATAATTCCCTCATTGCAATTGATTCATTTGACGAATTAGATGTTCTGATAAATTTTATAAAAAGCGGATTAATCAATGAGAAAATAAGAATTTTAATTCGAATCGGAGACTTACAAGATAAAAAAAGTAGATTTGGCATTCAAAAAGATCAACTTGATGAAATATATAAAATTCTAGATGGATATAGTGATTTTTTTGATCTTCAGGGGTTTTCATTCCATTTAGATGGATACTCAATTAAAGAAAGAGCAAATGCAATTTCAGAGATTTATACGGAGATTGTAAAAGGAAGAGACAAAGGATTTAATTGTAGCACAATAGACATTGGTGGAGGTTTTACAATAAGCTATCTAGATGAGAATAATTGGAGATTATTTCAAGACATAAACGAGCAACAAAAGGCGCTATTTTATCAAAATAAGAAGTTTACCTCTTTTTATCCGTACTATTCGGTTAATCCAAAAGAAAAATTTTTAGAAGAGATATTAAATTCATATGTACAAAATACACGGACTCGAATTTTTGAATTATTACAGTCAGGCAACATACAATTACTAATTGAGCCTGGAAGATCCTTATTAGATCAAGCTGGATTTACTGTAATGAAGGTTAGAGGAACCAAATCATTAGGTGAAGAAAACTTAGTCTTTGTTGATGCAAATTTTAATCATCTTTCAGAACAATGGTTTAATACCGATTTTATTCCTGGTCCTTTGCATGTGCCTAAAATATCAACTCCGATGACACATGAGCAATCATTTGTAGCTAGCGTAGCTGGAAATACTTGTATGGAAAATGATATGCTGACATGGAGAAAAGTGCCTTTCTCAAGAAAACCCAAAAAGGACGATTTACTTGTTTATACTAATACTGCGGGATATCAAATGGATTCAAATGAGTCTGAGTTTCATCAAATTCCTATTCCTGAAAAAATCACTATGTTTAAAGGAATTGGTAATAGAATTCAATGGAAGAAAGATTCTGATTTTTCTCAATTAGATTTACTTTAATTTCTTATAAAATGATTCACAAAAAAATGTCTGACATTATCGGTAATACACCAATGGTAGAGCTACCAGTCAATGCGAAAAACGAGTGGAGTTTATTGTTAAAACTCGAAAAATTTAATCCTGGTCAAAGTATGAAAGATAGGATGGCTTTAAATATGATTAATCAAGCAGAACTTGATGGAAGATTACATCCGGGTGGAACCATTATTGAATCTTCTTCTGGAAATACTGCTACAGGACTGGCATTAGTAGCGGCGGAAAGAGGATATCGATTTATTGCTGTTGTTGATCATCATGCAGCAAAGGATAAAATTGGAATTATTAAAGCGTATGGAGGTGAGATAAGATATGTAGATAGTTCTAATTATGGAGAAAATGAAGTAGCGGTAAAAGAAAGGGAATTATTGGCAGCACAATTGTCCCAGGAAATTCCAAATTCTATTTTTCTTCAACAAGCAGATAATCCAGCAAATGCTGAAGGTTATTACAAAACTTTAGGACAAGAAATTATTGATCAAACAAGAGGAATGGTATCAATGTTAATCGGATCTGTGGGGACTGGTGGATCATTAAGTGGAACAGCAAGAAGATTAAAAGAATATGATCCATCTATTCAAGTAATTGGAGTTGAGCCATATGGATCAGTAGTATTTGGTGGACCAAACTTACCATACTTCCAATCTGGAACAGGTAATCCTGGCAACGTAGAAATTGGTAAAAATGTTGATTATTCTCTAATTGATCAAGGCATGACAGTGACCGATAAAGAGGCTTTTAACACAGCCAGATATCTAGCAAGAGAAAAAGGAATACTCATAGGAGGTGCCGCTGGTGGAATAATTTACAAAGCGATAAGGCTTATCAGAGAACAAATAGGTACTGGCAATATGGTGGCAATTATTGCTGATGGAGGAGAAAAATATTTAGATACTGTCTTTAATGATAAATGGATGGAATATAGGGAATTGATTGATCACACAATTGAAAAGGAAGTTAGAGACTTTTTAAATACTTAATCTACACAATAATGGAAAACACTGAAAATAAAGGTTATATATTGGGGTGTCAAAATAATAGTGATATCTGTCACTACCGATGTTGTGACCAGTCAACAACAACTAGTTACGATTTTTGTCAGGAGAATGCAATTTTATTGTACCCAGGTGAATGGGAAAAAGAAGTAAAAGAAAGGAAGAAACATATTTTAATCTCAGATGATGACAATCATACAGGAAAACTTGGATACTGCGATAAAGAGAATTTTGATCAATCACAATGCAATCCATTACAAAATTTCAAACCATTAGATTGTCATTCATATCCATTTTTCCCCGTCATTGCAGATGGAAAACTAAAGCTTGCGATTGATTCAAAGAGATGCCCCTTATCTAAAGATATCCAACAATTAAGAGAGCATTATCGATTCATTTTAAACGAATGGATGAGGGTTGTGGGAAATAATGAAAAAGTAAAAACATGGATTGGAAACATTTCATTAGATGGTTATGAAATTATTGATAATTTTTAATTCATATGCAAATGGAGGAAAAAAAGACTACTATTAGAGAACAAGCATTGATTAATCAAAATTTCAGCATTTTAAGTTCTGAAGAAGGTTTATTGCCTATTAAAGTAAGTAAATTTTACAAAGCCAAAGTTGACGAGGAAGTGTTGGCTTTAGGACACACGGAAGGACCGCTGCATAGGGCTGTCTTCCCAAGTAAAGAAAGAATAACATTACGAGCACCAAGAGAGAAAAAAGACTTTGTTGATGATAGAGAAAATATGCAAGATGACACTCATCATTCAATTATTCGTAAATATGAAGAACGGATACTTTTTTTGCCTACTTCAAATTGTTTATCAAATTGCCAGTATTGTTTTCGTCAGGATGTTTTAAATGAAGAAAGAGGAATTAGCAAAAAGATTTCTAGCCTACTCGAAGAACTGGTTAATTATTTGAATTCTCATTCAGAAATATCAGAAGTTATTTTATCAGGTGGAGACCCTATGACACTTCCTTTCAAGGGATTAAAAGAAATAATTGAAATTATTAAAAATAGGACCACTGTAGAATCTATAAGATTGCATACAAGAAGCCTAATTTTCAATCCATCAGTTTTTAGTGAAAATAAGATGAAACTATTTGGCGATTATGACATACGCCTCGTTTCACACATTATACATCCTTATGAAATTTGCGATGTTGTAAAAGAGTATATTGAAAAATTATTGAATCACAACATCAGATTGTACAACCAATTCCCGATATTAAGAAAAGTTAATGATCATAGTGAAGTACTTATAAAGCATATAAAACAACTTGATGAGTTTCGTATAAGAAATTTGTCAATTTTTATACCTGATCCGATAAATTTTTCGGCAGCTTTTAGAGTTAGACTTAGCAGATTATTCTCCATTATTGATGAGTTTAATTGGAATAGTCCTTCTTGGATTAATTCAACAAGACTTGTTCTCGATAGTGTACATGGGAAAGTGAGAAGAGAGGATCTAAAATCTTATGACAAAGAGAATGGTATAGCTATTTTTGAAAGAAATGGTCAGCAGGTTACTTATCCTGACTTACCAGAAGGAATGGACGACCCTGGTGATTTAGCAACTCTTCTATGGAAAGATAATTATTAAATATTTTATTATGAAAAACCAAGAGCATGAAGGCTTTATGAATAGGAGTATTCAGACATTTATGAAATCTGATTATGTCGATATAAATGAACTGGATTCCTATGATATAGCATATGTAGGCGTTCCAGTAGAATATGGGGCATCATATAGAAGAGGCCAAGCACTAGCTCCTAAAAGCATTAGGGAACATTCTTATTGGGATAGTATTAACGGAGCAAATTACTTTGATACACAAAAAAATGAAGAAATTATTTCTAATCGATTAAGTATTGCTGATGTGGGTGATATACACATTACTCCCACTGACACACTAAGAAATCAACAAGCTATTATAGAAACTGTTGCGAATATACGTAAGAAATGTTTTCCTCTGATTATTGGTGGAGATCACAGCATTTCTTATTCAACAATTCAAGGAGTGAGAAAATCTCTTAGCAAAGCACAGCAAGACAGTTTTGGAGTTTTGCATTTTGATGCGCATCTCGATATGGAAAATGAATATTTAGATATGCCTTCTGTTTTCCATGGAAATCCATTCAGAAAACTAATAGAAGCAGGGATTATTAATGGTAAAAATCACTATGCGGTTGGTCCTCGCGGAATGATTCCTTCTTATTTAATGGACTTTGTACGTAAAAATAATGTTAATTTATATACAACACCAGAAATACGTAAAACAAACTTTGAACAGTTCGTTAGTAAAATTATTTTAGAAATGAGAGAAAGATTTCAGGCAGTGTTTGTTACTTTTGATGTTGATTGCATTGATACCACTGAAATGAGAGGAACTGGTACTCCAATGGAAGGAGGATTCTCTTCAATAGAATGTCAGTATTTTTTAAGAAAACTTCAAAATTTACCAGTTGTTGGTTTTGAATTGGTGGAATTAGCTCCACAACTTGATCCGTCAGGACTATCTTCAATAATTTCAACAAATCTTTTGTGGAACTTTCTTTCCTTTGGATTAGAAGGTAGAAAGAAGAATTAATCATTTTTTAATTAAATATTTGTGAAAAAAGTCGCTTTAGCCTACAACTTAAACAGAGGTCAATCTGAACACGAAGTTGAGTTCGATAGTCAGATTACTATAGACCAACTAACTAAAAGCATAGACAAAAAATATCAGTGCATTCCTGTCGAATGTACAGAGAACATGCCTGAATGGATAAGAAAATTAATAAAAGAAAATCCTGACATTATTTTTAATGTTGCAGAAGGATTCCGTGGAGCCGCTAGAGAAGCATTTTATCCTGCTTTATTCGAACAATTAAATCTAAAATATACTGGACCAGGTCCAACCGAATTATTAGTTACACACAATAAAGGCCTTACCAAAAAGCTACTTGAAAGGCATGAGGTATTACTGCCTTGGAGCAGCGTTTTAAAATCAGGGAATGAATTAAAATCATTAGAACATGAAAATATTCCATTTCCGTTAATAGTTAAGCTTAATACGGAAGGATCAAGCTTAGGGATGGACGAAAATTGTATCGTCAGCGATTGGGAAGCATTAAACTCTCAATTGCAGAAAGTATGGAGTAAATTTAAAACAAATGTCATTATCGAGCAATATATCCCCGGAAGGGATCTTAGCATGACATACGTTGAAGGAATTGGTAGCTTGGGCCCAGTAGAATATATTTGTCCAAACTCAGAAATTTATGATTTTCGGTTAAAAGGCGTCGATAATAATACAATAGATGTAATTTCTCCGATAAATATCTCGCAAGATGTTAGAAATGTTCTTTTTGAAACAACCGAAAAAATCGCAAAACTTTTAGATGTAAATGGTTATTGCAGAATAGATTATAGGCTAGATCCTCAAAATAAATTACATTTTCTAGAGGTTAATGGTCAAGTTTCATTCCATCCGATTGGAGCTTTTGTTCTGGCTGGCAAAGAACATGGTTACGAATTTGATGACATAGTGCATCACATTATTGATTTTGCAATAAAAACAAGAAGAAGAATAAGCCGAACTGGGATTATTTCTTTGTAGACAGGACTTAGTGATCTTGCGATAATATCTTTTTTGATTATACTTAGACCAGCCTGATAAGTTATACTGTATGAGTAAGGATCGTCCAAATAATATTTATGATAGGCATCAAAACAAGAGGGCTTTAGCAAAAAAAGAAAGAGCTAAAGCACGCCATTTTAGTGGAGAGAACTCTTGCGAAGAATCTCACGGAACAATAGTGTCCTGGGAGTCTATTAATGAAATATTTGAACGTAAATCCGAAGTAATTGGGACTGTTGTAGAAGTGAGAAGTAGTATTTTTTATGTTCTTTATGGGGAAGATATTTTTCGGTGCAAATTAGACCAAAAAATACCCTTTCAGTTAGGAAGAAGCTTAGTGGTTGGTGATAAGGTTTATTTTGAAATTGAAGATAATTCAGGAATTATTAAATCTCGATTGGAAAGAGAAAATTATATCTCAAGAATTAGGAGGGATAATACAAGATTTTCTAGTTATCAAAAAGACGAGCAAGTTGTAGCTACCAATATTGATGTAGGAGTGATTGTAGCTACAACTATGAATCCAGCTTTTCATGCTAACTTGATAGATCGTTATCTTATTATCATGCAAAATGGTGGTGTTAATCCATTAATTTGCTTGAATAAATGTGACTTAACAAATGAAAGAGACTCGATATTGAATTATTATAGAAATGAACTTGGTATTAATGTAATTGAAATTTCCGCAACAACTGGTGAAGGCATGTTAAATTTACAAGATGCATTAAGAGGGAGATTGACAGTACTTCTTGGTAATAGTGGCGTGGGGAAAACATCGATTATTAATGCTTTGAATAAAGATTTTCAATTAAAAACAAAAACTGTAAGTGCAAAACATAAAGAAGGAAGGCACACTACTACTACTACTACATTACATACATGGCAAGCTGATTCTCATATTATTGACACACCAGGAACTAGGTCATTGGAAATAGATAATATACATAAAGAAGAATTAAAATTTTTCTTTCCTGAATTTGAACAATACGAAGCTGATTGTAAATATAATGATTGCACTCATGATCATGAACCTGAAGATTCTTGTGGTGTAAAAAAAGCTGTTGCATGTGGAAATATCAATCAAGGACGTTATGAAAGCTATCTAAGAATGTTGAAAGATTTGGTTTAATAATTAAGTATTAGGTGACTGGATTCTGGGACTTGCACTCACACTTGCACTTGAGGACAGAGAACTTTCGGACCTCGGTACTGGGAACTCGGACACCCTAAACCCTCTACCCTAGGCCCTGCCTTTCCAACCATTCTAGCCAGGGATACAATGGTTCAGTATTTTAGTAATACAGTAAATACAAGCTACTGAATCACTGTGTCACTGTACTACTGGTGCCCCCAGCCATTTTAACCATTGTTTCAATATTTGAAGTGGTATAGCTACTTAAGTACTTACTCACTTATCTGCCTAGGCGGAACTTAAGTACTGTTTTCCCCATTTGCCTCCCTGCGTCGCTTGTCCTATACTTAGCGGCAGATTGTTCTAATATTCCAAAGGGCTATGGTCACTCAAAAGAAAATAATCACGATTCTACTTATTCTATTGGCCATTGCCGGTACCGTTTATTTTTGGCTAGCTAGAGAAGGAGGCTATATGCGAGCTTCTCTTTTGCAAGGGCAGGAACGTTTCTCGGCTGCTGAGGCACAAAAGATGCAAGCGCGGGGTTGGACCTGTTATCCGGAAGTACGTTCCAAGACCAGTGATTGTACTGAAACTAAATTCGGCACGAGTTGTAATTTGTTAACCAAGGGTACCAGTAATTATGTTTGTACTGCTCCTGAAGATCAAGAACAAGAGATCGATACTTTGATCGGATTCTAGATAAAAAAAGAAAATGCCAAAAGGGTTCTTAAAAAGATTTGAAAACTATTTACTAAAAAGTAATTCTTCAAAATCCCCTTCTTTCTTTCGTAAACATTTTTTTCCAAATTCTTCCAACAACTTTACTCCGACACTAACTAGCAACAAGAGTCTGATTGCGATTACGATTGCGCTTTTAGTTGTGAGTTTATTCTCGGATAGTTTTTTGGGGATTTCCGCTCAGAGTAGATTAATAAACTTAAACACCCAGCAGATTATCAGTTTGACTAATGCCAAACGTGCTGAGAATAACCTGGAGTCTCTGACGGAAAATGCACTTCTCACAGAAGCTGCTTTTTTGAAGACTCAAGATATGTTGGAAAAAGATTACTGGCAACACAACAGTCCCGGTGGAGAGGAACCCTGGGATTTTATTGATAAAACTGGATATACTTGGATTTATGCCGGAGAGAATCTAGCCAAAGGATTTGAAAATGCGGAAGAAGTAGTTGAAGCTTGGATGAATAGTCAGACACACAGAGAGAATCTCTTGAATCCGGATTACACAGAGATTGGAGTGGCGGTCTCCTCAGGTAAGTTGGATGGTGAGGATTTGTTATTGGTAGTACAAATGTTTGCTACTCCCTTCGAGCTACCGGATGATGTTGGTGTAGAAATAGATCCAAATATTAGTCAACCTTTACAAACCAAAGAAGTTATTTCTAGAGACCTTACTCCTCCAATTGTTAGTGTAGATATTAAAGGAGGAACTTATAATAAGGACCTCTCTCTTAGTCTGAGTGCCAATGAAGAAGCCAAGATTTATTATACCTTAAATGGGAAAGAGCCCGATAATAAGTCCAATCTCTATACCAGATCTCTCAATTTGAGTTCTTCAAGAATATTGAAGTTCTTTGCGATTGATCAGAGTGGTAATGAGAGCGAGATTCAAACGGAGAAATACTTGATCAAAAAACTCGATACGACCAAGCCTGTGATTTTGACTCCTACCCAAAATTCATATGTAAATAGTTCTAAACTTACGATTTCCGGTAATGCTTATCTGGATGATACTGTTTTGATTAAGGTTGATAACAAACTTGTGGGCCAAGTTGAGACTCGGGCTGAGAAATATGCACCTTTCACTTTTGAAACGGAGCTCAAAGATGGGAATCACGAGATTTCCGTAGAACTGCTAAATAAGCAAAGAGTTTCTGACTCAAATACGGTGGTGATAGATACCAAAGCTCCCACGATCCAAGTTGATTCGCTGAATCTGAAGGCTGAGAAGCAAGACCTAGTCATAAATTACGATCTAAGTGTCAAAGTTGAAGGAGATCCTAGCAAAGTTCAGCTCGTGTTACCTGATGAGAAGATTAATCTCACAGAGTTTGCGAGCGGAGTTTATAGCTGTAGTTTCAGTTTAGAGAGTGGCCGTACCCAAACTTTGGCTAGTATTTACGCTGAGGATCTAGCTCAAAATTTAAGTAGTACGACCATCTCTATCAGTGGTAATGTGGGAGAAACCTTAGGAGTTATCAATTCGAACACAGATGTTACGGAGAATAAGTTAATCTTCTCTCAAGCTTTGAAGTCTAGTCTCAAGAACGTCTCACTGGTGATTATGTTCTTGATTACTTTTTCCTTACTTCTAAGTGCTTTTGTGTATTACCGTAAAGGCCTGAAATACAAATCCAAACATGCCCTGACGCATGCGACTATTATATTTTTATTAATCTTGGCCTTAATCTTTATTTAGATGAAACTAAGTTACTTGCAAAAATCAGCTCTGTTTTCGACTATTATGCTTGCTGTTTGGGAGTTCAACCTGATTTTCCCGGAGCAGAAGAAGTTTATTACTTTGGGTAGTCTCTTGCTGGTCTTGCTCGTGCTGGCTCTGATCTACGATGCCAATTTTAATTTTAGTAAGAATAAGCTTAAAAAAAGATTGCTTTATTTGTTTGATTTAAAATTTTGGAAAGTAAATTTTAGTTATCTCATTCTACCTCTTTTCTTAGCTGTGAATACAGCTGCTTTTGTAAAGTTAACCCCGATCTTTGCTCTACGACAGCTTGTCATCTTAATTTCTTTGGTGGCTTTTTATCTGACTCTTCTTTATACACATAAAGTTTTTGCCAATAAACTCAAACATCAAACTGCTTCATTGATAGTCTTCACGATTGTTAAAATTTACACTGCCTTTATCTCGTTTACACCTATCTATGGCCTGTTACGTGATGGACGCATCTCAATTTTGATTGCTGCCGTCTATGCTTTTTCGGTTGCGGTGGTGCTCTTTTACCAAGCTTTCCAAAAGATCAAAGCTCAAGTTTTGGCCGAGAAGCTCCTGGGAGCTGGAATTTTGTGTGCTTCAGCTACTTTTTTGGCTTATAAGCTGGGATTGGACTTGCTGTTTGCATCCTTATTAATGACCCTCGCCTTTTATTTGTCTTGGGGACTTTGGGGATATAGTGTTAAGGAAAAGCAAAAATTAAAATTTTCTTTTGAATATTTGGTACTGGGAGTACTTGTGCTGATTGTGATGATTGTGAACAATCCCGGGCAGATCTTGTAAAGAGTGTTTAGTGTATAGTGAATAGTTCCACAGCATTTTCTGTCGTCACGCGAGCTAATTCCTCCAGACTAATTCCCTGCAGTTCCGCGATGACTTTAGCAGTCTCGCCCAAGAAAGCCGGCTCGTTGCGCTCGCCTCTCTTGCTTTGAGGTGACAAGTAGGGAGAATCGGTTTCGAGTAAGAGTTTTTCCAACGGCACTTTTCTCACAAGTTCTTGTAACTCTTTATTTTTAGGATAAGTCACGACTCCCGTGAAAGAAATATGTAATCCATAATCCAAAGCTTCCGCTAAAATATCTGCTGGACCCGTATAGCAATGCAAAACTCCCCTCTTTATCCCAACTTGCTTGATACAGTTCAAAGTTTCTTCTTCAGCAGAACGACTATGTATGATCACGGGCAATTCAAGTTCTTTCGCAAGTTCCAGTTGTGCTAGCAAAACTTCTTTTTGTTTCTTGGCATCAAAGGGTTCCCAGTAAAAATCCAGCCCGATTTCGCCGATCGCTACCACTTTCTTATTTTTTTGTGCTAGTTCTTTTATTTTCTGTGAAGTTTCATCATTCCAATCTATGAGATCTGAAGGATGAATGCCCAGGCTTAAATAAATTTCCACTTGCTCTTTTGACTCCTTGCTTACTTGATGCCTTGATCTCTTCTTCTCTTGATCCAGTGCTTTCTCGATTGAGTCAAGATTGCATGTTACATCAATGATTCTGGTTATCCCTGCTGCTTGGGCATCTTGCAAAACCTGCTCCAAGTCTTTGGCAAATTTGGAATCTGTGAGATGAGCGTGGGTGTCGGTGAACATGGGATAGAAGCTATTAGCTATTATCTAAGGGACTAAGGAGGACAGGCATTATTGTAACAGATATCAAAAAATAAACGTACAGAGGAAACAATGGTCAAAATGGTCTGAGTGGTTGGTGAACGATTGTTATATTGCTCTATTGTTACCTTGTTCTATTGTTAAAGGAGCTTCAACAATGTAGCTATCTTAACAAGATTAGAATTAGTGCAAGTGTGATGAAGAAGTCTCTTGCACTGTGACCGGAATCTGCTGACTGGCACTGTTGTCTGTAGTCTGTTTCTTCCCACATGAATGTTTTACGATAGCTTGAAAGTTCGGGGGTAGCCCCCTTTCTTGATTATAAAAAACAAATGTTAAGAAAAGATTAAGATGTAATACAGGCCATAACAGCCCACTCTGCTTGCCCTGATCCGCCTAGTCGGAGAAGGATCTGTAGTCTGTTCTTTATTAGAATTAGTGCAAGTGTGAGCGCAAGTGCAAGTCAAAGAAGGATTTTCTTTGCGCTGTGAATGGAATCTCCTGACTGGCACTGTCGTTTGTCTCCCCGAGTTCCGAGTACCGAGGTCCGAAAGTAGTCTGTCCTATGTCAAATAGTGCAAATCAAAGAGCAAGAACAAAATGACCTTGCACTCGCACTTGGGTCCTCGCCCTCACACTTTAATCCTGGAACATATGCTCAACTTAACACGTGAATCAGGTGCAAGTAAAATAGTTTTATGTCTACGATTCATAGCCTAATCTGTAACGTCATAAACTGTTGGTGAAAAAGAGAGATTTCTCTTTTTGTAAACTTCTTCACTGATTGTCTCATTTATTTCTAAACGAGAAGGGAGCTTTCCGGAAAGTATTTCCGCCGAATATATTCGACAAAAACGAGGTAGTTTGTTTAAAGAAGCTAAGAGTTTTGTAATCTCGTCAGCATTCATCATGCTGGTAACATTTGATAGATAAACACCAGTAATATCTTCACTCTTTAAATTTTTTTCAATTTCTAGTGTTATATCATTTTTACTAAAAAATAACTTATGTAGATTTTCTCTGGCTTTTTCCATTCTGGCATTTTCTAACCAGAAATAGTTTCTTAGAACCGTACTCGGACAACTCACATTGAAACTATAGATATAAGAGGAAGATACACTTGCTGTGAACAATCTAACGATTTCAGGATCAAGTGCAAGTACTTTTTTAAATGTTATATTTAGATCCGATTGAGTAATATGAGTCAATAGTGAGAACCTTAGTGCAATCCTATCCAAAAAAGTATTTCCTCTGGCACTTAAGAATTTTTTAAATCGCCCATTTTTTAATTCTTCAGTCCTCTTCTTTGCGAAATCAATCTGCGCCTGATTATTGTCTACGGCAATTACTTTCTCAGCAAGAGTTGTTAGCCAGATAGGAATGTCCGCAGCGGAACAAATGCTAATAATTGTCTGATGTGGGTTCTCTCTTCTAATCCCTGTATTTACCGCTTGCATATTCTCATTTGTCGCTTCGTAAAACTTTTCTTTCATAAAATCAATACTTAAAAGGTTTAATATAGTACCAGAAAATCTTACTTTAGCAAGTAAGCTATACTTTAAATCCCCTAGCTTTTAGCTAATAGCTTCTAATCCTGGAACATATGCTCAACTTCCTTGGGATCAATAATGCCCTTGTTAATCAAATCATAAACAGAATTTTCCATAGAGATCATGCCAAGACTTTGTCCAGTTTGGATAGCATTCATCAAGTGATGTGTATCACCGTTACGGATGATATTGGCAATGGCCGGCGTATTTAACATAGTTTCAAAAGCTGCCACACGACCACCTGATTTCTTGGGTATCAAACGTTGAGAAACTACTCCCAGCAAGTTGTCAGCCAAACGGCTGCGGACCTGATCTTTTTGGATCGGTGGAAAAGCTGAAGATATTCTACTAACAGTTTGAGAAGCGCCGCTGGTGTGCAGGGTTGCGAACACTAAATGACCTGTCTCAGCAATCATCATGGCGGCAGTGATTGTCTCCGGGTCACGCATTTCCGAAAT
>JAQVLK010000001.1 GCA_028704165.1 Candidatus Altimarinota bacterium | reverse complement strand
TACAGAAGGTCTTCTTGCAAAGCTTACATCTGTATCTAACACGCCTTTGTTTGCTCTTCCCATGGCGATTTACTTCCTTTTTGCCACAGTAAGGACAGAGGGGTATTTTTTGTCTCTGCATTGTAACATGTGTGGTTAATGACTTAGTATAGCCTTTTACAGCTTGTCATTCCACACTATTTGGTACCAGTCCCAAAGACATATTGAATAGTTGTGCGGCGAGGAGGGGATATAGTACTTAAGTGCGAGCAACAGAGAACAGACTACTTTCGAGACTCGGTCCGCCTAGGCGGATCGAGTCTCGGAGAAACCACTCGCGTCCCCTTAGGGGCGCTCAGAGGAATTGTCATCAGCCAGGCTAGCCATTAACTTGAGTGTCAGTCCCAAAGGGAGGCCTTTGGCCTGCAAGTGCAAGATACTAGTCATCCCAAGGGGATTGGGAACACCCTAGACCCTCTACCCTAGTCCCTGTTTTTATTCGTGATAGTCCCACCTTCTATTCGCATCATTCCCATTCGTGATGGTCCCACCTTCTATTCGCATCATTCCCATTCGTAGTGGTCCCACCTTCTATTCGCATCATTCCCATTCGTAGTGGTCCCACCTTCTATTCGGATCATACATTCGTAGATTCGTAGTGGTCCCATCTCAAAAAGCCACCTAAACCCCTGAAATAAGGCAGCCTTTTGAGTTAAAATATGTGTAAGCTAGTTACACTTAAAAAATACTAGCTGAGCTGGCCAATTGCAGCTCAGGTTCGGAGGCCAGATTATTTAGCTCCTCCAAGCTTAACTCTGTCCATGGTTCATCGGCGTAGAATACAGCATAGCCTAGATACTGATCTAGCATATAAGCCTTAATTTCGCTCAGCATAGTCTCGTATTCATCATCAAGTAAAATTGTCTCGTAATTTGACCTCCTGGTAGATAAGACTGGCATCGGTGTCACAACGGGATTCCAAACACCCATCAAGTTAATAATGTTCTTGATAGTAGGGAGAGGATCTAGTTCTGACATGTTTTGCCAATCCAGATTGAAGTAAATACGAAAATCTGCCACCTGAGATAATTTCTGAAAATCAATACCGTTGTCAGGATGTATCACATAACCACGAGGACTCACGGCGGACTCACTTGGGAAAACGGCACCAAATTCGTGAGCCTCCGGCAAAAGACGACGAACCACTCTGCGTAAGAGCCCTGAAAATTCTGCCAACTGGTCACTACGCCAGCTTAGGAAAGTGTCCCAATCTGCTGTACCTGGAGCTAAGTTTTCCCAATCGCTTAAGGGATATGTCTTTTTAAGCTTGGCGATAGCAGCATAACTAAGATCAGCACCGGTCTCAGGAAAATACAGATGACTAAAAACAAAGCCATCGATATATTTTTGATAAGCAAGCGCGGCGTTCTTGGCATTACCTAAGATTTGTCTATACCCCTGTGGCACATAAGGGGAAATCCAGCCAGTAACATAATCTTTTAAACCGGTCTCAAGATCCAGCGCCTGCATCTGATACTTCGGTTTACGCTCAGTGTAGTATTTGTCATAAAAAGCCGGCAGAACCACGATCACTTCAAAATCCTTTTTGTCCGCATTCATGAAGAAGTATCTGCCAATATTATTACTGGTTTCGTACCCTGAACAAGATTTACTGGTGTACTCGTGAGAAGTGTAATAAACACAGCCACTCACCGGGTCACGCAAAGCTACTAGGAGAGTTTCGATTTCGAATTCCTTGGCCGTTTTCAAGAATGCATCAACATCCGTTTTCTCTTTAAATTGGCTCATATCAACCGTGATGAAATTCTCAAGCACCAGTGGCCTACTATTTACCGCCACTTCTTCTTGCACAGTGTCCTCGATCACCTCAGGTGCATCAAAAACACCCGCTAAGGCAGAGCTCGGCAGGGCCAGCAAAAAAGCCAGCAGGGTTAAGAAAAAACCAGTTTTCTTGTTCATGTTCGTTTTTTAATTTTGTTTTTTTGTTTGGAAAGCTACTTATTTCTTTTATTGCTACGTAACTTTCGAGCTCATGTTACTTAGGAATGAGCTTTAATGGCAAGTAAAAAGGCTTGCAAAATCATGTAATTATTCTTTGATAGGGATTGGCAAGACAGGGACTAGGGTAAGAGGGTCTAGGGTCGCCGAGTTCCGATCCGCCTAGGCGGATTGAGTTGTTCTATTGTTAGGTGTTTTTTAACAAGATAACAATGTAACAATATAGCAACTGTCCTCTGTTAATCCTCCTCCGTCACCGCCTTCTTCACCTCAATCTTCAGATCCTGTCGACTAACATTGCTCTCAGCATCAAAAGCTCTGACAGTAATAGTGTGTTCGCCTGTCTTGGTTTTTTCGGGGACAGTAAGTTCCAGATTAAAAGGTGGCTGGTCAAGTGTACCCAGATAAGCCCCATCCATCGTGAATTCCAATTCGGTGAGGCCACTGCCGGTATCCATGGACTGGACTTTTATTTCCAATTGATCACCAGGGAAGAAGCTCTCTCCCTCCTGCGGACTCAAGATATTGATAGTAGGCGGTTCGGCATCAGCTACCACGCTCACTTCCGCCATCGCTATGCCCAAATTCCCAACGCGGTCGTAAACTCGAACCATCAACTGGTGCCAGGAATCCAGCGCAAAACTATCAGGGATACTGAGCCAATATTCTCCTTCGCCGCCTGCTGCACGCGTGTTTTGTAATTCACTATCAAGGTATAATTCAACGTTTCTGACTCCTTCCGGAGCATCTATGCCAAGCTTAATTAAGTTATCTCCCTGCTGGATTTTGCCTCCTGGAAATGGCTTTTGGAAAGTGACTTCCGGCATATCTTCCGAGCTCTGTGCTGTATGCAGGTCATCATATTCAGTCGGAATATCGCTACAGTCAACATACCTGACCGGTGCTAAAGGATTGATATTTTCTTCTCCAGCCGTTAACTGCTGTTTCCTCGCCCATTCTCTGACACGTGTTTCCCAACGTTGGTACTGAGGATCTTCCTGATTTATATAGAATAAAATGCTGTGATAGTCCTCACAAATATAAGTCACTCTCGAAGCAGGTGGAGTATATTCTGTGGCTAGTTTGCCAGTCACTGCATCAACTACTGCAGATTGGAATCCTTGATCGCTGCGTTCCGGTTTGGAGAAACTGGTAAAGACTTCTGTTTTAATATCTGCCGGAGAAGTGTTTTTTCCCGGTAAAAATCCTGTTCTTTTACTGACAGCGATTTCTTGGATGCCTGCCGGCCTTTGGAAAACAGTCCCGGCAGTTTTGGGCAGAGCTTCTTTCATAAACCCATTCCAAATTGGTGCAGCAGCACCAACTCCGGTAGCATTCATGTAAAGCGGTTCACCATTGGTATTACCAGCCCAGACGGCTGTTACCAAATCCGGCGTATAACCGATCGTTAGAATATCGCTCGGATAAAGTTTGTCAGTACCAGGCTTAGGTTTCGTAGAAGTTCCTGTTTTAGTAGCAACCTTGTAACCACCAACGCTCAAGTAGCCCCATCCTTCGGGTCGAGCAGCAACATCAGACAAAATATCTGTAATCAAGTAGGCAACTTCCGGATCCAGCACCGGCTCTTCTACTACTGTAGCCAAAGGATCTTTTTCTTCATATTTTTCAATCACTTCACCACGCGAATCCCTGACCTCCAAGATAGCCACCGGTTCATGATAATAACCACCTGTCGCAAATACTCCATAGGCCGAAGCTAAATCCATCAACCTTACCGTAGCTGTCCCCAATGCCAAACTTAGGCCGTAATTCTCAGATTGGTAACGCTCCAAATTTTTGAGTCCCATCTTGTTTGCAAGTTCCAAGGTGTCTTCCACTCCGGCCAAATGCTGAACCTTCACGGCGGGAATATTGAGTGAATGTGCCAGAGCAGTCCGTAAGGAAACTGCTCCGTGTTCCAAGCCATCATAATTCTCCGGTTCGTAGCCCATCCCAAAATTCGTGACTACATCAAAGACCACATTGGCAGGGTAGAAACCTTTCAGGAAGGCCTCTGCGTAAGTAATTGGTTTAAAAGAAGAACCGGGTTGCCGGTAGGAAGTTGTCACATTGACCTGACCATCAACTTCTTCGTTGAAGAAATCTCGCGAACCAACCATGGCTAAAATTTGGCCGGTTTGAGGATCCAAACTTATCAAGGCTGCATTACTGGCGCCGATTAGTTCAGTGTTTTTTTCAGCACCGGCGGCTACTTTTTCTTCCGCTATTTTTTGCAATTCATAATCCAAGGTCGTGGTAACACTCAAACCACCGGCCTGCAAAAGAGTTTCATCGTATTTTTCTTCCAGTAACTCTTTGACATAAAAAACAAAGTGAGCGGCCATAATGTCTTCACGTGATCGTTCGAAATGCAGTTCTTCACTCATAGCCTTGTCATACTCCGTCTGGCTGATATAGCCCAAACTCAGCATACGCCCCAAGATCCATTCTTTACGTGCCATCAGATCATCGATATGTGACCCATACGGAGAGAAATAAGTTGGACGCTGTGGAATAGCCGCCAAAGTGGCACTTTCAGCTAAGGTTAATTCCTGGGCCGGCTTGGCAAAGAAATTCTGACTGGCAGTTTCCGCACCGTAGGCTGTCCCTCCGAAGGGAATACGGTTCAAATAAAGTTCCAGAATCTTATTTTTTGAGCGACAGGTTTCTATGCCAACTTGCTCTTCATCGCAAATCTCAAAATCGATCCAGTGTGCTTGAGTCTTGCCTTCCTTGATATATTTTTTTTCTTTATCCTTAAGATTAGCTTCCAGCTTGAGTGATAAAATGAGTTCTTTGAGTTTACGCACGATACGTTTTTCTTGGCTAAGGTATGCGTTTTTTACAAACTGTTGGGTGATGGTTGAGCCGCCCACCAGGGTCGTACCTTGGCCCGTAAGTTTATTGATCACGATGATATATACCGAGCGCGCAATACCTTTCCAGTCATAGCCCGGATGTAGATAAAACTCATCATCTTCCGCCGCCAAAGTCGCCTTGACCAAATAAGGAGAAACCTCATCCAAGGTGACCACCGTACGCCTTTCATCACCGTGTACTTCATAAAGTAGCTCTCCATTACGATCGAATATTTTGGTACTCTCGGCCGCCACCGTCTTGGCTACCAACTCTTCGGCTGATGGCAAACCCACGACGGCTACAAATAATAAAATAAGTGAACTGACAACCCCCACCGCAATCCCCAATAAAATCAGCCAAGCCAAATAATAAAACCAGCGCAAGAAACGTTTGCGAGGCGACAAGCTCTGATGATGTTCTTTGAGTGAAGTATATTTTTCACGCAACTTAGTTCCAATCTTTCTAGTCTGGAAAGTTTTCTCCGCAAACTCTGAAGCACGTTTTCTTAATCCTTCGGTGCGCTTCGCTTGCTCTCTTCGAGCCTGAGCCTCAGAGCCGAAGGCAGGACGAGCAGTGCCCTCGGCACATTCACGGCCACTTGCAGTGTATAGTGTCCTAGATTTGCCTTGAGATAAATCTTTTTTGATTTTTTTTGGTTCAAATGCTGGCACGCGTTTTGTTTTAATACTGCCTGGGTGATTATACTGGAAAACATCCATTGTTAAAATTGTTGTGCTTCGCTTATTGTTAAATTGTTATCTTCTTATCAAAAGAATACCCCGGAAAAACAGACTGGCCGTGCCTAGCCAAAGCCTTGGCACAGTCGAAGAGCGAAGACTGGCTCGGGGAGAGGGTTTCGAACCCCCATTAACTGGTCCAGAACCAGTTGTCCTACCATTAGACGATCCCCGAATGTACGCGAGAAAGATACAATGATTTGTTGCTTGTATCAAGTTTTCTAATTCACCAAAACTGCCTTGTCTGGTCCGTCTAGGCGGATTGACATTTGGCCCAAAGGGCCCCCTTTTGGGGATTTTGGCATTACCCGCCTGAGGCGGGTTTACTCCCACTCAATCGTCCCCGGTGGTTTATTGGTGATATCGTAAGCCACGAGACCGATACCTTTTAAGTTTAAGATCTTGGCGGCTACTTTTTTCACGAAATCAAGCGGCAATTTTGCGAAGTTGGCAGTCATGGCTTCGGTCGAGTTGATCGGACGTAGCACGATCGTCTCCCCCTGCTCGTTCACGAGCGGCACCAGCACAACCGGCGCCTGCCAGACTTCGTGGTAGAGACCGGCCTTACGTAATTCGTCATGGAAAAGCTGATCAGCCACGCGTAGTAAGTCCAGTCGATCTTCTGTGAGAGTCGCAGCTTGCAATTCTAAGTTCTCCGAGTCTCCAGCAAGTTTCACAAGTACTCTATTAACCTCACGGATACTGTTGGTAATTTTGACCGACACTTTCCCCAGTTTGTCCCAGTCAATTTCCGTAACTTCGAGCAAGGCCGGGTGAGCATAACTGCGTGCGTCACCTTGAACTCCGACGCTTTTGACGGGCAGGATTTGGGCAGATATTTCGGGGCCAACGATATCGATCAATGTCGGATCATTTTTAATTTTTAATTTTTCATTTTGCTGTGCGCACAAAGTGCGTACAGCAAGTCCCGGCCCCGGAAAGGGATGACGATAAATCATCTCCTCGGGCAGCCCCAGCTTGATACCAAGCTCGCGTACTTCATCTTTATAAAGATCCTTAATCGGTTCGAGCAACTTGCCGGCCGCGATTAATTTTTGGATACCGTCCACGCGGTTATGATGAGTTTTGATCCTGTCAGCGTGTTTGCTGCCACCGGATTCGATGGTATCCGGATAAATAGTTCCTTGCGCCAGGATCCACTCGGCCGGATCGAGCTCCAAATCGCTCGTTGCCAAAGCTGCCACTCGGATAAATTCTTCTCCGATTGCCCGCCTCTTTTCTTCCGGTTCAGTAGCAGAGCCGACGGCTTTTAAAAAATTGTTTTTGGCATCATAAATATGGAGGTTGTCATAACCTATCTCTGCGAACATCTGCTTCACTTTCTCAGACTCATCCTGACGCATAAAACCGCTATCAACATGCAAACCGTAAACGCGCTCGGGACCCAAGACCTGATTTAGCAGCGCAAAACAGACGGTCGAATCGACACCTCCACTGACTAGGAGAAAGACTTTTTGTGCGCCGACGTAATCCTTGATCTCTTGTTCGATGCGTTCGCGAAAATTTGCGATCGACCAATCCTTTTCACACTTACAAATTCCCAGCACAAAATTCTCAAGCAGTTTCATCCCATGTTCAGAGTGACTGACTTCCGGATGAAATTGCACACCGTAAAGTTTCTGCTCCACATTTTCCATGCTTTCAAATTCGCAAGTCTCCGTACTGCCGGTCTTTTCAAATCCAATTGGAAGCTTCACGACCGCATCGCCGTGATTGTTCCAGACTACTTGCTTGGCATCCAAGCCCTGGAAGAGCTGGGAATCTTTTTTGGAAATATTGAAATCCGTAAATCCATATTCACGCTCAGTACCAATCTCCCCACCTAAGTAATGAGCCATCATCTGATGTCCGTAACAAATCCCCAGCACCGGCTTACCAAGCTGGAAAATCTCATGATCAATTTCCGGCGCTCCTTCTTCTTTGACCCCTTTGGGCCCGCCGGACAAAATAATCCCCTGAGCATCCTGCAGGTCGGATGCCTTACAATCGTTGCTACGCACCTCGGCATAAACACCGAGCCTACGCACACGATTTCCGATGAGATGTGCATACTGACCGCCGAGATCGATGACGTAAATTTGTGACATGCCCTTGATTAAAAGGATAAAAGGATTACCCTGATTGGAAAATCAGAGTGTTCGGATGGCCTATTCGGCAGCAATTTTATCTGTATTTTAATCACAGTCCATCATTTAATCAAAAGAATCATAGTTCAAGACGTTTTAGGTACAGACCTCATTCAGTTTTCCTTCCTCAATCGCCAATTTAATCTCCATCGCAATGCGCTCACCGTAACTCACAGGACGACCGTGCAGATAGGAGGTATAGGGTGTGAAACGAGTTCCGGGACTTCCCGGAATACGCATACTGACATCAAAGATCACGATTTCTTCATTGCCATCTTCGGCAGCCACGGCACCTTGCAAAGCGAAGGGTCCGATAATACCCGGAGGAACTTCGTGTTTACTCATGTCGACAAATTTTTGTCCAATATCGAAGGCTTTTTCGAGTAAGGACTCTTTGGTGGTACAGGTCATGTGTCCGGTTTCAATCAGTTTTGGTTTCTTGATTTTCAAAACTTCGAGCTGCTCGTCGGCCGGTAAGCGCAGATAACCATCCAAGCTGGTTTGGCGACGAGTGTCAGTCCCCATCAATTCCAATTCGTCTGTTAGATTGGAATAAAAATAATTAAAGTTGACTTGCGCACCGAGGATAAATTCTTCAATGACCGCTTTGTCCAAGGCTTCTTTAGTAATTGTGCCGGCTTTTAGCAATTCTTGTGATTTTTTCTCGAAGTCTTTTGGGCTGCTAGCGTAAAAGAAGGCTCGCTCATAACCGCGCGCTGCCTCATTGACCTTCACGATTACCATGCCGTCAATCTCGGCCGGAGAAGCATAAAGTTTCGGGATACGAATCCCAGCTTTTTGCAGTAGATAATACTGATTTTTCTCGACATCACGTTCTTCCAGCTTCAGCATTTCACGCGTACCGTAAATTGGAACTTTTAATTCGTTCTCAACCTTCTCGAAATCGAAGTAAACCCAGAAGTAGCGACTATGAATGAGAATAGTATTTATTCTTAATAACTTCTCCTGAACCTTACTATTGATCAAATCACTAAAATCATTTACTACAATAACTTCATCCACACAGCCACGCTCGTTCGCGAACGACGTGGCGCAGCCCTTAGCACCACGTGTTTTGTAGTACTTGCTATAAGTCTTTTCTCTACCTTTGCGTGCTATCACCAGTGTGCGAAATCCCAGTTTCTTGGCACCTTCACAAACATCGAGGGCACTATGTCCACCAAGGGAGGCAATGGTGATCTTGCTAGTATCGTAAGCTGCTAAAGTTTTTTGGATGTCTTCTTTGTATATCATGAATTAGTGATTAGTGGTTAGTGATAAGTTTACCTCGCCGTAGCTTTTGAGGAACAAAAAGCGTAGGAGGGTGACGTTTGTAGAATAGCACAAAAACCGAAATCGCAGGAGGATTGCCAGATATTCGTATTTTCGCACACACTGGGCTTAAGCCCAGTGTTAGTTGAGGATTTCCTCCAGCCTCCCCGTTTCAATCGCCTCCCGAATCTCCCTGGCAATCCTCCTGCCGGTGCTCATCGGCACATCATATTTGAGCCAGGTATAAGGAGAGCCGTTGGTATAAGGGTTTGTCCCAGCCACGATCCTGGCCGAGATTTCAAAAACATAAAATTCAAGCTGATTGTCGAGCACAGCTTCGAGACAGAAAGGACCAAAGAGACCACCGGGTTCGATCTCTTGAGAAATCTTGACCACGTTTTTCCCCATTTCAATTATCTTTGATAGAAGAGACTCACGAATCACGATCGGGATATTGCCGGCGATCGTATAGCTGGTCTGGATATCAACATCCATTTGATCCTGGGCGGCGATGCGTCCGATACTATCCGCGTTACTCTCATACCTCTTATCGAAACTCATGATCTCAATCTGGCCTGTCAGTTTGGAATAAAAGAAATGAGAATAAATCGGAACACCGACGATGTATTCTTGGATCACATATTTTTTATCGCCACCTTGCTTGGCGTAACGTTCGTAAAATTCTTCCGGAGACTTTGCCAAGAAATAACCTTTTCCACCACCGGCACCGTGGAACTTGATAATCACCGGACGATCGATGTCCTCCGGTGTTTTGAAAATCTTTGGAAGCTTTAAGCCGGCTTTCTTGAGCCATTCTCGCTCTTTTACCCTGTCGCTTTCCCATTTGATAATCCCGCGTGTTCCATAGTGCATCATACTGATCTTTTCGATATTCTCGGGTCCGACAAACTCGACCAAGGAACCATGTGGTACCAAGATCGCGTTTTGTTTTTTGAGGTCTTCTTCGATCTTAAAAAAGTCTTCAAAAGTTTCAACTTCGATAATCTGATCGGCGACCGGAAACATTTCATAGGGTTCACGACGTCCTTTTTGGCAAATCGCAATCGTCTCAAAACCTTCGTCCTTGGCACCTTTCAAAATTTGTAGAGCTGAATGGCTACCGAGGGTGGCGATTTTATAATCTTTGATATTACTCATAAATTAAATTTTACGTTCTATGGTTGGGGAAGAAAGGGATGAGGGTCTAGGGTAGAGGTTAACTAAATTTTGAATGGGAGAAACAGTGGTTCAGTAGGATTGTATTTACTGTATTACTGATCCGCCTTGGCGGAACTGCATTACTGGCTAGAATGGTCGGAATGGCTTAATTGTTATCCGCCTAGGCGGATTTTCTCTTGTTCTACTGTTGTCTGTCGTTTGTTGCTTGCCCTGAGACGAATGCTGAATGCTTTGTTTCCCTCAAGTCAGAGGTCAATGGTCCCGTCCTTTATTCGCATCATTCCCTATTCGTTGTGGTCCCATGTCAATTGTTCCTTAAGAAGCTATTTTCGGGAATGGTAGCAGTTTCTTTAGAAAGTATCAAGTTTAAATTTCCACAGTAATATCACAGAGGATAGAAGCACTTACGCGACAAATTTTTTCATCTGCTGTGGAACTCTCAATATATCTATATTCAAAACTATGACAACGGACATCTTTGACACCATTTCTAGCTCTAATTTCCTGTTCTTTAACAGCTATGGAATTCCAAGCTTGCCCATAGGCAGTACTGCATGCGATTGGCATGGAAGAAAAAGCCGTCCCATAGCCAGATAATGTCACTTCTTCTCTTCGAACCTCGGTTTTCCCTGTTCCGCTACCTGTACTTCCAGTCCCCTCCCAACGAAAAAAACCAGGATTAATAGTATGTAAGAGTAATGCCATTGTAATCAGCAGGATTAAGCCAAAAACAGCATTTAGGATACGCTCTTTGGCCTGGTCTACTACTCCGGTATTCCCGAAATTGGCCATGATTTGAAATCCAGAGAAAATAAAAACACCGACACAGATCATACCGAGGATAGAAGATGTCCAGACGACTATTAAATTAAGGTAATTTAATAGGTACCCTCCTTCATTGGCAGGAATATATGTTCTTTCCGCTTGAGTGTTATCTTCGAAAGTTGGTATGGGAACCATTAAGTCTACATTATCAAATGTAGATGTTCCCGGACCAGGGTCCACAGCATAGGTAGGTACAGCAAAAATAACTATCTGAAGCATAAGTAATACTCCTAGTAAAAATGGACTCCAGACCTGTTTAAACCTTTTTATTTTCATGGCTCCAGTATAGCGAGCATCTTTCCAAAAAACAATCTTTCTGTTTTTTTGTTTGGTAAGAAAATAAGCCCTCCCAAGTGTTACTCGGAAGGGCTTATCGGGTTTCAGGTGACTTTGGTTATGGCGGCGTAAATGCCACCGCCGGATCTGGGTCAGCCCAGTCCGGTTTGATCTCGGCCCAATCTCGGCCGAGATTGGAGAATGAGGCTCGAATTTCAATCTGCTGCAGCATCCGTGCCGCAGCCAAAGATCCGGCTGCATCTTCGGTCAGATCGCGAGCTCGGGCCAGCTCGCGATAGAGCCGCCCAACCGCGTCGGAATAAGCCAATCCTTGCCATTTCTTCGCCTTGTAAAGGTCGGTAATATACCTTTGTGCTCTGGCATCTAGAGCTCGCAGGTTGGCGAGGGCAGTGTTCTGCACCTCACCATCCAGGGCCTGCCCGTGGGCTTCGATCACTCGGGCAATTGCCCGTGCGATGCCGTCCGCCGAGTTGACCGCGCAGCCATCAGTGGCTGCGGAGCTACTCCTGTAGGCAGAGACTGCGTTGTCGGTAGCGTCCTTGGATTTCTCTAGGGTGACGGTGCCCTTGGCATGAGCATCATCGAAGCCTGTCGGAATACAATATCCAAAAAAGATATATGCACCCAGAGTTGATGCGCAGATGGCCATTGCCCATTTCCGCTTACTGCCCCTTTTGAAGAACAGCATGCAGAAGAATGAAATAACGAAGGATGCAAAGAACGCCTTCATTATCATCAATCTAATCCATGGCCATACTCCTTTTGCTACAGACTTCATCCCTGGCAGAATCCCGAGGTCCAGCTTATTCAAAAGAATAAAACCGCACACCAGAAGACCAACCCGCAAAAAACGGATAACAGCTAACCCTGTTGATAGAGTTGCCTTATCCTTTTTTTCTTGCAAAGCTCTGTCATTAGGATCCGGAATTAACCCTCTGATTGAATCCAGCCCCGCCTTCTTGGCAGCAAAACGAGCTGCCATGGTTCTCTCGACAACAAATACAACAAAAATTGCAATACAAAGTAATGTAGTCATTTTTGACTCCTCCTTCAGCTCCTTTTCTACAAAGAAGCTGAGAAAAATTATTATTTACCAAAGTCTACCCGATTCCAATCAGTACTTACTACTAATCAGGATCGGATAGACTTACTAGATGATATGCATTTTCTATTATGATTGCGTACTACGATTGTAGATATCAAGATCCCTGGAATTAGAAGGATTTCTAACTTCTCCAGAGATTTCTGCCCTAGCCTCTCTCATAATAGTGTCTGTCATTCTTTGACCAGCCACGGGATCATATACTCCCTTCTTTCCTTTCCTTATTGAATTCGCTCGCACGTATTTCTCTAGAGATTTTTTTCCTGTAATTTGGGAGATTTTTTCTGGGTCTCCTTCAGTCGATTTTAATATAGTAGCTGTGAGCTTCTCTCCAATTTCTGGATCATATGCATCTTCCTCGCCTTGACTTGTGCACTGCTCTCTAACATACTCCTCCAAAGACTTGCCTCCTGTTCTTTTTAGGATAGCCTTGTCCAAGGCGGTCCTATCAAGTTGTTCCAATGTCACACTAGTATCTCTAGGGATACTCAGCAGACTACAGGCTCCTTCCCTATCTGTCCCTTGTAGAAAATCTCTTAACTCTTGTTGAATTTTTTGCTTGTTTTCAGCAGTAATTACATCGGCCATAAGCATATTACTTCCATGACCATCTTTAGAATATTTATGAATGAGCTCTTCTAACTTATCGCTTATTTGCAAAGCTACCTCCCTTTGCCACTCTGAATGGTCATTAAACTTAAACTTGTAATAATTAGCTAACTTAGCTCTTTCTTTTTGATCCTTTAGTCCTTGACAAAGATCCAAGACATAATTTACATAAAGTCTGACATAGAGTGGTTCTCCCTTAGAAATTTCATATTTATCCTCCGTTTCTATCACAAGAGCTGGCTGTGGATTATCAATTTTATCTAACGCACCATAATTCGATTTCCTATTAGCGGTCTCTCCAGAAAAAACTGCTACAATTTTATCTGGAACATTCATAAAATTGACGCCTAATGCATTTGCAATTCTCTGAGGCCAAGGCTGACGACGAACCAACACTGTTTGTCCTGTATTGGCAACAATTGGACGAGGCTCTTGCAAAAGCCTGAAATTCAACAAGTTACGAGAATGAACACGAAGATCATTTTCTTCTTTTTCTACCTCCTTTGTTTCCTTTTTAATAGGAATTCCATTAGCATCCACAGGGATTAGCCTCTTAGCTATCAAATTATCTCGATGCTCTTTCTCATGTGTATCCAAGTCTCCAAATAATTTATCTAGTACTTTATTCAACATAGCTAATCAAAGTTAATCGTAGCTTTACGATAACATATCATCTCCGAGTTGTCAAGGAACTAGCTATTCTTCCTAAACTATACCACATAAACCCTGTTTTATCAAGTTTACGTTCCTGCCGTCTTATTTGTTTACTAGATGCTACAAAGATACATACCCTGTGAAATCAAAATCTGCTCATAAGGCTGTCTTTTCCTACTGTAAGATTGTTTCTTAGCCGCTAATCTGTTATAATTAGCTGATTTATTTGGCACTTCAACCAAAACTATGTTCAAAACAAATATCAAAAATTCTTACCGCAAGGTGTCTATGCTGGTAATGGGCGCTGTACTCGTAGCTGCTTCTTTGCTAACAGCTGGGACTCCTCAAGCAGCTCTCGCAGCAGAAGAAACTCAGTCTGGCAAAATCACTGTAACGGCTTATTTAGCGATGCCCTCCACCTCATTCTCTCAGTTTGCAACAGTTGGCATAGAAATAAAAGAAATTGGCGCAGAATTCCAGAAAGTTATCCTTAAAGCTCCCACTGTCAAGACTCACTCACTTATAAACAATGTTAATTTTTCTGCCGGATTAGGTAGTGAAAGAGGATATTATGGTAGCTACGCTGACATACACAACCAAGGCCCAAATCCTGTATTGCGTTATTATATAGACATACCCGTGGAAGTCATATGGAAAAATGGCAAGGAAAGAGGAAGTATTACGCTGGAACTAAGAGATATGGATAGTGATATTTATCAACCGCTTATTGGTACTGGCGTTGATCAACAGACCGTCACCATTAGCAAAAGCTCTTACATGGAGACTGCTAATAAGGAGAAGCATACTATCGCTAATTCATGGGACTTGTCAGGCACAGTGTTTGACTTAAGAGCATCATCTGGCGTTGCTTACGATTGGGCAAGAAAAGAGTGGTCGGGTGATGATTGTGACAAGAGCGGGAAGGCTCTTATGATTCAGAGAATGAATTGGCCTAGAGACCCTCTATCAAGAACCTGGCCAACTGTCCTAGAAAATGACAACTGGAAAAACTTTGTAAGTGCCAAAAATCAACAACAAGATATTTATGCTAACTATCTCAATGTTTATAAAGAACACCTAAACGACACAGTCTGCATTTCTGAATCAGACATATCTTCGCAGCTACCAGGTACCCAAAAGGGAAACTGGTTTACTAAAATGATGCTATATGTTTTGGGGGGAATAGGCTCTATTCTTGCAGCTCTGCTGTCTGCTGAGATACGTATAGTTTCTTGGTTATTCGATCAAATGAATGCAGGATATAGCTCGGAACCCGTTATAACTACTTGGAAAGACATTCGTAATTTCCTAAATATCGCTTTTATCATAGCTCTGTTGGCAATGGCAGGCAGCAGTATACTAGGGATACAAAAAGACAATTACGGTATCAAGCAGAACCTACCGAAGCTTATTATAATGGTCATTGCTGTAAATTTCTCTAGTCTTTTTGTGGGAATCGTTTTGGATTTTGCTAACATCGTAGAAGCTGCTATCTACCAACTTGGAGGGATGGGGCCACACGGAAGTGGGATGACGAACCAAGGCTGTATTTTTGGAACAGGCGTTCTGGAGGGAGTAGAACAAGGAAGTTTACCATGTCATTTACTGCAAATATTTAAAGTCCAAGATGTATCAAAAATTGGCGCGCAAATCAGCGCAGATTCTACTGTTGCTACAGGTAGTCTGTCTCTAATGCTGTCTGCGGCCTTTATGGTTTTCTTGTTAATAGGTATTGTTATTGCCTACTTAGGAATTTTATTCATACTACTAACAAGAACAATTGCTTTGATTTTTCTAACAATCACTTCACCCATTTTCTTTGTCGGCCAAGCGGTACAACCACTCAAATCCTATGCTGATAAATGGAAAGAGAATTTCTTCAAGTACGCCTTTATGCATATTAAAATGGCGTTCTTCTTAACAGTTGGAATTATGATTTGGAGACGTTTTGAGGACATTTACACAGGAAACTCTAATAGTTTCAGTCAGTCTCTCAATACTCCCTTGGTACAAGGAGGAGTTCCTATAGGTGGTGCAAATGTAGTACAATTGAATGATTTTATTTTGATGCTCTTCATGTTCGCCTGTATCTGGATGGGAGTTTTCAGTTCCATGAAATCAGATATCGGAGCAATCGACGGCATTGCGGAGAAGTTTAGTGGAGCGGGAAAGAAGACCGTGGGATTCTTGAGTAAAAAAGCTACATTGAATTGGGGAATGGATGTTGGTGTCCCTGGAGGAGGAATTGGTAAAAAGATCGGACTCCGCAATGGACTTACGGTGAAAGATATTGGGAAAGGATTTAAGAATTTCTATGAACAACGCAAACACAATCTCGAGATCATGCACGACAATAGAGCTGGTATGATTGGATCAAAAGTAACCGGAGCAGCAGAATCCATCGGAAAAGGATTGAGTAAGATTCCTATTGCAGGAGGATGGATCCAACAGCAAGGAGTTGGCATAATCCCTGGAGATAAGGTCGCACAAGAAAGAGCTAATTTGGAAACCGAAGTAGGAAAGGCCTCTGAAAGATATAAAAACCTATCCTCCAAGGAAATCTTGGATAATAACTTGTTACAACTGGCAATCGATAGTGGTCGTAGAGGTGACGCAGTTGCTATTATAAGACGTTTGGGACAAAACCAAGACAATGCGCAGACGATGGCAGCTGGATTGAAACAGTTAGCTGTCAGGGGTGATATCTCTCTCGATATGGCTGCGGGTGTCGCCGAAGAATTCAAAGCTTTTCATAGTGGTTTGCTCTCTCTGAAAGATTTTTCTGAAAACATCAAGGCTGATCTTCAAAGTAACGGCATCGAAAATCCCAATGAGAAACAGATGATGAAAGCTTTCAAGGAATTTATGAGAATGAATGGCATGGGAGACAACATCTCTGTTGCAGACGCCATCAAAAGAGATGAAGCTCTCTTTATGGAAGGCCGTTACATAAATGCGGATGGTACAAAGACTTCTGCTACTGAAGGCGCAAATGCGGCAGCTGACTTAGAGAAACGCGATCAAGCTACTCGCGATATGGAAGTAAACACGAGTACGAACCGTCAACTAGACAAGGAGAAACGCCGTCAGCTACATTCCAGAAAAGGAGATGGTACTAGATCTGCACCAGCTAATACGGTTGAACGTGGTCTTGGAAAACTGCTTGCTCAGGCTGAATTAATCACAAACACAACAAAAGCTAGTGAGGCTGCTAGTCTTAATATCGATCAAACACCGACAGCGGTAGCTGACATACAACAGAAAATCAAGGACGAACTTAGCTTCTGGACCAAAGGAGAATTAGAAAGTTTAAAGAAACGTTTGGACTCAGACAAGGATCCTGGCGTACGTTGGGCATTTTTAACAGAAGCAGAGCAAAAGGACAAGACTATTAATCAAAAGGTTCTTGCGAAACAGAGATTTGAGCAATACATAACAAATAACGCTACAAATAAAAGAGTTGTGGGTACAGAAATTAACACAGAGAGTGTCCGAAGATTGGGAGGAAATGCGAAGGTCAAATACTAACATTGGTCCATACCATGCAATACAAAGTTCCCCAAAATGTTCAACGTGAAGATACCATCATTGGGCCACTGACGATCAAACAGACCATCATAGCGGTCTGCGGCGGCGGGATATCTTGGCTGCTCTGGAAGCTGATCGAGGCACCACTTTCTTATCCCTTTGTCTTAGGGGTAGTGGCTATCACCATTGCTGTGGTCTTTATTAAGATTCAGGGACTGACGTTTTTGCAGTACTTGGGAGCTCTTATTTTACTCCTCTTACGCCCCCGCAGTCGTAGCTGGCAAAAAGGCAGCGGAGAAATCTGGCTGTCAGGTAAAGATATGGAGGAATTGGCTCGCATACGCTCAGAACGTGCCAAGAAACAACGCGCTAAATTAGAAAAAGACACCAGTAAACTGGGACAACTTGATGAATTAGCTAAGATTTTGGATACGAGGGGGAAGGTGGAGAAGAGCTTGAAGGGGAAATAACTCACAAAATGGCTAAGCCCGCCGCAGACGAGATACTCTTAATGGGTACTCTTTACGCTAACATTGGGCTTAAGCCCAATGTGTGCTTGTCGAAGGGGAAACTCCTGTGCGGCGGGCTATACTAGTTGAGGAAGAAAGGGATCAGGGTCTAGGGTTTAGGGTGCTTCTTAATAGTCACGAGATTATTACAGGCCAAAGACCTCTCTTTGGGACTTCCACTGGCTTGGGGAAGTCTAGAACTTTGATTACGCAGATTAAATGATAGACTATGATTAGAAGGCACTTTCCTTGGAAGTGTTTCTTAATAATCATAGTTTTCATCCGCCTTTGGCGGAAATCATGAAAATCATAGTTCTGCCCCCCCCGAGTTCCCAGTTCCGAGGCCCGAAAGTGGTCTCCCCCTTGTATCCTAAGCCTTTTTCTGCTATAATTAAGAGATTAAATTATGGTATTCGTGGCATTCGGATTCATTCGTAGATTCGCATCGTATTGCCGAGAAAAAGCTTTCAACTAATATCACAACTCAAAATGCCAGTAAAACAAAAAAAACAGGATCAGGAAGCCGCTACACAGATCTATCTCAAGCTAGCGGAAGTCAAGGATAATATCATGGTTTTGAAGGACGGCGGCGTACGTGCTGTCTTGGAAGTTGATTCTGTGAATTTTGACCTCAAGTCTGAACGCGAACAAAACACTATTATTTATTCTTATCAGGGATTTCTAAACTCACTGGAGTTTCCGATTCAGATTTTGATCAAATCTCGTAAGTTGGACATTGATGGTTACTTGGAAAACATGACCGAGATTGCCAAGAATCAAAAAGACCCCCGCTTGCAAGCTCAGACTTTCGAATACAACGAATATATCGGAAAACTGGTCGAGTTGGCCGACATCATGGAAAAACGTTTTTATGTGATTGTTTCACATGACCCCATGCGTACTAGCAAGATCAACCCTTTTGCCAAATTTGTGAGCGCGCTCAATACCGCAGACTCTATCCAGAACCTGAAGCTACGAGAAAAAGAGTTTGAAAGTCTCAAGAAAGGTCTCAATCAAAGAGTAAATAGTGTTCGCGAAGGATTGATTCGTTGTGGTTTGAATGTTCACAGACTGAATACTTATGAGCTGATCACCATGCTTTACCAAGTACACAATCCGGTGACAGCCTTCAATCAAAAAATCTCAGACCTGTCCAGCCTCAATGTAGAAGCTCCTCCGATTGACCAGGAGGAGGAATTAGAAGATAACGAATAATTGTTATGTTTTCCAAAAAGAAAACCGCCGCCGAGAAAAGTAACACCGAAAAAGTTGAGAATCTTGCCAAAGAAAAGAAACCGGGAAAGTTAGCAGGTTTCTTGGACGGCATACTAGGAAGCAAGAAGAAGAAAGCTACCCAAAAGACTGAGCAAGTAGCAGGCACAGAGACTGACACTGCTACCCATTCTCAGGACGAGCTTCGTCTCCTGAAGGAAGCGGAAAAAGTTTACAATGAAGGACTCGCTTCCATACGAGATCTGATTTCTCCCAGTAGTATGAAGTTTGAGTACGATCATTTTCGCCTCGATAATCTTTACGCCGCAAGTTATGTGGTTTTTGCTTATCCTCGTTATCTCGAAACCAATTGGCTCTCACCGGTTATCAATTTTGATGTGACCATGGATATTTCCATGTTCATCTACCCTACCGATTCACAAACCATCCTCAAAAGCTTACGTAACAAAGTAGCGCAGATGCAAGCCAGTATCTCGATCAATGCCGAGAAGGGACGTGTGCGCGATCCGGCTCTCGAAGTCGCGATGCGTGACGCCGAAGAGATGCGTGATAAATTACAACAAGGCACTGAGAAATTTTTTCAATACGCTTTGTACTTCACGGTTTATTCCAAAAACAAAGGTCAGTTGGAGAAATTTGGGAAACAACTGGAGAGCTTACTGGGAGGAAAGATGGTCATGACCAAACATGCTCATGCTCGCAGTGAACAGGCTTTTAATGCTTCTGCTCCTTATGCCACTGATGAATTGTATGTAGTTCGCAACATGAATACTGAACCACTTAGTACCACTTTCCCTTTTACCTCTTCTTCGCTGAGTTCAGATAAGGGAATTTTGTACGGACTAAATCGTCACAATAATTCACTAGTAATTTTTGACCGTTTCGATTTACCAAATGCCAATGAGGTAGTACTCGCTACTTCCGGTGCCGGTAAATCTTATGCGGTGAAACTGGAGATTCTGCGCAGTATGATGCTGGACGCAGACGTGATCGTGATCGATCCCGAAAACGAGTACAAAGCTCTCTGTGAAATGGTTAGTGGAAGTTATTTGAAAGTTTCGCTCAATTCCGAATATCGCATCAACCCCTTTGATCTCCCACAAGCTCTCGAGGGAGAAGAGGAACAACCCGGAGACCTTTTGCGCAGTAACGTGATCGCCTTGATCGGACTGATGAAAGTGATGCTGGGAACTATGACTCACGAAGAAGAAGCTTTGATCAACAAAGCCATTATGGACACTTATAAGCTCAAAGGGATTACCATGGAAACTGAAAATCCGGGAGAGATTCAGTCTCCTACCATGGAAGACTTGGAAGATGTGCTCAAGAACACCAAGGGCTGCGACTCACTTGCCAACCGTATCAGCCAGTATACGACCGGTATCTTTGGCGGAATTTTCAATAAACCCAGCAACATATCTTTGGATAACAAGATGGTCGTCTTTTCCATTCGTGATCTGGATGATGGACTACGACCGGCCGCCACTTATGTTATTTTGAATTTCATTTGGAACAGAGTCCGCAGTTCATTGAAACGCCGCATTATGGTAATCGATGAAGCTTGGAGTTTGATGCAACACGAAGACTCTGCCCGTTTCTTACACGGCTTGGTCAAGCGTGCACGTAAATATTATCTTGGAGTTACCACCATCACTCAGGACGTGGATGATTTTATGAAAAGCGATCTTGGCAAACCTATCATCAACAACTCGGCCATGCGCCTACTTTTGAAACAAGCTGACTCGGCTATTGTGGGACTGAAAGAAGTATTTAATTTAACCGAGCAGGAAGAGTACTACTTACTCAATGCTCAACAAGGAGATGGAATCTTCTTCGCCGGAGATAAGCATGTGGCTATTCAAGTTATCTCTTCTTACAACGAACATAAGGTTGTTACATCAAACCCAGAAGAGCTGCTGAAAATGAAAAAGGAAGCAGAGGGCTTCGACGCCAGATAAGATGGCATACAGTGCTTAGTGAATAAAATCTATCGCTAATCACTATCCACTATTCACTTACCACTACCCATGTCAGACGAAAACGAAGTAAAACCAGGAGAAGAGAAAAAAGTTCCTTTAGAGAAGCAATCGGATACATCTAAGGATAAGAAAGTTAAAAACGGTGAGTCAATAGATATTGAAGATGGAGGAACAGTTGAGTTTGTATTTGAAAGTAAACAAAAAGTGCCTGCTTCAAAGATAGTTGATCAAGCCGAGCAGTCCTCTTCTGATACGGTAGAAAATCAAACTGAGTCTCAAGAATCAAGTAACAATGCCAAGCAGGAAAAGCCTAAAAAAAAGGACGGAGAAGGTTCCGACAACCAGCAAGAGCTAAAAGATCATCCTGAAAAAGCCGCCCCCAAGACTAACCCAGAGCGAGAAGATAAAAGTGACGACAGAAGAAAAGGCTCTAAAGCAGAAAGACCTGCTGCTCCAGAAGAATCTCCAAAAGAGCCGGAGGCTAGCACGCCGCAACAAGAAACATCCTCACCAACTAGCTCAGCACCAAACAATGGTTCCGATCCACGAACTGGGCTACCGCAAGAGCAAGCTGCTGAAGAACCGGGCAAGGGCACCGATAATGCCCAGCAAATTAGACCTTTGGGAGCATCTCCTGCCAGAGGCGAAGCAAGTTCCAAAGAGGAAGCTCCCTCAAGTAAAGCTGAAGAATCCGGCCCAGCAGGGCAACAAGAACCTACTGACAAGGAAGCAATGGAAGGGCCCGAGGAAGCAGAATCAGAGCCTACAAATAGTGAAGAAACAGGATCTACTCAAGAAGCACCCAGTGAAGAACAGGAGAAAAAGGGAACCGACAATGCTCAACAAATCAAAGAAGCCGGCAATATCCCCGGACAAGGAGCACAGCAAGAGGCAGATAGGAAGAAGGAGAGAGAAGAGAATGATAAAGATCTTGAAAATGGGGAAGAGGGGGAGAATACGGAAGGGAAAAAGAAGAAAGTAGCCGACAAGGTGCGTCAAAAAGGGGAAGAGCTTAAAAAGCACATTGATGGAGCAGCCGTATGGCTACCATTTGTATTATATGTGATCGTAACACTAGGTATCTTTCTCATTCCTTTTTTAGGAGCTCTCTTGATCATTGCTTGGACTATCTTTTTTGGTTTTATTTATATCTCTTTCGTGCTTCCTAGTGTGGAAGCTGTTGAAGAACCTGTTATTCAAACCACGGCAAAAATCGCCAATGCTGCAGAAGGAAATCTTTCACCAGCCAGTAATGCTTAATAAAATATGTCAGCAGGAAGTACAGCACAAAAAGCAGCAAACAAAGCTGGTGTAGGCAGCATGGTCCAACCTATTATCATGTTGATTTTGGCAGGGATTATTGGTCTAGCGATGGCATTTCTCAACATTTTCCCATATAGCATGACGATTCTCTGTGAGTATGCCAAGGAAAACACGGTGATAGCAAAGACGGCCTCTGTTACCAACCTTATTCCTGTTGATATCGTAGCTATGTGTAATAACTTAGAATCCTCTGGTTTTATAACAACAGGTACTACTACTCAAGCTATCACTCCCACCTACGACAGCACGAAGCAGTACGGAGTGACTCCTGATCCCGATTCTTCAAATAACACTGACCCTGGGACTCCCGGCACCCCCGGGACTCCCGGCACTCCATCAAAATCCTGTAGCGCCGATCCTGCTCTGAATGATGTTAGTAGGTGCAGCGGAGCGGATAAGCTGGAGAAGTTGGATTTGGATTCATTGGGGATTAAGATTCAGGAAAAAAGCAGAGCAAGCCTAGTTCCTTATTTAAGAAAACCAGCAGCTGATTCATTTAAGACTATTTTTGCTCAATGGCAAGCAGATAATAAAGCCAATCCTACAGTTAGAGATAGTATCCAAATTACCAGTATGTTCCGTACTGAAGCTTATCAAGCAGTACTTAGAGAGAATTATTTTAAATATGGTGTTTGCTATGACGAACCTGCTCGTTATTCTGCTCACAGTTCAGGACTTGCCTTTGATGTTACCGCGACAAAGGGCAAAACAGTTATAGCAAAATTTGCAATAACGGCCAAAAAGTATGGTTGGCGATGGGGAGAAGAATGGGGAGATACCGTGCACTTTGATTATATTCTAGGTGCCAATCGTGGTTGTGCCGAGGGAGAGACCCTCCCTGCAACTATCAGCAAGATTTGTATCGCAGAACTAGGTTGCGCTTAACCATCAACTATGCTCAAGAGAACCAAAATCATTTTCGGACTTATCCTCTTACTCCTTATTACATCAGCTCCTTTTTTCTATCTTAGAATGAGTGATCCTGTTTTGGTAGTAGAGGGCCAGGCTCCTTATTTATTATATGTAAATAACGAAGCTTACGAAATCACGACAGATCAATTTGAAGTGAAATTAAAAGAAGGAACCTATGCTCTCAATTTTGTAAAAGCAAATTTCTCTGCAAATCCAATAGTTATCACTTTGGAACGCAAGAATGAAAAAATCGTATATCCCGAATTTATTTTTGAGCCACAGTTGCAAGAAGTTTCCGAATTGGAAATGCCTGAAAAAGATTATTTTTTAACAAGTAAATGTCCGAATAGGATCAGTACGGGAAGTGGAGCTATCACTTATTGTTATCTGGAATCTGAGAAAGGAACTCTCTTAAAAGAAAGTCCCACTGGGAAAAGCACTGTTTTGACGGAGTTGATGGACATGCCTGACGTCACTCTCACTTTAAACCGAGACAAAACACTATTGCTTGTATCTCAAACTCTGGAAGAATCCGGGAAGGCTTATTTGATCAATTTGGATACCGGCTTCAAGCAGAAACTATGGGAGAATGAATATGTATTAAATACAAAATTCAGTGAAGATTCTCAATATATTCTTTTTGAAAGAGTCATCGGTGAATTTATGTACGAAATGGTTCCCGTAGAGGTAGTTATTTTGAATCTCAAAGATCTATCTCAAGAAGTCATAGATAAACGAGTCGGAGTTTATAACATGTGTCTAACAGGACAAAATCTCTTCTGGTTGCAAGGAGAGACAAAAGAAGAGGAAATTAAGCTAGAAAGCTTAGCGGATCTTGTAGAAGAGCTCGGACAGACATTTTCCGGGGATGTAAACTATGTTGACTTTCAAACCTTGAGTAAAATAGATCTGGAAACAAAAGACGAGGAGGCATTGTACTCTTTTGAACCTGAGACAGCATGGTTTTCCATCGTCACCTGCTCTGAAAATCAGGTTTCTCTGGTCAACGAGCTCGGCGAGACTTACCGCATCGCCCTTGAAGAGTCCGCCATGGAAGACTAAACTTGCCTTAGAGTAATAATTATTTTTATGGCAGAGCAAAATAACAGTAAGGCTCTTTGGCAGTGGGAAACATTTGTAAGCCCCCATCACAGCAGAGGACTCTGGTGGCATGTGGGAGTGGGGATCATAACTCTCGGCTTAGTGGCTTATGCTGTTTTTTATGAGGAATCTTGGAGCATGGCTGCTGTCATGGGGCTCTTGGGGTTGATGGTTTTTTTGTACAGCAAAGAAGCTCCGCGCAAAGTCAGTATCACTATTTCGGAAGCAGGAGTCGATTTTGACAACAAGTTTTACAGCTACCAAGATTGTAAGTCTTTCTGGATTTTACAGGAGGGTAGTTACCAAGCACTTTGTTTGGACTTGGCAAAATCACGCAAGACTCTAACTCTGCCCTTGGAAGAAATTTCTCCGGACGAAATCCGTGAGCTGCTCCTAAAACATCTTCCCGAAAACAGCAAAGGTCATGAACTCTTTGTTGATAAATGGGCTAGACGTTTAAAGTTTTAGCGATAGCTTCTCCGAAGGCGTAGGCGGCGGCCGGTCCGTTCGCCGTTATTAGTTTGCCATCTTGCACTAGCTCTTCCGAGAAAGCTCCCTGCGCGCCAGCAGCTAGGAGATTTTGTTGAGCTTCGGGATCGGGGAAGACCGTGGCTCGCTTGCCAGACAGTACTCCGGCCGCCGCCAGGATCACCGGTGCAATGCAAATCGCGGACACTATTTTGTCTTGAGTAGCAAAGTTTTTGATGAGATCAAGAAGTTCAGGATAGTCGAGAAGTTTGAGGGCACCCGGTCCTCCAATAAGCACAATCCCATCAAAGTCATTTGCTTGAGCTTCTTTGAAGGAGAGCTGAGATTGCACTTCCCTACCAAGCTTGCCCATACAAGTCCCCTTTTCCACACTGGAAACCATCACCTCGTGACCGCCAGCTTCAAGTTTTTCACGAGTGTGAGCATATTCCTGTTCTTGGAAATTTTTCTGAGCAATGATGAGGAGGACTTTGGCCATACTTACTACTTAATGTTTACTCCACTGCGGGCACAAGGCCCGCGGCTACCATCAATGTTCGTGTAGCGTCAGAAAAACAGTCGCGACACCTGCCAAGATCAAAATTATCTGAAGCATGCCACTTTTGAAACCTGTTTTCTTGTGCAGTCCCGGAGACAAATCGACCAAAGCGATATAAATAAAACTGGCAGCTGCCAAGGTCATGGCATAAGGCACGGCGTTTTCAATTTTGCTTAAGGAGAAATAAGCCAGTAGCGCGCCCAGTAAACTTGCCAGACTAGAGAGCGCGTTCCAAAAGAGCGCCTTTCCTTTTGAAAATCCATTGTGCAAGAGGATCGCGAAATCTCCCAGTTCTTGTGGAATCTCGTGCAAGATTACCGACAAACTCACTGCAATCCCAACAGGGACGGAGGTCATGAAGGCAGCCGCAATAGCGACTCCGTCCACGAAATTATGGAAGGCATCTCCTACGATGATCATCTGCGCAGAAGCGTCGTGCACTTTGCAATCATGTTTATGACAATGTCTCCAAAGCACGACTTTCTCAAGCATGAAAAAACCTAAGATACCAAACAAGAGAAGCTGCAGAACATCATGCGCTTCAACTTCTTCCAAAGCATGATGCACAAGTCCCAAGAGAGCCGAAGCTAGCAAGGTCCCCGTCGCATAAGAAACCAAGGCCGGGACTAAAAACTTTTGTAATCTTTCGTGAAATAACAAGAAAAGGGAGGAAATTAAAATAGCTCCCAGTCCTCCGATGGTGCCAAAGAGTACGATCCAGAGCAGCGTGGACATATTGGTTTGTTTAAGCTTTGGAAATGGTGCACCCGACGGGATTCGAACCTGTGACCTCCAGCTCCGCAAGCTGATGCTCTATCCAGCTGAGCTACGGGTGCATGTTGAATGTGTGATTTTTTCTGGGAAGCTCCGCAAGCTGATGCTCCCCGCCCGAACGTACCGTGCGGAACTGGCAGTTGGGCCTTGATTTGGAATCTGGAATTAACTGTTAAGTTTCTTTATCTCTTACGTTCGGTACGGGCGGGTATCCAGCTGAGCTACGGGTGCATGTTGTGATTTTGAAGTCGAGAATACCAAACTCAGGACAATCTCTTTGCTTTTCTCGCGTCAGTCAATATACTGACAGGTGCTGGAAAAAGCAAGTTCAGTAGACCTGTTAACATAAGTCATGGAGGGGTGGCTGAGTGGTTGAAAGCGCCGCTCTCGAAAAGCGGTATTCCGATTACTCGGAATCAAGAGTTCAAATCTCTTCCCCTCCGCCAGATTGCAAAGACTTGATTTTAAGCTGCAAAGTCCGTAATCTTCCCCTGTCCACTTGTAGAAAAAAGGAGAGGTACCCAAGTGGCTGAAGGGGCTGGTTTGCTAAACCGGTAGGAGGACGAAAGTTCTCGCGGGGGTTCGAATCCCCCCCTCTCCGCCACGTCATTCGCGAATGACGTGGCTCTGCCACAACCATCTTCTGATGACGTGACTCCGCCAATGATTGAGACGAATATTAACAATAGAATATGTGGTATTTTTATATCCTACAAAGCTCAAAAGACACGAATTATTTCTACAAAGGCTCAACTAACAACATGGATAGACGCCTTGCACAACACAATAATAAGAAGGTAATTTCTTCTACTCCTTATGCTCCTTTTAAGCTTGTCTACTACGAAGCATACTTAACAGAAGCTGCGGCTCGCGGGAGAGAAAAATCTGTAAAACAAAGCGGATCCATTTCTGTGCCACTCCTTAAACGAATAAAAGAAACTTTATAAGCTCCGCCAGTTAATAAGGAGATTAATCTTTCTTTTTCCCGTTCCCGTTTTCTCTCTTTGTCTTGGTGACTGCTATCTCTTCTGCTGTCAGTTCTTCCCAAACACAAACTTTATTTCTCCCACTATTTTTTGCTTTATACAAAGCATCATCTGCTTTTTTCAGAATCCCATCCAATGTATCCTCTCTACAAATTTCAGCTACACCGATGCTGATCGTCACCCCCCTGTCTTCACATTTTAAATTAAGTGCTACTTGTTCCCTCAAACGCTCTGCTAACTTCAGTGCACCCACTATCTCTGTTTCCGGACAAACCACACAAAACTCCTCACCCCCATAACGCGCAACAACATCTAGGTCACGACAATTGTTTTTTAATATTTGGGCTAAATGACGCAAAACCTTATCTCCTGCACCGTGACCATAAGTATCATTTATTAATTTAAAATGATCAATATCGAGAAACACTATCGATGTTTTATTAGCATATCTATGATGCATTTTTAACTTCTCTTGCAAAACCTCCTCTAAGCGTCTTCGGTTAGACAATCCCGTAAGCTGATCTTTGACACTAAGCTCTTCCAGTTCCTTATTTTTCCGCAATAAAAGATTCTGCATAACCTGTCTTTCTCTCCTGACTCGTACTTCGCTGGTAATGTCTATTAAGCAGCCCTGCAAAGAAACAATATTACCAGCCTCATCTCTCCTTGCGCGTAGCGTGCATGAACACCAAAAGAATGTTCCATCTTTTTTAGTAAGCCACAACTCCATTTTCTCAACTTTCCCATTTTCTCTAGCTGTTCTCAATAATTCTTCCCTCTGAGCAGGGTACACATAAAGATCTTGCACAGATCCCTCCGTTAATTCTGCTATGCTCTCGTAGCCAAAAAGTTGCACCATGGCAGCATTAGCGTATATGACCCGTCCTTCAGGATCAGTTTCATAAACACCCACTGGAAGGTTTTCGACTATTTCCAGACATCGATTTTCAATACCATCAGCTCCCATCCAATAAAAAATTACTGTTCAGTAGTTTACTATAGAATTAATTAAAGTCAAGCTTGACATCTTGGTCCTCTAAGTGCTATAAAATGGCATCTCCGTTGGTTTTGTAAGTTTTGCATATCGCAGGGCTGACCACGGGATGAATAGAAAGGGGAGACAATGTCTCAAAAAACACTTCCGAGAGAAACTCAGCTTGAATTGGCGCAGAAAGTCCTTGAGAACGGTGGATCTGTCGTTTTCACCGTCACGACCAAGGATGGAGGTCAGAAGAAGGTGCGTCTGACAAAGAAGTAATCTCTCGGATCGAGAGCCCTGTGGGAAATTCCTGCAGGGCCTCTTAAAATTTCCCCAACGCACTTTCCAACCTCCCCACACTCTCCTCTCGCCCCAACACCCACAACATCTCGAAAGCTCCCGGACTAAAGGAAGTCCCGGATAACGCGGCGCGTACCGGCCAGAGCACTTGTCCGGTCTTTAAGTTTAGTTTTTCGATCAATTTCAGGAACTCTGTTTTCATCATTTCCTCAGCTGCGGGAAGTTCCAGCGCTTCCCAGTCTGGAAGTTCTCTCACAAGTTCTAGGCTCTTTTCCAAGGCTAGTTTGGCCAGTGCCTCATCCATGTTTTTGCCTATCAGTAAGCTCTTTTCATACACGGGAAGTTCAAAGAAAAAGTGCATATGTTCTGAGGCCTCGGCCAGTTTTTCCAGTCTGCTTTGAGTAACTTGGACAGCCTTTTTCAAAGTTTTTTCATCAAGTTTATTGTCCTGCAAGAAGGGTTTTAGTTTGGAGGCAAGCTCCTCTATGGAAAGCTTTCTGATCCACTGTCCGTTCATCCAGTTCAGCTTCTTGATATCAAAGACAGCACCTGATTTCTGCACGCGTTCCAGGCTAAATTCTTTGATAATTTCCGGTAAAGAAAAAATCTCACGATCGTCTCCCGGATTCCAGCCCAGCAAGGCCAGGAAGTTGACGAGTGCTTCCGGAAGATATCCCTGTGCCAAGTAATCGCGGAACTCGACTTTGTTCTTGCGTTTACTTAGTTTGGAACGATCCTCGTTCAAAATTAATGGTAAATGTGCAAATTGCGGAGGCGTAAATCCTAAGGCTTGGTAAATCAAGATTTGCTTGGGAGTATTCGAAATATGATCTTCCCCGCGAATAACATGCGTGATCTTCATGGTGATGTCGTCGATCACTACCGAGAAGTTATAGAGTGCTTCGTCCAAGTTCTTGGCAATAACAAAGTCATCCAGCTCTTTGACCTGAACAGTTACTTTGCCACGGACAGTATCTTCATAACTGATCTCGCCAGTCTGCGGGGTTTTGAAGCGAATGACCGCACCTTCAGCTGGCTCCCTTGTTAACTCACGGCACTTGCCACTGTAACGTGGTGGGAGTTTTTCTTTTTCACAACGCTCTCGTTCTGCTTCAAGTTCATCCTTGGTGCAATAACAGTAATAAGCTTTGCCATCGTCCAAAAGTTTTTGTAAATATTCGTGATAAATCTCGACTCGCTCACTCTGTTTATAAGGTCCATACGGACCGCCAACTCCTACCCCTTCATCCGGAACCAGTCCAAGATCAGTTAATCCTTGTACAATCTGCTCTTCAAATTCCACCGTAGAACGCGTCTTATCGGTGTCTTCAATACGCAAAACATAAGTACCACCCACATGCTTGGCGTAGAGGTAGTTAAAAAGGGCCGTACGTACCGTGCCAATATGCAGCGCTCCCGTCGGTGAAGGGGCCATGCGTACGCGGATGTCAGACATAAGAGTTCTTTAAGCTTCCCTAAAATAGCACAGGCAGCAGGGACTGGAAAGAAGCTAATTGTTTTCTTGTTACATTCTTAGATTGTTTCAGCAAATCCCAACAATACAACAATTTAATAATGCAACATTATATTTTTTATACCAAATCATCCGCCCCAGCACTTTTCTTGACCTCTTTCTCCCACTTCCTCTTACCCTTCCAACCCTTGTCCATAAAAACAGGTAATTCTTCGGAGGTAGGATCGGGATTCTTTTCCAAGAGGCCGATGACTTTACTCAAGTAATGATGCAAGTCTCTGGGATTTGGAATGTGATTCAACTTAAATTTCCCTTCTTCGCCGGAAGCTGCGCGCACCAGGATTTGTCCATAGTTAAAAAGATACTGAACAGGATGAGAATATTTGTAAGTCACATCTTGAATTGCCATCAGTTTCAAGTCATGTGCGTAGTGACTGAAAATTCCTTTCTGCACACTCTTGACCAAGCGGCGGCTGGTGATAATAGTGACCGTGAGATACCAGATAGTCCAAGTGAGCAATGTGGTTGCAAACATAATTAGTAGCACGAATACTACCAACAAACGTGTCACTAATTGCTTATCGAAATCAGCAAGATTTTGTAAAAGGAAATAACAAGCGGCAGCCATCGCCCCACTGCCGAAGGCAGCTACGATATTGTTACGAACAAAAAGAAAGACAAAATGCATCCAGTGCCTACGAGAGCAATACAATATTCTCTCGGTTTTGGCCTGTCCTTCAAAATTGAAGTCGTCGTAAGGCATAGTTTTAAGCTAGGTAATAAGCGGAAATTTGCAAGACACTATAGATGGCCAGCACGGCTAAAATGCACAGTGCCAAATAAATAGAAGGGACGGTTAATTTCCCCATGCCCTTGTATTTACTGAGGTGATAAAAGTTCACCAACGAAAATGCTAATACTAGGAGAAAGCTGACTACGAAAGCGCTGATAAAAATGTTCATGATAGTAATCCTTATTTCGGGTCTATTCTAGACATAGGAGAACTGAAAGGCAAGCATAAAACAAATGGTTAAATGGTTACAAGCCATTTCGGCCATTTAACCATTTCCGCTATTCGTGGTGGTCCCATATCCATTCGCATCATTCTTATTTTTACCTGCCGGAGCCTTTGGAGTAGGCATGGCGTTGTGCCCGCCCGAACGTACCGTTCGGTACGGGCGGGGTCCCATGTCTTAATCTTGCCTTAATCTTTCTCAGTTATGCTGAAATGTCATTGGATTTTGATTTTAGGTTTTTGGCATTTTATCCAAGTTCTTATGAACAAATCCTTCATTGTCACCTCCAGCCTCCTCTCCTTCCTCTTGGGAGTTTTCTTAGGACCCTTCGAGTTGAATCAAGCTTATTTATTTCTTCTCACACTTGTACTGCTAAGCCTGATCCCTCTCTGGAAGAAGCAGGTTCTGTTTTTTCTGTTAATAGTCCTGTGCGTATTGGGAGGTTACGGTCGTTACCAAATGTTTACTCCCACAATTAATGAGCAGCTTCTAAGCTTTTATAATGAGCAAGGCAAGTTCACGGTCCTAGGAAAGATCTGCGCCGAGCCCGATCGTAGAAATGACAAGACCAATCTGACACTTTGTGCCGAGAGCTTGGATGGCAGGGAAGTGACTGGAAAGCTCCTTATTAGTAAGCCGGTTTATCCGGAATTTAAGTACGGAGAAAAATTAAAAGTCTCAGGCAAACTTCTAACTCCGATTGAATTTGATACTTTTTCTTACAAGGATTATTTGGCACGTTACGGAATCCATTCCGTCATTTACAATCCATTCATTGAGAAAGTTGCTGAGACAAACAAGTTTTCTTTTTTCTATTGGATTTTCCGTTTCAAAGAAAGTTATGAAAGTTTAATCAACAGACTCTGGCATGAGCCGCAAGCTTCATTTTTGGCAGGACTCTTGCTGGGCTCAAGGAAGGGGATTCCAGAGAACTTGATGGAGGATTTTAATACTACGGGGCTGACACATATCATCGCCATCTCCGGCTACAACATCACTTTGATCATCGTGATCCTGGCAGCTATCTTCAAGCCCTTGCCACGAAAGTTAAAGTTTTGCTTAACCGTTTTTAGTATCGTTAGCTTTACAATTCTCGTCGGAGCTTCGGCCGCCGTGGTACGTGCCAGTATCATGGGAATTATTAGTTTGATTGCTCTGCAATCTGGGAGACAAAGTCAGATTTCGATTGTTTTACTATTAAGCGCGGTGTTAATGCTGGCAGTCAATCCTTTGATCTTGCGTTCTGATGTCGGTTTTCAACTTTCTTTTTTGGCGACTCTGGGACTTATCTATGTCTCTCCGTATTTCGAAAAGTTTCTCAGCTTTCTACCCAATACTTTGGCGATTCGTGAGTCCTTGAGTATGACCTTGTCAGCTCAAGTGACCGCTGTGCCCTTAATCCTCAGCACCTTTGGCAGACTTTCCCTCATCTCTCCACTGGCAAATTTACTAGTCGCCCCTGCCATTCCTCTTTCCATGCTTTTTGGTTTTCTCGCGAGTGCTATTTATGCCATCTTTCCTCCGCTGGGAACTATCTTGAGCTGGATTGCTTGGTTGACCCTGGAATACATTATTAAAGTTACCGAACTTTGTGCGGCCATTCCGCTGGCGTCGGTGGAGACGGGGACAGTAGGCACCATTTGGCTATTTACCTATTACCTCTTGCTCACATTGTTATTAGTGGTAGGTAAGCAAAGAATCAAGAAATCAATTAATCAAAATTACTAACACCTAAAACCTTTTATGAACAATCAAGAATATCGCCAAATCTTACTGGAGAAAATGAATGCCTTTACAAATCATGTTTTTAAAATGACAAAAACCCTGCACTATAGAGAAAACGTGGTTAGGGATCAGTTAAGAAAAGCTGCTCTTTCGGTAACCTTAAACTATGTCGAAGGCTATGCTAGAAAAAGACCTGCTGTCCAATTAAATTTCTTTGAAATTTCTTACGGTTCTTTGAAAGAAGCTGAATACTTAATTTCTTTCGCAAAAGAACAGCAAATTATATCTGCAAGTGCTAATCAAGTTTGTTCTTCTTTGGCCGATCAAATTGGTGCCATGCTCTGGACGCAAATAGCAAGCCTGGAAAAACATGTTAAAAAACAGCGTAGATCTCGCTGATTTATTGTTTATGTATTTTTTGATGCTTTGTTCTCTTGATTTATCGTTCTTTTGTTTTTTTGATCTATTGATTCTCTTTCCACCCTTTGCTATTCTACCCCTGCCCCTGAAGCCAGATTCACGCCTTTTTTATAAGGTTTTCTGGTTTCTACCCTAGAAAATCACTAAGTTCGCAACAAACTTGCGTAATGTGATAAAAGTTAATTCTTATTGCTGCAAAGCAGCTGATCACACCACTCGTGGTGAGTGTAGCGCAGCGTAATCGAACCAATAAAGAAAAGTAAAATGAAAGACAAACTCACTATTCAGGAAGTTGCGGCACTCCTCAACCGCAGTACAAAAAGCATCCGCAACTATGTTAAGAGCGGGAAGATTAAGGCTATCAAAGTTAACGGAAAACATGGTCCGGAGTTTATTTTCAAGACCACTGAGATCCAACAATTCGCTCAAGAATATCTAAGCATGGGAATTGATAATGCAAGTATTAATGAGGTCAAAAAAGCTCCCAAGCTCAGCAAAAAAAATCACCCCGCAGAAAGCAAGGCACTGGTCAGTGACGATATGGATTGGAAAAGTTTTACAGGAAAGTTGCTGGAGTTGGAAGCTGAAAAAAGGAAGATTATCGAGGACTATGCTGAATACAAGGCACAACTTGCTTTCAAGATGGGTCAAATGGAAGCCAAATTAAAACTCCTGGACACCGCACGTGCTGAAAAAATTAAGCTTAAGAAAAAAGTTCAGTATCTGGAGAAGAAAAGAGCAGAGGAAAGATTACAGCTTGAAAAACTAAGCCAGGTCAGAGAATTTTATGAGAATCGTCCTTGGTACAGTCCTTGGAAAAAATTTCAAGAAGAAGTTAAGGTCACAAAATGAGGCGTCGCAAAACGCACACCTTTAGAGCAATCATTTTACTGGCGGTTCTGGCCGGATTGCTCCTTTATTTTTTGTTTCAGTCTGTTTATAACTCCAATTTAAAAGCAGTTGATGTAGATGACCAACGCAATTTGAAGTTTGAAGTAAAACAAGGCTGGAGTGTTTCTCAAATTGCAGTTTCTTTGGAAGAGGAAGATTTGATCCGTTCAGCCTGGGCTTTCAAAAAATATGTTGAGCAAAATGCTGATGATACAGCTTTCCAAGCTGGCAGTTTTGTCTTGCGTAAGTCTTATGATATTGCAGAAACTGTTGAAGTTTTATCCGGAACTCCGAATGAAATGTGGATGACTATCTTGGAAGGATGGCGCGCCAGCGACATAGGAAGCTATTTGGAAGAAAAGGGCTATGCAACGCAGCAGGCTTTCTTGGACTGCGTTGCGACTTGCGAGTTTGATTATGAGATTTTGAGTTCTATCCCGGAGGACCAAGGACTCGAAGGATACCTCTTTCCTGACACCTACATCATCACCCCCGCTACCGAAGTTTACGGTATGATCAATCGCACGCTAATGAATCTCGATCAGAAGCTTGAACAAGAATTAAGAAATCAGGCCGAGAAACAAGGTCGTAGCATTCATGAAATCATGACCATGGCGAGTTTGCTGGAACGCGAAGTCAGAGGTTATGAGGATCGCCAAATTGTGGCTGGCCTGCTTTGGAAGAGATTAGAAGCTGGCATGGGACTCGGTGTGGATGCTACTGTTTTATATGCACTGGGAGACTGGAAGGCTACTCTAGACCATGAAGCACTACAAATAGATTCACCCTACAACACTCGCAAATACGCCGGACTGCCTCCGGGACCCATTTGCAGTCCGAGCTTGTCCAGTATCAAGGCAGCCTTAAATCCCGTCGATTCGCCTTATTGGTTTTATCTAACAACCCTGGACACTGGCGAAGTTATCTATTCCAAAAACTTGGACGAGCACAATGAGAACGTGTACAAGTATTTGAGATAGATTTTAGCGCTTTTGAAGGTCGGGAATTGTAGTAGCCAAAACTTTTCCTCTTAGTTCTCTGATCTTTTCTAAAAGCTCTTGCTTTTCTTCGAGAGCAATATTCTTTCCAAGAGCTAGGTTTCCCTCCGCTCTACGTAAACAAAGATCCATTTCGTCTCTTCCCCTAGGAGCCCCCTTAGCCGTTCCGTCTCCAGAAGAAACAAAGTCAGAGACAAGATCAATCCAGTAGTTTACGTCTCTGTCTATGTCTATGAGGGGAGAGATAGGAGGAAGAGTACTTCTCTTTAAATCCCTTGCCCCATGAAGAGAAGCGATGTTTGATTTTATCGTCATTGCAGATTGTTTAATGAAATTACAAATCTCAATCTATCACTTATTTTTAATTTTGTCAACTTTTTCATTTCCCTCTAGTTAAGGTAGAATTCACAGGCTGTTTAATCCTCTCTTTTATGCAAGATCAAGACCTGCAACATTTGGAAAAACAGCTTGAGAAGCGACTCGAGCAAAAAGCTAAACGTAAACGCAAAAGAATGCCCGTTTCTGGCAAGAAGGTTTTTGAATTGCAGAAATTGATGAACAAAAAAAATGGTTAAATGGCTTAATGGGTAGAAACAATGTAACAATAAAACAATATAATTAATGTTTCGTTTCGCGCCACTGTCTTACTCAGCTTAATACTTACTTAGCTTACTACTTATGTCCATCTTCCACTCCCTCCTCCTCGGCATCCTGCAAGGACTCACCGAATTCATTCCGGTCTCCTCTTCCGGACATTTGGTGCTCGCTGAAAATTTTTTAAACTTGGACGTCGCCGATGACAAGTTTTTTGATGTGGTACTGCACCTTGGCACCTCGCTGGCTCTCATTGTTTATTTTTGGAAAGATTGGTGGGGGATTATAAAAAGCATGGTGGATTTCCTAAACCCTGCCACCAAAAACGCCGGTAAAGATTTCGCCGAAGCTCGCCTCGGTTATTATATCGTAATCGGAAGCATCCCGGCCGCTATCGTGGGATTTACTTTCAACGATTATTTTGATATTTATTTTCGCAACGTGCTATCGGTCAGTATTTTTATGATCGTAATTGGCACGGTCTTTTTGCTCGCTGAGAAAGTAAAACCTCGAGGAGAACTAAGCGCTCGCAAAACCTTCCTGATTGGTATCGCGCAAGCTGTCGCCCTCATACCTGGAATCTCGCGCTCCGGTATTACTATTTCAGCGGGGATGTTGCAGGGGGTCAGTAGAGCAAAAGCAGCTAGGTTTTCTTTCATGCTCGGCCTCCCTGCCATCTTGGGAGCGGGGCTTTTGAGCTTTCTTAAACTTGAAAGCACACCTGACTGGAGCTTGCTCTCTGTCGGATTTTTGAGCTCAGCACTCGTCAGCTTTTTGGCCATCCGTTACATGTTGGCAGTCTTGAAGAATCACACTTTACATGTCTTCGCATACTATCTATGCGGCCTGGGTCTACTCGGGATTCTCCTGAGTTTCTTGGAAAACTTCTGATACTTTTTGTCGCAATTCTTCCAAAATTTGGTATGCATTTTCAGTAGGCTTGTCTCTGCCAATAAAATTTCTTAAGCTGGACGAATCCCAGAAAACCTGGGGCTTGTCCTTAGTATTTGATATTTTCCCAGCCCCTAGGAAGTTTTCGCCTTTCTCGTCTACTGGATCTTTGTACTGACCAAATATCTTAGCGTGCAAATCCCCAGCGCTAAAAACGATGAGTTTGTCACTAAAAAGCACAAATTTAAGCTCGCTGATAAGGTTCCTTCTAAAAAGGGTGGCCAAACGCTCTTTTTCCCCGTCCCATATAACTTCGATATTTTCTAGCATGTCGTTTGAGTTAAGTTTACTTAAAAGACTTCTAAAACTTTTTGTCTTACTTTTTCCAACCATTCTTCAGCGTTTTCTCTAGGCTTTTCTTTCCCAAAAGCCCTCATGCAAGTAAGGGACTGCCATTCAGCCCACACGTATCTTATCCCTTTATGCTCACGAAGTTTCAGTTTTCCTGCTCCTATAAAATCCCTACAATTTTCTTCTATACTATGATTCTTGGTCACTTGGTCGTGATCACGTGATGTGTGGAAGAGCACTAATTTACTTTCGAGTAAGACAAATTTAACCAGCTTCTTAATCTGCGTTCGTAAAGAGTCGGGATCTCCCTCTAAAATAACTTCAATCTTCTCTGACATGTACTCAAAGTTAATAATCAGGATAGTATTGTACAAAAATTTAGACTATGATACAAAAGCTAATTTTTTCTTTCTCTAACTAGCTAAAAAGCTAACTAGCTAACCATGATCTCCGCCCTGATTGCCTGGACAAAACTCACCTTTCTTCCCTACGGGGCCTACGGACTTTTTGGTCTCTCGTTTATCGAGTCTTCCTTTTTCCCGATTCCTCCAGACTTTCTCTTGATCGCCCTCGCACTAGCTGATCCCAAGAAAGCTATTTTCTTCGCCCTGATCTGTACAATCGCTTCTGTGCTGGGAGGCCTCTTTGGATACCTGGTCGGTGACTACGGCGGCAGGCCACTCCTAAATAAGATGTTTAAGGAAAGTAAGATTAATAAGGTGCATAAACTTTTTGAGAAATACGAAGCTTGGGCCATTGGCATCGCAGCACTTACCCCTATCCCTTACAAAGTTTTTACCATCGCAGCCGGTGTTTTCCGCATCAATCTCTGGCGCTTCACTTTAGCCTCTATCCTCGGTCGCGGAACTCGTTTCTTTCTCGTGGCCATTTTAATTAGTCTCTATGGCGAACCGATTGTGGCTTTTATTGATAAGTACTTTGAACTGCTGACAATCCTGGGGTCTTTATTAATAATTTTAGCTTACTTGTTTTATAGATTTTTAAAACGGCAGTACAAGTTTGTTAAAAAGTACGAATAGGAAACTCTAAAGTATCCCCCCCCAGCCCACAGTGGGCTTAAGCCCACTGTTAGCGTAGGGAACCGCATTTTTCATTTTAAATTTTTAATTTTGTCTCATGATCCCCTTCGAAAAACACATTTACAAAAACGGTTTACGCTTAATCACTGCTCCTCTCGAGGGCACCGAGGCCGTCACCTGCTTAGTATTAGTAGGCACGGGTTCGCGCTATGAAAGTGATAACATTGCCGGTATTTCGCATTTCCTGGAACACATGTTTTTCAAGGGTGCCGAGCGCTACAAGAACACCAAGGAAGTTTCTGAGGCCATTGATTCGGTTGGCGGAGATTTCAACGCTTTTACGGGGAAGGAATATACCGGTTACTATATCAAAGTTGCGAAGCAGCACTTAACTTTAAGTTTAGACATTCTCTCCGACATGATGCTCAATGCAAGCTTGCCAGAGAAAGAGGCCGAGAAGGAACGTGGTGTCATCATTGAGGAAATCAACATGTATGAAGATACTCCGATGATAAAAGTGGAAGAGGATTTTGAGGAATTAATGTTTGGCAAACACCCCTTGGGCAGAAGTATCGCAGGGACCAAGCAGACCGTTTCAGCCACAACCCGTGAGGCCTTACAAAAATACCGTCAGACTCATTATCGTGCTGGGAACATTGTCATTGCGATCAGCGGAGCTCTCAATCAGGACACGATTCAAGATTTAGTCGCTCGCTATTTTGCTTTTGAGGAAGAACCCTTTGAGCATAAGTACCAAAAATACTCTGCACAAGCAAGACCTCTTTTGAAGTTAATCGAGAAAGACACTGAACAGGCTCATCTTATTTTGGGAGTCCCCGCCTGTTCTTCTGCGGAAAATGCCAAATATCCCAGCAAACTCTTGGCGACGATTTTGGGAGGAAGCATGAGTTCTCGTATGTTTATGAAAATTCGTGAGGAAAAAAGTTTGTGCTATTACGTCTCCAGCAGCACCGACCATTATCTCGACACCGGACTTTTCACCACCAGAGCCGGTGTTGATCTGACTCGCATAGAGGATGCTGTCCAAGCTATTAAGGACGAGTATTTATTGGCCGCCCAAGAAGGATTTACCGAGCAAGAACTGCAAAAAGCCAAAGACTACATCCGTGGGAAAACGGTTCTGCGACTGGAGGATTCTGAAGCACTAGCTAGCTTGCTAGCAATGCAGGAACTGTTATATAATGAACTCCTTTCTCCGGAAGAATTACTTGCTAAGTATGATGAGATTAGTTTGAAAGAGGTCAATGCTCTGGCTCAAAAACTCTTTCAAAAAGACCTCTTGCACCTAACCTTGATTGCCCCCAAAAGGGACGCTGGAGAACTGGAACGCATTCTAAAATCATAAAACTATGAGAAAACTATCTTTCCTACTGATCTCCCTCGCGCTACTATCTGCTTGCGGGACTCAACCTGAACCGTTAACAAAGGACGAGACTCCTTCCAAGGAAGAGCTTTCCAGTGTAGCTAGTCCGTCCGCCTTGTCAGATGCCGGAGCAAATTTGGCCTCACCGGAAACTCCGGCTGCTAGTTCCAGCGAGCAAGTTTCCGTGAAAAGTTTTTATGTCACAGCCAGCCACTCCGGATTCAACCCGAGCATGATCACTGTCAAGATAGGAGACACTGTTAAGCTTACGCTGGAAAGTATCGATACCAGACACAGTTTCTCTATTCCTGCCCTCGGGGTCAGAGCCGAGATTCCGGCTCGTGACACAACCACTCTGGAATTCATCGCAACACTTCAAGGTCAGTTTGAATTTTTGAGCGATGTCTATAGTGGAGAAAATACGGAGAACTTGAGAGGTGTTTTGCTTGTAAACTAGTTTTTTTAAGAAACTACGCAGTCTCGCACTACAAACCGATCCTAATCCGCCTAGACGGAACTTATTCACTTACTTACTAATTCCCCAGCCATTTGAACCATTTTATTTAGTGAAAGTGTAAGTCACTCGTCACTAGTCACTATCTCTCCCCTAGACCCTCTACCCTAGCCCCTATCTTCCCCAGCCACTTGCTTGCTTGCTGCTTTCCTACTATCCTGTAGCTTGCAATTTTAACTTACTCAAAAAATGGAAAGAACATTAGTCCTGCTGAAGCCCGATGCTATCCAAAGAGGTTTAATTGGAGAAATTGTGGGACGTTTTGAAAAAAAAGGATTAAAACTGGTTGGGATGAGAATGATGAGACTAGATGATGTGTTGTTAAAAGAACACTATTCTCACTTGGCAGACAAGCCTTTTTTCCCAATGAGTCTCAATTTTATGATGAGCTCCCCCGTGATAGCTATGTGCTGGGAGGGCCTAGGCGCTGTCAACGCTGTGCGCATCCTTTGTGGCACGACCAATGCCAGAGAAGCCGATGCCGGTTCGATCCGTGGAGACTTGGCTATGAGTATTCAGTGCAACGTAGTACATGCCTCTGATTCCGTTGAAAACGCTAACATAGAAGTGAAGAGATTTTTCAAAAAAGAGGACTTGTTCGACTACAAAAAATCTGAATACTTGCACGTTTATAGCGAGGATGAGAGGGAGAAATAGGAAGAAGAGGGACTAGGGGGGCTAGTGACGAGTGACTAGTATCTTTCACTTGCACTTAATTTAATGCCTAAGAAAACAGTATTTCAGTGACACAGTGGTTCAGTAGGATTGTATTTACTGTATCGATAGCTATACTGGTTGAAATGATCAAATAGTTGAGAAATTGTTTTATTGTTACCTTGTTCTATCGTTGAAGGAGCTTGAACAATGTAGCTATCTTAACAATCTAACAATCAATTGTGTTCCGTTTTTGGTTCTTTGTAGTCTGTCGTCAGTTGCTTCCCCCGAGTTCCGCCTGCCACGCCGCCCGCCTGAATGACGTAGTCGGGCAGGAAGCTTTAGCGTAGGCGGGAGTACCGAGTTCCGAACTTGCCTTCCCTAAGCTCTTATAGTAGGATGTGTAACAGCACTGTAACACTGGTTTTTCTGGAACTTCCACCCTAGAAAAAAGCGACCCGCCTCAAAACAGGTGTAACAAAGTTTTCTCTTCAACGTAAGCAAAACTGCGGCATTTATGCGCCCTGATCTTTATCAACATTTCCAGAGTTATTATAAAAAGTACCTAGAAAAGATTTACAATTACCTTTTCTATCGTACCGGCTATGATAAGGCTACTACAGAAGACCTCTGTTCTGCCGTGTTTCTCAAGGCCCTGGAAAATTTCGAGTCTTTCGACGAGAATAAGTCTTCCTTCCAGTCTTGGATTTACGCTATTGCTCACAACCATCTGATTGATTTCTACCGCGCCAAAAAGGAGACTGTGCAGCTCGAGGCTGTCGAAAACAGCTTGGGAGAAACTCCTGATCTGGCCCAGAAAATGGACCGGGAAAATGAGACCGAAGTAATCATGCAAGCGATTCAAGTGCTTCCCGATAATTACCGTGAACTACTCACTCTGAAGTATGTACAAGAACTTTCCAACACCGAGATTTGTGAGATAACAGGGAAAAGTGCAGTTTCGGTTCGTGTCACCCTACACCGAGCTCTCAGTGCTCTCAAAGAAAAACTCCTCTAAGTTAATGACTATCAACAATCAACAATTCGACGATTTGGAAAAAAGACTGGGAAAGCTACCTGCTTTCAAGCCGGGCTTGGCTCTACGTTGCCGGTTAAGTTTCTCTCTGTGGAGAAAAAGCTGGGCGGTAGCTGCCCAGGATATTGGACAAGCTTTCCGTTTTTCCACAAGGCTGCTTAGCACAGGCTTTTTAGCGTTGTTTGTCATGTTCTCTTCGCTCACGGTCTATGCTTACCTGAGTCCCTTGGTCAGCTCTTCCACTCCCTTGCTGGGAAATCTCAAGATTGCCAGCGAGAATGTTCAGTTGGCTTTTGCTAGCAATGCAGACCGCAAACTGGCACTGCAGCTCAGCTTTGCGCAAAAGAGAGTGACTGAGCTCGACAATGCTCTCTCCAGCGGAGAGCTGGACACCAAGACTGTCAAAGAAGCCAGCTATGTGGCCTTTGAAGCTTTGCAACTTGCTAAACAAAGTAATAATTTGCACACCAAGGTTGCGACTGCCAAAAACTTGGCTCAGATTTCTAATCAAGCCGCACAGGCTACCTCCCAGCTCAAGGATAAGATGATAGAGGAAAAGGCCAGTGAAAAGGCAAATGCAGAAAATCTCTCCGAAGAAGTACTACGCGAGATTCAATATAGAGCTCAGGGGATTATACTAGGACCTTCCTCGGTGGCCGCTAACACGGAGCCTTCATTGGAGCTGACCCCTGCTAACAAGATTGTGACCAAAGACCTCTACGTGCTAGCAAATGACCCCAGAAGAAAACTTGTGATAGGAGAAGAAGAGTTAAGCGAGGCTGGAAAACTAGCCTCTCAGATCATCAATGACGTACAAAATGATCCCGAGCTGCTGGAAGTAGATAGGGTCTTGAATGAACTAAGAGAAAAAAGCGACGTCAATAAAGTTGCTTCTGAGCTTGAAATTCTGCCGGCAGAATAAGCGCGTCTCCTTTTTTGATACCAAGCTGCTCAGAGAGTCCAGCATTAATTTCAAGTACGTACTGTGCTTTCCCTTCGGAATAATAGTTCTTACAAGGATTTTTTAAGCAAGGTTCGGTTTCTTTTTGAATGTTCAAAATATATCCTTTGTGATCCGCAAAGAGCATGTCCAGGGAAATCAGTGTGTCCTTCATCCAAAAACTGCGCTCGGCTGCTTCGGGGAAGACAAAGAGCATTCCTTCATTGTCTCCAAGGAAGGTTTTGTGCTGAAGTCCTTTTTGATGTTCCTCACTGGTCCTTGCTATTTCGACTTGAAAGCTGGCTAAAGGTTTTTGGTCTTGATCAAGAATCTGCACGCTTGGATTTTGATTGCAAGCGGCAAGCGAAAATAAGCAAAAGATCAAACACAGTATTTGTTTTCTTGTTCCTTTGTTCATTTGTTAGCTTGCTTTTATGCCGCTCCTTTGCCCGTCAAAACCACCCAAATAGTTCTTAACATGATTTCAAAATCCATCCAGAGTGACCAGTTTTCAATATAGTAGGTGTCTATTTTGAACTCGTCTTCAAAGTCTAGGTCAGAAGCTCCCTTGACCTGCGCGAGACCCGTCATGCCGGGTTTAATAGCCAGCAGCTTGCGATGTCTTTTTTCGTATTGCTCAACCTCCTGTGGTTCGTGCGGACGAGGACCAACCAAGCTCATTTGTCCCTTGATCACATTGATTAGTTGCGGAAACTCGTCGATTCGACTCTTTCTCAAAAATTTACCAACCTTGGTGACGCGTGGATCGTCCTTGATCTTAAAAAGAGGTCCCGAGCGTTCATTTTGCTGCATCAAATCAGCCTTTAGTTTCTCGGCACCATCAACCATAGAGCGAAACTTCAGCATACTAAACTTTTCACCTTGGTTAATACGAGTTAATTTCACAAAGACAGGCCCCTTAGAATCACTTTTAATAATAATTCCTACTATTAAAAATAATGGTGACAGTATAATTAAAAGCACAATAGAAACCACGAGATCCGTTATTCTTTTTAAAATTTTACCCCATTCGCTGAGAGCACTGGGCTTAAATTCCATAACGGGTAATCCGGCAATGCTGGAAATTTCTATATTGCGACTATGGAGTTCAAAAATACTGGAAAGTACTCTAAAGGCAATTTTATTCTCACGACAAAATTCCAGTAACTCCGCTTTTTCTAGACGCGTTAACTCTGTTTTAGTTAAAATTAATTCATGCGGCTTTTCCTTTTTAATTAACTCTTCCAATAAGTCCCAGTTAACCCCCGGCATACTGCCGACAATTCTGTGAGACTTGGACCCTGCCAGCTCAGCCCTGACTTGTTGCATGATAGCACCGTCTCCAATGATAATCACTCTAGTCTTGGCCAAATCATACTTCCATAGAATTCTTTTAATGAGATGCGCCAAAGCTCGCACCCATAACACCATTAAGGCTGTAAACACCATGCTGTATCCCAACATCAACCTAGAAAAGAAAAATTCTCGACGCACAAAGAACCACGCCATAATAAACATAGCCCAGATAAAAATCGCATAGGTAATGTCCGGAATTTCCTTTATAAAACGCTTATAGTTTTTTAGTTTATAGAGCTGCTGGATAAAAAAGATGATATTTAAAAAAACAGCCACTCCCAGCACAAAAGGGAGGTATTCTTCCCAAGGAGGAATAGTTCCTACAGGACTAGTCGCAAATGGTAAAAAATCAGGATACACACGCAATTTATAGGCTGCCCAGAAAGCAAAAATGGTTCCCAAAAAATCAAGCGGAACGAGGATTGCTCTTAGGAATATTTCTGTTTTACGCATGAGAAATTATGCTTTTAAGCCTTAAGTGGCATCACAATGTGGAGATGGTCCTCTTTCCCAACCGGACGAATAAGGGTGGGGCTGGTTTCGGTGTTGAATTCCAGCTTAACCTCTTCGCTTCCCATATTAGCCAAGGCTTCTAGTAGATAAATAGCGTTAAAAGCAATTTCCAAGGAATCTCCCTCTGTTTTTATGTCAGTAATAGAAGCTATTTCGTTACCAATTTGATCTGTGTCGGCAACTACTTCTAATCCTTTATTCTTTATTTTCAACTTCACATTATGCCCACCCTCTTCAGCAAAAAGGTTTACACGCTTTAAAACCTGACTTAAAAGCTCGGTGTTGATAGTTAGTTTTAACTTGGCAGAGCTAGGAATAATTTGTTCATAGGGAGGATATTGTCCATCAATTAATCTTGAAATGATTTGGAGATTGGAAAACTTAAACATAATCTGATTATTCGAAACCTTAATATTTAAATTTTCTTCGTACTGAGGAATTACACGAGCCAGTTCGGCCATGGTCTTACTTGGCACAACCGCCTTTACTTCTTTGCCGGTTTTTACCTCTATTTTTTTCTCAGCCAGTCTATAACTATCGGTTGCCACTAAAATTAGTTTGTCTTTTTGACTGGTAAAATAAACTCCTGCTAAAACCGGCCTAGCCTCGTCCATCGCAGCAGCAAAACCAACTTGCTTAATCGCTTCATACAAAACACTGGTTGCAACCGTAAACTCATCTCCTTCGTCAAGCTGTGGGATCATAGGAAATTCATCGGCTGAAATTCCTTTGATTTTCGTGTCTGATCCTTCTGATTTTAGGTGTAATGTTTCGCCTTCTAGTAACTCAATTTTTACCTTCTCACTGTTTAATAATGAGATATATTGTGAAATTAATTTCACGGGAACTGTCACTGAACCCTCGTTTTCAATTTCCCCTTCCAACCAATGAGTGATTGCAACTTCCAGATTAGTTGTAGAAAGTTTTATTTTTCCACCCTTAACTTCGATTAAAACGTTGTTTAAAACCGGCAAGGTACTTCTGCCGCTTACGGCACGATTCACTAAACTTAATGCATCTTTAAAGTCTTTTTGTGAGCAGGTAAATTTCATATTTTTTAATTAATGCGGAGTTCAATATATGGTTTAAGCTATAAACTTGCAAGGTCTGTAGTATAGCACTATTAATGTATAAAATAAATTTTATATAGATACATTAATCACAGAAGGATCTTTACATAAATAGTTAAATTATTTTAAAGACTGTGTAAAAAACAAGGAAATTATTTTAGTAAAAACAAATTTCCAGTGTGGAAAAGAAAAATGACACTCTAAAGCCAAAATAAAACCTCAACACCTTACCAACAGCGTTTTAATATGTGCAAAGAGAAGTAAAGAGACTGTGCAAAAAACCAAATTAATCAACAAAAAACAAACATAATAAGACAGTTTAATATTAAAAAGTACAAGAAACCTTATAAACCATCATTCTATACACAAAGTTTTTAAAAACTTTTACACAATATAAAAATGACTTACAGTAGAGCCTTTTTGGGAGTGTCATAAAGAGGATCTTATTGGGAAGAGCAAAGGAATGAATCACAAAGTAACACAATAAAAATACACCAAACCCGAGCCATGTTCTTTGGGGAGGCAAGAAAAAACAGAAGAACTGGCTAATAGCTATTAGCTAGGCGACTAAGGAATTAATCTTTAAGCATCACAAAAAAGACCCTAAATTTCCGTGATAGCTTTTTGCTAAACTAAATCCGGAGCTCTTTCTTGATCAAATTAACACTCTTTAAAATCAACTTGTCCGAGTTGATGTCTTTGGCTACCTTATTCACGGCGTGCATGACGGTTGTGTGATTGCGGCCACCGAAAATTTCCCCAATTCTTTCCAGGGGGTAATCAAGTTCCTTCCGAATCAAGAACATGCAGATTTGACGTGGTACGACCACCTCTTTTTTGCGCACGGTTCCAAAGAGCTCGTTGGGACTTATATTAAAATATTCAGCTGTGAAATTAATAATATCTTCGTGATCAACAGCCTTGAAGCGCGGCGCGTTTTGGTCATTAACTTTCAGGTCGGCAGAAGTGGCGCGATTGAGAATCTTAGTAACGGATTCAATGGACGGAGCCTTATTGGTGTGTTCAATCTCGGCAATGATTTGGGTTAAAACTCCTTCCAGTTCACGGATATTTTCACCACAGTTATGAGCAATATATTCCAAGATATCTTGGCCTACGAGCAAGCCTTGTTCTTGTGCTTTTACTCTCAGGATAGCAACCTTGGTCTCAAAAGCCGGAGCTTGGATGTCAGCCATCATGCCCATCTCAAAGCGGGAACGCAGACGGTCTTCAAGATCGGAAATTTCACGTGGTGGACGATCAGAGCTCAACACGATCTGCTTATTGGAATCATAGAGGGTGTTGAAGGTATGAAAAAACTCAACTTGAGTGCGGACCTTATTAGCCAAGAACTGGATATCGTCAATAATCAAAACATCGATGGCCCGGTAATTTTCTCGGAACTTTTTAACACGACGTTCTTGGATGGCTTCCACTAATTCATTGGTGAAATTCTCAGATGTTTTATAAACAACTTTTTTCTTAGGATATTTCTTAGTAATCTCATTACCGGCAGCTTGCAAGAGGTGAGTTTTCCCTAGTCCTACTCCTCCGTAAATAAAGAGAGGATTATAAGTTTTGCCTGGGTTGACGGTAATGGCCTTGGCGACCGCAAAGCCAAGACGATTCTCTTCACCGACGATAAAGTTTTCAAAAGTATAACGTGGATTGAGGGTTGGATTCATGGCTTTATCTTTAGCGCGTGCTCTCTTCTCGATATTTCCGGGAGAAATGCTGTTAAGGTGGTTGATGTCTACGGCATCACTCTTTTTCCCAAAATCAAGACTCGGTTCAAAAGAGGTTTGAACCTTGGAAACCTTGGAATTTACTTCCTTGGCAGCGCGGAAAATCTCGACCTTATACTTGCGCATAATCATGTCTGTGGCGTAAGTGGTGGGAGTGCCTATCGTAAGAACCCCATCATCTTCCAAGTTTAAGACAGTAGTGTTTTTGAACCAGGTAATAAAATGAGAATGATTGACCTGGGGCTGGATTTTCAAGAGGATCTTTTTCCAGAGATCTTTTAACTCCTCGTTGCTCATAAGGCTGCTGGGGCTATAACTTATAAAAGCGCATTTGACTTTCGGAAAGAGCAGGCGCTTTTGGTTTTTGCTTTGGGATGAGGCAAAGGGTGTTGACAAACACCACATAGCTCATTAGTATGTCTCCTGCTTTCTCTTTTTACGGAAAAAGCTAGAACATATTAACGTTAAGTTTAAAGATATGCAAGGACCACGCAAAAACAGGAGAAGGAAAAGAAGACACGGCTTTTTAAAAAGAATGGCTACGAGATGTGGGCGAAAAGTTTTGGCTAGAAGAAGAAAAAGAGGAAGAAAAAAACTTTCTGTTTAATCCCTCGACGCTCCGCCTCCGGCGGATTGCTCGGGACGAGCAGTGTCCCGAGTTAATTACCTGCCAATTATACTGTTTCTGGGGCAGGGATTGGCTGTGAAGGGCATACCTATTGATATGTTAAAAAAGACAGAGCGAATCAAGAAAAGCGAACTAATTTCCCTTGTTTTAAGCAAAGGACAGTCTTGGAGGAGTGCAGATTTTATACTGAAGTATCTGGACTCTAATTTGGGAACCAGCTTATTTACCGTCATCGTTCCCAAGAAGCTTTTTAAAACAGTTGTGCAAAAAAACAAATACCGTCGCAGAGGAATGTCGCTACTAGCCAAGCGCAAAGATCAGCAGAAGAAAGACAGGCTGCTTTTGTTGCTGCCTGGCCCAAATTTTCTGAAGGCTAAATTTGCTGATTTGGAAAAAGAATTAAACAGATTTTTTAAACAACTTTGATGTTTCGCAGGCCTCGCAAAATTTTACTCGGCTTAATTTGGCTTTACCAAAAAACACTTTCTCCGGACCATAGCAAGGCTTGGAAGGGAGTTTTTCCTACCGGACACTGCCGCTATTTTCCCAGTTGCTCTGAATACGCCCGACTAGCTATCACGAAACATGGAGCGCTCAAAGGCGGCCTCAAAAGCGCTGGACGTATTTTGCGTTGCAATCCGTGGAGCAAGGGCGGCGTGGATTATCCGTAAAAAGACAAACAACAGAGAACAGACGACAATAGAACAAGGAAACCCGCCCAGGCGGAGAACAGAGAACTTTCGGAGCTCGGTCCGCCTAGGCGGATGGGAACTCGGGAAAAGACATTGTTATATGGTTAGATGGTTAAATTGTTAAGAAACAAGGAAACAATAGAACAATGTAACAATTATTTGGGGCCATCTTCCTTGGTTCCAGTCATTTAAGTCAAGTCACTTCAAAACACTTTGTTTTTCTGCTAAGATTCTCACCGCAATTAGCTGTTTTTTAGAGTGCAAACACAAAAGAAAAAAATTATAAATATAGTTTTGACGATAAGCCTTTTGGCTAGCGCCTTCTCGGCATCTCCGATTTCAGCGGCGGAGGCAAGTGGCTTAATCGCTGTGGTCTGTGATAAGGACAGCTGCGATAATTATGGTGGACCGATAAGCGCCTATGTGAATCAAATTGCTGCCGACGTCCAAGAGTATGCAGATCTGGGAGGGGTGGAGACCGAAATTTTGTCCTTGGATTACGCAAAATACGGAGTGTCCGGACCAGATGAATTGCCGGAAGAACTGATTCAAGTCGTTGTCAAAGACCTCGCTGAAGTATTGGAAAATTTTTACAGAGCCCAAGGACTTTTGGGAGTTATCTTGGTCGGCCGAGTTCCTGTGCCGGATGTGGACTACCAAGGCAATGTGTTTAAATCAGTCTATCCCTATATGGATTTTGACGATAAAGCTTTTTTGTACAGTGAACAACAAGGAAATTTCGTTTACACGGGAGCAGATCCCAAAGCAGAGATCTGGAGCGGAGTGATTCGCGAAGCTAAAGACACCAACTTGAACGGATTTTTTAGTAAAGCTTTGGCCTACCATGCCGGAGGGGTGGAGGTCTCACAGAGAATGTTTTATGAAAATCTGGTAGAGCTGGAAATTTTCAAGAAATCAATTCAGGACAAAACGGCCGAAGAAAAGGCAGAGGCTTGGGAAGGCTATATTAGTTCAAAAGAAGAAATGATTGGGAGGACGGGGCGTTGGATGACGGCTAGTCGAGCTAGTGATGGCTATGGAGAGGATGGAGAGCAAACTGAACCGTTTGAGCCAGAGTTAGGGGAAATAGATCTCTCGGAGGACGTTTTACAATATTTCCGTAAAGAAATAGATGCACGCAAGAATTCTTACGAAGTTGCTTTTAATATCCCTAAACACATTATTGAGTATCTGGGCCTGCCTCCAGGAACCAGCCCCTTTGGCTACACGCCTCGTCCTACGGAATTTGAAACACTTATGAATGCAGTTTTAGCCGACCTGGAAATCCCTCAAATAATTTTCTTTTGTCCGATGTGGGGAGCTTATCGTATGGTAATCCCCAGTCGTAGAAGTCAATGGACTTCCTGTACGGAGGATGGGACCGGATTTCCTTTTGGCAATTATAGAGTAGACCTTTTTAGTTGTACCGATTCTACTGCTTGGTGGGTCTTGCATAACCTGGTTTCAGCTTCCGGGGCCAATGCTGCCATGGTGATCCCCAAAAAAGGAGCCGGTACGATCTCAGTTGGCACTAGAGGAGGAGAAGCGACCTTGCTGGACAAAAAAGCCGTGATTGTTAAGCCCGGAGACGTCATCCATCCCGGTGCTGCGCAGCTCATTTATTATTGGGACGATCCGAACGGAGTAGCAGATGAATACGAAGAAGGATTTGACGAGCTCTTTGAAGATTTGAATGGCGACGAGAAATATCAAGAAGGAGAAGTAATCGATAAAGGCAATAATGAAGTGGTTGATATCCTGGAGGATGAAGATTATAAAAAAACTTCGAAATCTTCCGGGAGTGAGGATGTTTTGGTAATTTATTTTGATGATCCTTGGAGAACACTGCCTGAAGACACACGTGCCACCGGGTTTAGTATTACGGGTGAATGGGATCCCTTCCCGGGAATTGAGCCAGATCTGTCCGGAGAAGAAGTTTCTGGAGGAGGAACTGCTGCGGGCAGTGTCGAAGAGTTTGAATTTTGGACAGAACTTTTTTATATGTCTTGGGATGATGCCGAGAAACTATTGGCGCAAATAGCAGTCCCCGCTTGGGGCAAGTATGAAGAAGATGAGTCAAGTTTTGAGCTTCATTACTTGGTGTCTGACTATGGCGACAAGTATCTGATGATGGCCGAAGAAAGCACGGACCATAGGTCTGACAGAGGGTCTGACCCGCCTCTTTTTGACTGTGAATTCGAAGGAGAATGCAGTGATTTAAACGATTGGAGTTTTTTCTCGGATGGAGACAGTGAGTGTTTTAAGGAACGCAAAAAACTCGGGACGATTGTTCTGCAAATTGCGGAAGGCTGGAGGGCCGGTTGGTTAGAAAATAAAACTCCGGAAAATTCATTTGGCGCTTACGCGATTGCGAATGGGACGAACTTGGTATTTTTGGGAAGAACGGTTGAGCCAACCAAAATGACGGTTGCAGAGGGCAAGATCGAAATCACAAATGATACGGGAGATGTGTTCAGAGAAGAGACCGGCGACTTTGCCGGCAAGATAGGACCAGCACTGGGAGGTCAAAGCAATGCCATGCAAGGGAAACTTAATTCGGTTTTGAGTGGAGGAGGAGAGCCTGCGGTTGATCCGGCAGACGACGCCAGTAGCGGTTTCTCTTCAGACCCTTTTATTCTAAGCTTTGCCGCCGGGATGCCAATCGGAGAAGCTCTACGTATTTCCGGTTGGGACGTGGCACGTATTTTGTATGGAGACCCGACCGTTAGCTTGCCGCCTCTGGAAGAATCTAATTAGTATTATGCTTTTTAAAGCTCCCTTAAAAATTACGAGTTCTCTCTTGGCTATTTTACTAGTTGCGGTAGTTTGGAATATAAGCGAGAAACACTATGTCTATACTGAAATAGAGATTCCTGATGCTGAGGAATTTGATATGAGTTCAGGATTACAACTTGAGATCAAGACCGATGAAACACTCTTTGTAGGAGCGACGACCAATGAGGAAGGACTGGATTTTAATAATGACGGCCAAGCAGATATTATTATTGCGGACAACAACAATCTAAGTGTTTACACGAATGCTCGGAACACTGAAGATTTTGTGCGAGGACCCTTCCTGGCTGAGGGCACGGTCGCTAGTCTGGAAAGTGGTTTTTCTTTTTTGATGGGACAAGACCTGGGAAATGACCAAGACCTGGATTTGATATTGGTGGCCAATCCGACTTTCGAATATGCCAAAGCTGAAAATATTGCCACCATTAGTGCGGTAGGCACAGATTTTATTGAAGACGAGGACGCGATTTGGGGCCCGGGAGAATTAATAGATTTGGAGCTCAGACCTGATGCTGAAAAAGAACAGTCTTACAAAATCATTTATAACGGAATTGCGGGAGAACGCGGACATGACAGTCCTTTTATCCAAGTAGATTTGAGTGAGGAAGGAGCCGCAGATACCTTTGCTGCTTTGGCACTGGAGGGTAAAAAATACAGTTACCAAACTTGGACGCAGAAAGAAAGCACAGCACCTAAACTACAAGTCTTTTTGAATGGAGGAAATGCTGATTTTATAGAACCCAAAAACTGTCCAGCCGAAATGAGCTTGCCGGCAGGAACCGCTATTATGCGTATGGTAGCGGGACGCTTTAATAATGATGATGCTTTGGATATAGCCTTATTTGTAAGCACTGGCACTACGGGGACGGTCTCGGAATATACCTGGGAGGAGGGAGCACATGGTACATCAGCCTCTTTTAGTAAATGGAAAGCCGTGCCCAGTGCTTTTGCCAGGGGTTACGAGGACGATGAAAACAGATTTAGGCCTCCTTTCAGAGCAACATTTAGAATCAAAGACCCCGCAGCAGACTTCGCCGCACTTGCAGGACAACAGAACCTTTACATTGTGCCCGACATCAATAACACCTATACTTTTCCCTTGGTTTCGGTCGGAACAGATAATGGGATTCAGTACATAGAAGGGGAAGTTGAATTGAACAACATTTCCTCCTTAACAGCAGGGACAACTTTCATGGACACCTTGAGCTTAGCGGGACGCAGCTATGCTATTCGCATAGGAGAGGCCGATCCGATTTTTCTCAAAGGACTAGAGCAAGAAGGGTGTTTCCAGTTGGTAGAAAGTATTAGCGGAGAAGTTTTTGAAGCCGATTATCGTTCCACGGTTGAAGAGCCCACTACGCACAGAACTTTTTTCACAGATCCTTCACAGAACTTTTTACCGGAAGACAGTTTGGTCGGTTGGAGCGTAAACTTTTTCCGCAAAGGAGAGACGGAAAGCGATCAGTCTTACGAGATAGAACACAACACACAGACCACTATCTACCTTTTTCCGGAAGCCGGGAGAGTTCCCATTGAGGACTTGATCAACGACGGCAATCCTTTCCTATATGTGCTCGAGCCGCCGGGAGTGCAGGATCCCAGTCAGCGCTTTGCATATAGCGAGAATTTACTGGAAGAGGATAAGCTGAGTAGTTTTGATTTACCAGCAGATTATGTGCGGAGAATGAAAAATTTAGAAACCATCGAAACTCCGGTCCGCGCTGCTTTCGCAGATTTCGATGCGGATGGAGATCTCGATTTTGTCTATGCCAATGGCAATTTATTTTACAAAGAAAACCAAGCCTAAATGAAGTTTGTAAGAAAACAAAAGAAGCTTGTTAGTCTCCTCTCACTGTTTGGCATAATTTTTTCGATGTTATTGATTGTTCCCGGACAAGCGGAAGATTTCACGGTGGACGAGAGCATCCCTGCCCCATCGATTACCGAAATCTCTCCCGGAGCGGAAAGTGTAGATATAGATTGGCAAGCCAGTTCGGCTTTGAGCGCACCTGCCATACGTGTTGATACGGAAGGGAAGGGAGACACAACTTCCATTACCGCAGCCTTGGACTTAGTCCAAAATGGCTTGATTGCTGTTTCGGCTGCGACTTACACGGAAACTCAATTTAGTATTCCTGCCGGAGTGACACTGCAGGGAGGATATGATCCTGAAACTTGGACCTGGTCTCCTGAACAAAAAACTACTTTACAAAGCAGTGGAGGAGGAGACGCTTTTGTTGCTTTGGGAGAAGGATCTTCACTCAAGGGATTTGTAATTTCTGCGGAAGGGACTTGTGCCAAAAATTTTATGTCAGGGGCCGTGATTAGTAATAATGTTTTTCAACTCTGTGAAACAGGACTTGCCCTTGGTGCCAATTCATACACAGACGTAGCTAATAATACCTTCCTAGGTAACAAGATAGGCATTCATCTTTCCGGCAGTGCGAGCCTGAGTGCTGACGGGAATGTTTTTTCCGGTGTAGCAGAGCCTTTCAAAAACGAAAGCTCTAACCCAGAGATTGAGATGGGGGCTTCTCTTAATGGCTCTCCGACACAGCTGGGGCTCGAGAGTGTTAGCCCTTTTCCTCCCGATTCGGGTCCCGCGACAAGCGTCAGTGACTGGCAAATCAGTTTAGCAAACGATAGCTCGGAAAAAGACTTGGTCAGTGACGTTTTCAGAACGGGAACTCCCTTTTCTGCCATGTACGTTGTTTACCATCTTGCAGAGGGAGATCGTTTTAGTATCCATTCCAAGGACCGTTACGACCTGACAATTTTTGATTCCTATAGTCGTGAAGAAAAGGACTTTGAAGGCTGGATTCCCGTTGAGGAAACAACTGAAATTCGTTTGCGCTTGCGTAGCAACGGTGACGAGCAAGTGGCCGTCTACGAAGAAGACGGTGTTAGTAAAACGGGAGATATCGGCTATGTCAAAGAAGTCGGGCCCTATACAATGCCGAGCTTTGATTTGTCCGGGCAATCTCCTGCCAATGCGAACATGGGAGCAACCGGTTACTCTGAAGTTTCAAGTAAACAGCTAAGTTTCCCGAGTCAGCCGGAAAAAATGCCCAGCTTTCAAAATATCGTGATCGAAGAGGCGAAGGTTGGCTATTTGGAAGAATTAATTGATCGCTATTTTAAGGATGGCGACGAATATATCGATAGAATTATTTTGGAAGGAAACAAGTGGAAGGATTTCGCAGCATGGCCCAAAAACGTAGATCCGGGAGCGGAATATATAAGCAAAGCTCCATACGAGGTGACAGATGGCAGAACTATCAATGCTCTTTTGTCATCGGTCTTTGCCAGTAGCGATCGCAAGGTTAGACGTATTATTGTTGGCAGCAGAAATGGTGAAATTGTGCCGATTCAGCTACCGGAAGAAGTTGAACTAAAAGCTTTTCTGGAGCAATTTGATAATCTCTTTCTCACTACTTTAACAGAGTGGCTCAAATATCGACTCGAAGAAGTCTGCTTCTCTGACGAAGGAGAAATGAATGTCGACTGTAGTCCCAACCTAGACTTTAAATATTATGTGAAGCCTATTCCTAAGCTAGGAGAGCAAGATTGTTTAGATGCAGAAAGCTGCCCTTTGTCTCCTCTTTTGGGGCGGATTCTAGAGATCCATCCCTTCGCTGCGTTTTTGAACAGACTGGATTTATATGACTATGAACAAGAGAACTACCCTGTCGAGTTTTACGTTACAGATTCTCCGGTTGTGACCGAAACAGCAGACGGACTGAGACTTGATCCGGGAGAATATCCTTACACGGGGCCTTTGCCTGAAGGAGATTCCTTTGAGGTGACCAATCCTGCCCATATTTATTTTATTTATCCGGAGGCAGTGCCCTCAGGACGTTTTCAGGCCATGGTCAAGGGTACGTCTCCTTCTTATGGCAAGCTGGGTTTGTTTGGGATCGGAGATACCCGCTACGAAGTGTTAAGGGGAGGAGAGTCTCCTTTTGATGCATGGCGAAGCTGGGTTGAGGTTCTGAAATACACAGGGATCACCGCCGGGAAGATTTCGGCAGGGAATGAAGATGCTTATGATGCGGAAAGTTTCGCGACTTATGCAGGCTGGGATCCTAGTATCTGGTACAACTTATCAGTGGCATGGGGTGACGGTAAGGTCACAATCAAAAGAGAGCCAATCTCTGTTTATGGGCAAGGACCAATCTTGAACGATCTGGCAATGGATGATGCGGGAGGCAGAGTTCCGGACAATGGGAGGAGACATCCCAGTCCTGTGCCAGCAGCTGTTTGGGAATATCCGGGCAAGCTGACGGTAGATTATTTTTGGCTAGGAGCTGGGAATGACCTAGGAGGAATTCCGGTAAGGGGGACTTATAACGATGTTAGAATCTTTGCCGGAGAGGAAGACCTGCTGGCAGAAATGTACTTGCGTCACGATAGCCAAGCGGGTGGTCTTTCCTTTGATGTCGCCAAGTTGCGAGGAGAAGAGTCTTATGCTGCTCGGGACCCTGTTCCGGAGGGAGTTATAAATAGTGGAGAAATCTATGCTCATCTTGATAACTTCGGAGGACTTACCAAGCTAGCCATAGAGGATGGGGAGACCAAATTGGAGCTTAGTAAAAAAACATTAGCAGGGCAGGATTACTTGGTTCTTAGTAAAGAGGCCGAGATCCTAGCTAAGACTAAATGGCCTAACCTAGGAGGTCCAGGTCGTCTTGAATTGAAATGGACTTATAATCAGGCTGTCGACCAGAGCTCTTTCTTTGTCTTTTATGCTTTGGATAGTGACGATCAAGAAGAATTAATACTTAGCAACACAGAGGTTTTTGAAGGAGTGTCTTTTCCCGGCATGTTTATTATAGAAGATCCGATTGTGAGAGTGATTGCTTCTCGGGTTGGGCCTGCAAAGTTGGTCCTGAGGCATGAGAGTGATCCCAAAACAGTTACGGATTTGGACAAACAAGTAGCAATCGCGGGAAGTGAAAAAGTACCTGATCAGAGCGTGGGTTATAAAATTTATCTTGGAGAAGACAGAGAGACTGTCAGAAATCGTGAGAACGGAATCTTTATTAGCGCGGATGAATTGGCTGATGCGAATGCTCCGAGCTATTCAATCGACGGATTAGAAGAGGGTCAGCGTTATTACTTGGCTCTAAGCACAGTGATTGTCGAGGAAGAAAACAGGGAATCAAATTTGTCTGAGATTGTGAGCTTTATCAGTTCTCCGGAGTTTAATTTTATGCCACCGGAGCCACGTCCGGCGGTGGTGGATGGCGAAATGGAAGCGGCTGCGGAAGAAGCAAATGGAGAAGAAACTGCTTGGGGCACAACTCTTTTTCCCAGCGCCTATGCCCAAGATGAGCCTCTCACAAACAGCACAGAGGTGGCAAATATTTATGAGATAGCACTAGGAGAAAGTTTGGTTCTGGACGGATCTTTGAGTGAGGATCAAGAAGGAGGGCAGCTTAGCTATGAGTGGTCTCTAGGGAACACTCCTTCAATAAGCTTTGCCAAGTCTCCGGAAAAAACCTTTGTTTATCCCGGTACCTATATTGCTCAGTACGGTGTTACGGATGATCAGGGCGCCGAGAAGTTTGCCTATTCAGCACCAATCACTATTGATCCTGCTCCGGGAGATTGGGTCAAGGCAAGCGTTAACGTTTGGATGATCCCAAGAGAGCCCTTAAGGGAGTGGAGAGGTGTTCAGAACGCAACCGCGATTTCTAGTATGGATCCTCCGCTTGTCGGACCGGGAGTGCCTGTTTACATCATGGGAGAAGTTTTAGATTTAGCTAATGTTCCTTTTGTTCCTACGAAATTAGTTTGGGATTTGGATGGCAAGATGTTGAGTTGGGACGCAGACAACGGCTTGATCATCGAGGGTAGTGATAGAATCAAGGTTTTAAACGAAGAAGAAATAGCGTATTTGCCTGCGACAGTTACAGTCAGCGCTAAGATAGAAGAGGTTTTACAAAAGACCCCTCTGAAAGTTGAGTTTGAAGAACCGGGTCCCAGAGTTATTAGTTTATTGGTTGAGGATGAGCAAGGACACCAAGGTATTTATCAATACAGTTTGTATGTGAGAGAATTACAAGCTTATCCCGCAAGAGTTTCTGCCTCGTCTCCCCTGGGAGGACTGCTAACAATACAAGGAGGAACCACTCCCTGGTTAGTTGATGGAGAGGAATTGGCAGAAGGCAGTTATGAAAAATTTGTGACTTTTTCTCCCGGAACGGAAATTTTGATAAGTGATGCTGCCGAGCAAGAAGTAAAGTGTCTCGTCGAAAATCCGGTAGCGGGAGAAGATCCTGGCCTGAACAAACTGCCTCGACTCGAGATTGAGTTTGAGAAAATAGCGCCAGTGGAGAAATTGCCTCTCAAGGTGCGTTTTAAAGCTGAAAGTAGTGATGAGGATGGATATATAGCCAGTGAGGGGCCATGGATTTTTGGCGACGATACTCCGCATCTTTTTAAAGCGATGTTGCCCACCACGTCTGGCATCAGAGGCCCCAGTGAAAATCCGATTTTAGAAACAGGCCCCTTTGAATATATGGGGAAATTTTTTGCCACCTTGGAAGTTTCCGATGTTCTAGGAAACAGTAAATCTCGTACTATTGTGATCAAGGTTGGTCCTCCTGACTTTAGTATGCAAGACGTTTTGGGTGTGACAACCAGTGCCGTGTCCAGGATTGAGTTTTTGAGAAAAGATGCTAACAAAAGGCTGGAAGTCTTTGCCGAAACAGTGCCGGACGAAAATGGAATTTTTATTAATCCGAGCGAAGAACAGTGGCTGGCCGGCAAAAATGGCTGGGAGCTAAGAGATGCAAATGGCGTCTTGGCTAGAGTTTTGGATGATTATAGTTTCCAGTTGGGCAAGAAGACTGTCCTGCAAGTTATTTATAATTCCGACGAGATCAAGCTGGCAATACTGGTGGACGGAGAAAAGCAAGGAGAATTTACATACAAAGGAGATCCCAATGAAGACATACGCATTGTAAATCAAATAGATGAGCAGCAATCCGGCTCTCAGATAGTTTTGGGGGAAGGGATTGAGCCTGCCTATAAGGGTGTATACACAGAGTTTTTCCGAGGAGAGCAAAAGCTTTTTACTTTTTATAACAACTCCGGATTGGAGTTGGCAGAGGGGCTCAGTCTAAAGTTAAAAACGATTCCCATCGCGGAAACAGATCTAGTTAGAGTAGTTTTTCAAATTCTAGAGAAAGAGACAGTGCTTGCTACTTTGTCATTACAAACGGCCAACACAGGGGAGGCAATCGGAGAGAATCAATTTGTGGAAGTTAATTTCTCTGAGAATCTGCCGAGTGCCGGTGATGAAGTTTTTGTAGCGGTCTATGACAAAAATGGGAAGCGATATCTGTATCCTGAATCCTTCGAGTTGCCTAGCGAAGAGGAATCTTTAAAAAGAGGAGTAGTCGGATTGGCAGATGGAAAGAAGAGTGTCTTCTTTGAAAAAGCAACTCCTATGGTATTTGCCGGAAACAAACTTTCTGTTTTTGGCATGCTGGATCCTTCCTCGGAACTCGAAATTATAGTTGATTCAAATCAAGTTTACACGACAGCGACAACTCAGTCTGGAGCTTTCAAGCAATCCCTAGAGATACTTGGCGAGGGTTCTCATCGTTTGGAAATAAGCTGGGATAAAGAACATGAACGTTACGATTTTGAAATAGACCAAACTCCGCCGTCTCCTCCCGAAGCAACTGGCTTGCAAGCTGGGAGAATAGTCTACGGGAAAGCGGAGCCTGGGAGTAGCGTAGTTGGTTACAGTTATGGTCCCTTGCAAGATACCGCTACATCAGAAGTCCTGGCTGACGGTAGTTTTGTGCTGACTTTCAATGACAGAGCGCAAAAATACAGATTAAAGGCTTATGACTCAGTCATGAACTTTAGTGAAGCGGTTGAAGTTGAGTTTCCGAGTGAGAACGTGTCCGTGGAAGAAGGATTCTCTTTTATGAAGGTTGCGACTTATCTAGGGGCTTTCTTGTTGCTAGTTGCTATAATAGGATTGATTCGCAACAAAAGAAAAAATAATTATTGGGAATGAAAAATCAAAAGACTTTAAATCAAGCGTGGTTGGAAAGAAGAAAAACATGCTATTTGCTGCTAGCACTGATAGGGACTATTTTGCTGGGACAAGGACTGTTGTCTCAAAACAAACATGCTCAAGCTGTCTACACCATGGATGACTTAGCGCAAAGAGTTACGATTGAAACATCGCTGGATAAAGATGATCTATACGAAGTGGTGCGAGATTATTATACAGCGTCCTATGTTCAAAAAGCCCAAGAATTATATCCGGGGCTCTCTCAAATCGCTGCCCTGGAAAGAGCTATGGGTATGCAACAAGGATCTATTGGAGGGATGTATGGTAGTGAAAATCTACAATCTGTTTTGAGCGATATCGCAGCTGACAAAAAATTTATGACCAATGCTACCATAGATGCTCAGGACCAAATGACGCTCCGGTTCGTGAATAAAATTATCAATGAAGTTGGTACACAAAAAGTTGAGAAGGAACAATCGCTCAATGCTAAAAAAATGGAAATTCTAGATTGGAAGCAAAAAGTAGCTGAGAAATTTGATGCCGTTAGTCAGCAACTACCATCTCTAATCCCGAAATAAAAGTGGAGACCAAAACATTTTACAGTATCGCGATTCTTTTCCTGCTTCTGCTTAACCTTGGTCTATACCTGCCCGGATCTTCTGCTGTGAACGCCAGTATCCCTGTTCCGGGCTTGGATGCGGCCAAAGAAATTTTCCCGGAACTTTTGACCACCATTGCTGATCCAACAAAGCTGGTAACCAGCTTCGCGTCCGGGGTCAAGAGTGGAGGGGGATTTGAATCCGGCTTGGAACAGGTTAACGTGCCGATGATGGAAACGGTGGACACGGTAATGGCGCGTTGTGTGGCTTGGCTCGAGACGCAGCCGCTTCCGGGAGAGGAGCTTCAGGAAGGATATGAAGAGCCGGAGTTTGATGCTGAGGCGGAAGTACCGGAGTATGATGCCTGCAACCAAGATAGCGGATATGGCGATATTCTGGCGGAAGGAAGTACAGATTTAACAAGTTTGTATGCCAAAAAAGAAGAGCTTGCGACACGCAAGCAAATCAATGTGACGCGTTGTTACAACATGATTGGCAACATTAGCACCGCACACAATCGCCTATATGGATTGTTAGCAGAAGGAGAGCGTATGAAAGAACAACTTCAGGAAACTTACAAAACACTCAAAGAGGAAATGAAAACTCTTAAGGAATATATGCAATTATTAGCCGAAACACCACGTGTCTATACAGACTCTTCCTGCACCTAAAAAACGTGTTAAGGATTTTTCTAAAAAGGTGTTGAAGCACTGGGAGTTGTTTGCTACCCAAATTTTGACCATAGGTGTTCTGCTAGCCTTACTGTTGACACCGGTCATTAGTAATGCTCTGGTTGATAAAGATAATCTTGAGCCCAATAGTCTCATGGGTCTCGTTAACCCGGAACAGTCGGATGCGAATGCCCTGACACGCCAAAAGACGATAGACGAATTTGTGTTGAGGTATATGCGTGAGGAAATGGGCGTCGAGATGAGTCAGGAGGAACTGGAAAATGTACGTGATAATGGTGACTATACTTGGTTCTCAACGGGATCGGATACTATTGCCGAGCTTACAGCCCGTCGAGATCTTTTTCTACAAAACTATCGGTCGGTCGCGTCTTTTGTGAACACTATGGAGCAGGTTAATACCGAGGTTGTGATGAGCTCAACTCCCAGCAATGCTAGTCTGGCAGACGCTCCTGTTGATACCATGATCTTGCTGGAACAAAGAGAAAAACTCTATGACAAGATCCTGCAAGTCTTAAAGCTGGAATATAAAATCTTACAAATACAGCAAATTTTCGTGACTATCAAGATGGCCTTTATGCCTAAGCTTACTACAAGCCCTTTGCCTCCTCATCTGACCTTGTGTTCCTCTTATCAAGGGATGACATTTCCTTCTCTTTTGGATCAGGTGGAGATTCCTTTGCCGGATTTGATGGAAGAATTGGCAGGAGTTTACGAGGGCTATGTTGAGGACTTTGAGTCCATGGCGGAGTCTTTTGAAACCACGGTTGAAGATACCAAAACTCAAATCGCTGAAGGCAAAGAGTTAGTCAAGGGTGGCTGGAAGGAAGAATTGGCTGAATATACGTCTGACAGGGACACCAACATTGAAGAAGAACAGGCACTGTGCGATGGTGATTTTAGCTCGGTTATGCAGGGAAGTAGCAGCCTAACTGCTCTCAGTTCCAGACAACAGGATGCCTGTGAAGTGACCAAAACATTCGAGGAAGGCACCAAGCTAGAGGCTACGGAAAAAGAGAAAGATAAGTGTGAATCCTGCCAGCAGGGCGGAGAAGTGGCTGGCAAGATAGAGCGGTTTACGGAAACGACAACGGAAACCGTCCAAGCTACTTTGCAAAAACTGATGGCAAAATTGAATTCGCTTAAACCAAGTATGTAAACATGGGTAAGTACAAAATTTTAAATGGCGTTTTGAGTCTTAGTCTCTTCTTGTGTGTCTGGGGTTACTTTATCCTGCTGTATGCCAACAATCTGCCTGCACGAGTGGAAGCCTCTCCGACTACTCAGATCTTTGAACAAGGCAAGAATTATTATCAGAAAATTTTAGAGGACAGAGAGTGGCCCAGTTGCGAATATGCTTCACAGGATTATAGCGAGACTGTTAAAAAGGCGGCTCTGGGGATCGATGCTCCGGAAGGAGAAAGCAGCCTTTTTTCAGAAGAACGCGTTGATGCTGCCCTCCAACAAAACCTGGAAGCTTTCTGGCCCGAGCACCTTGCCCTCGAAGAAGGCAACCTGAGCTCACTGACCAGCGAGGGTACGGCAAGTTTAAATGATATGGATGCCCAAAAAAATGCGGCTTTGTGTGAGAAAGCGGATTATGAGCAGAAACATGTTTTTGCCAGCCAGCTCAACGTGGGAGTTCTGAGCACAGGAATCAATGAAATCCAAAGCGAAGTTACGCATACTTATCAGATGGTCAAAGAGAAGCTCCTAGGGACTTTAACCAAAAGTATCAAAAAAGGCGTAGCGAAGGTGCGTAAGAAATTTACGCAAAAAGGCGGTTAATAGCATAAAATAGCATTTTGTCAAAAGATTCTTGGCTTAGCTGCTGGAGAGGCAGAAATCTTTTTGATAGTTGCTTTCATGTCTTCCTGAAGCCAAGAATATGAGCAGGGGTGGAAGAGTGTTACAAAAAGGGTGGCAGTCCCTAGAAGAGCTTCCTTTTCCACGGTTGACAGTGGAAAGGGCTTTGTGCTAGATTTCGGCAGAATTAGGAGTCGGATAAAGCCCTTCTGTAACAGGTGTAACACTGACCGTCCCCTACTCGTATCAGAACGTGTATAGCGCAGACCAGTTTCTTGGATATTTCCCACAAGGAAGCCAAGAAAATGCTGGTGTGTGCAGCTGTCCTTTTACATGACGGACGCAAATAAGACAATTTTTCACAGATTCCATGTTGTTATAGCTAATCCTCTGGGCCCTGGAAAGCTCACCGGAGAGCTAAATATTAACAACTTTAAATATATATATACTAATCAACAAATGCTCTATGGGTAAAATGAAAAAATTCATTACCATTTTGTCCCTAACAGCTCTGATTGTTGTCAGTATCCCAGTTTCCTTTGCAGCTACTTTCTCAGATGTCAACGAGACAAATGAGTTCTATAGCTACATTGAAGACTTGGCTGGCCGCGGAGTAGTTAGTGGTATCGATGGAATGTACTATCCACTTGTGGGTGTTAGCAGAGCTGAGCTTACTAAAATGACCTTAAATGGTTTTAGTATCCCAGTCGCTATTCCTGAGGGCGCACCTCATTTCACTGATGTGCCTGCCACTCACACCCTTTATTCTTTTGTCGAGACCGCTTACGGTCTAGGCATCGTATCCGGTTACGGCGACGGCACTTTCCGTCCTGACCAAGACATCCTTCGTCAAGAAGGTATGAAGGTCATCATGGAAACAGCTCGTTCCGTTGACACCGAAGCTTACTTCGATGAAGATTTGACTGGCGCTCCTCACTTCAGTGATGTGCCTGCCAGTTCAGAGTTCTACGGATACATCGAGACTGCTTATAACTTAGGTATCGTAAATGGTTACGGCAACGGTTTGTTTGGTCCACGCGACACTATGAGACGTGACCAGATGGCTAAGGTTGTTTCCAACGCTATCTATGTTTATGAGAACGGAAAGCCAACTTTCCCAGTTGGTGCTCCTACTAAGGTTATCATCGAGGCTTCTGAGGATCAGATCTATCCGGATGGATACTCAACCTCTACCATCACTGCTACTGTAGTTGACGGTAACGATAACCGCGTTGGTTCATACGATGAACCTGTTACCTTCACCACCGATCTTGGTACTTTCGATGCTAGCGAAGATGATACTGTTACTGTCAACGCTGACAGTGGCCGTGCACAAGTTAGCTTGGTCTCAGGTCGCGAAGAGGGTACAGCTACTGTTACTGCAGAAACCGGTAGTTTCGCTATCGCAACTGTAGAAGTAGAATTCTCTCGTGATGCTCCTATCACCAGAAACGGTTTTGGTTCTAACTCTGTTTCCGGTGTAGGTACTATCACTATCGAAATCATCGACGACAAGATCTTGACTGATACCAAGTCTGATGCCTTCACTTCCCAATATATGGAACAGTGTGGTGGTCTAGCTCAGATCCAGGTCTTCGTACAAGATGACGAAGGTGATCCAGTTGAAAACGACGAAGTTAAATTGACCATTACCGAAGGTACTGGTGCTCTTTACTCTTCTGTTTCCGATTGTACAACTGCCAGCACTGCTATTCGTTCTCTAACTATCAGCGGTTCTCGCAGCACTTCAACTAACGCTCAGAGCAACAATGGTCGTTACTATGCATGGTACAAGGTTCTTGATGACCAGGCAGAAGACACTATTACTATCGAAGCTGTTAACCTAGATACCAGCCCAACTTTGAACGTTGATGCTGATCTCGAAGTTGTCAACACTTCTTTGGAGGCTACCGTTTATCATGGTGATATCATGAGTAGAAATGACTCTCAGATCTCAAACGACAATGGCAGTATCCTAAATACTGCTACCATCTATTACTTCGTATTGGATGAGAATGATGATCTGCTCACAACTCCTCATGAAGTTGAAGTTAGATTCACTGCCGGTCCTACCTCAGGTGCTCGTCTCATCGGCGAAGGCACTTCTGATGTTGGTACCAACGTGTTCGACACTACAGCTACTGTTGTGAACGCTAGCGGTGTTGAAGACAGAAACGGTACAGATATCACAGGTTTGTATGCAGTCGGCGTACTAGCCGGCTCTGCTCCTGGTACTTTGACCGTTCAAGCTCGCGACGTGACAGCTATCGGTCAACCATATGTAGAATCAACAGTTACTGTCAGTGATCCTGTTATTGACTGTTACGCTTCAAGTCAAGAAGTCCCAGCAGAAGCAGATTCCAGCATCTTATGCCGTATGACTGATGATGACGGTATGGCTGTGACAGGAGAAACTCTACGCCTACAGATCGTAGGTGGAGACGGTAGTGTTGACACTACTCTTTCCAATTCTACAGCTACAGCTACAGCCGTAAACATGGCTGAACTTACTTACGGTGCTAGCTTACCTACCGGTTGGTACTATGCTGAGTACGAAGCTGAGGATAACGTTTCAGGTGATGATACTATCAGCTTGAACATAATGGCTACCGGTCGTTCCAGCCTACCTGAGGACAATCTTACTGTGGTTGCTACTGATGACAATCCATCCGGAGTTTCTGACCTAGAGATCGTATCTCTACGTAACAACATTGCTCCAAGTACCAGCGTAACAGTATTGGCCTTCGCTCGTGAACAGGACGGTGTTGGTATCTCAAAACTCTGTACCGGTACAGGTGCTACATCGGTAGACTCTGGATACAATGGTATCCTACGTCTCAACCCAAATACCCTTACTAACATGACTATCAACACTCCGGTAACCGAACTTGGTTCCGCTGTTGATACTTCTGCAAACTGTCCAGGTGATGGTTATGGTAATGGTGCTTACTGGTCTGTAGTTACTTCCAAGAACGTGAACGATGCCGGTGAAGTAGAGTATGAACTCTACGGATCTACAGCTATCCTAGTTGAAGACGTTGAGGAACCATACAATATCCTAGACAACTCTCTCACAGCTTCTTCTACAGCTGACGAGATCCTAGTTGACCAAGGATTCGGTATCATCGTTGAAATCATCGACGAAAGTAACGACGATCCTGTAACCGGTCTCTTCTCTTCAACAGGAAGTGGTATCACTATCACTTCAGTTGGTACAACCATCACTTCAGTTCCTGTCATCCAAGTTGGTTGTTACAAGGGTTCAGGTACACAAGCCGTTTGTAACGGAGGTGCTGGTACCATCGATGGTACTGGTCTCTATATCATCTCTGTAGACACAGCTGGAGATGCTCAGGCCGGTGACAGTGTTGAAGTCACAGTGACTTACACTAACCAACCAACCAATCCAAGAGACAGCGTAGATGTCAATGTTCACGATATCGAACTTGAATTGGAGGGCCACCCAGACTTTGTTTCTACTACCAATTCTATTGGTATTACCGCCGTACTACGTGATGAGGACGGAGATCCTCTCTATGTCGAACCAAATAGCGTAGCTACAGCCGGTGTAGAACTAGAGATCAGTGACGGTTCTGGTGAAATCTGCAACAATAACCGTTCCGGTGGTTGTTCAACAGGTTACCAGAAGATAGACGTTGTTGCTCTAGATTCTAACTCTGCTGGTAACAATGGTACTGACGCACATGATGTCATCTACCTAGCTACCTATGAGGCTGATGTAATCGAGGAGAGTGTTGAACTCACCGCTCGTGTACAAGGTCTCAACTCAAGAGCAGAAGACAGCATCACAATTGATGTAGCCTAGTCTTTCGTCTCTTATCTCGAAAAAACCCGTTCCCCTCTGGGGGGCGGGTTTTTTCTTATAGCGGCGCAAAATTTTGCGCCGCTACTGGAGCCCTGAATTATATAACGAGGTTTCGTGACGAAGGCGGGCCTGCCCGCCTCCTTTTGTAGAAGGCTGGTAACGATGCTAAACTAACTACGTACTAAAAAACACGTATCACCTAACAAAATCTTAATATGAGAAAAGTTTTTCTAATTGCTTTATTGGTGGCTTTCGTATTCCCAATGCAAAGTGCCAAGGCAGCTCCTTGTTTCTCTGATTTGGCGAATTTCGATGCCAGTCTCTCACAATCAATCTGCGCCCTCAAAGAGCAGGATCTGGTGCACGGTTTTCCAGATGGTAAATTTAATCCCAATTGGCTCGTGAGCAAAGGTGAGTTTGCAAAATTGGCTGTGCTTAGTCCTTTGCAAGAAGTTTTGGCAGCTGACGAAGAGGCTTTGGCAGAAATTGAAACGGGGGATATTGATACTATCCTTACTAAAGCAGTTGCGGCAGGACTTTTAGATTTGGAATTGGCAGATTTTGATCCTACAGAACGTATTAGACGACTAGAAGCTGTTGATTATATTATCAGTGCTTATGGAATTGATTACAGCGAAAAAGGCACTTTGGGACATCCTTTCAACGATGTTTCCAGCCTGAATGATTTTGATCAAAAAGTGGCCTATCTCTATTATGAAGGAGTGATTAAGGGCTATAGTGATAATTCTTTTGGTCCTGCCAACTATCTGACGCGCGCTGAGGCTGCCAAAATTGCTTACTTGGCGCGCGATTTACTTTCCAGAGTGGAAGTTGGTGAAGAAGAAGAGGAAGTCTTTGAAGCAGATGACACAGAAGTACAGGTTGCAGGCTACCAGCTCGAAATAGTCGAGATTGCTCCACGAGATCTGATGGCCGGAGAAACTATGAGCATTTTAGTGTCTGTTACGAGCAGTAGACGTGGGAATCCGGTCACAGGCCTGGATAGTAGCGACTTACATGCCAGTGTGGTCAAGGGGCGTGCTACCATCAGAGAGCTCACAGAGCTAGGAGACGGCTTGTATATGCTAACTGTTGATATTGACGATGATGCTGCTCCGGGGCCGCTACGAGTTGATATAGTGTTACTCAGAGGCAAAGCTGTGCGTGTTTCAACGAGTGACTTTTTTGCCAATCTGGAAGTGGCGGGAGAGGAAGAAGTGAATTCTTTGGTGAGAGTGATTCCCAGCGATATTTCCAGTGGCGATACTGCGACTATTATCGCGACGCCTCAGGATTTCCACGGAGATCCTGTGAGTGGCCTAGAGCTGGAAGCTAGTGTGATTAAGGGCAGTGGACGTATTATTTCTCAGATGGAGGAAGTCCCGGCCGGGACGGGTGTTTATGTCGGAACTTTTTTGGCGGACACAATTGCTAGTAATGTTGTGATTGCAGTCAGGATTACCAATACGGCAACCAGGCCGGAAGCGCAGGTGGCCGTGACGGTGCACTAAAATAGGGTAGAGGGTTATAGGGGGCTAGGGTTTTATTCTCTACCCTATTCCCTAGTTCCCTGTCTTTATCAATCATTGGGACCATTGTTTTTATTTTTCAAATTTGCAGAATCTTCGAGAAAACCTTATACTCCTTAAAGTAGCGACTAAACCTTTCATATATAAGACAAAAATTAACTTTGAAATCTATGTTAAGACTAAGAAAGACTCTTGCTGCGCTGGCTTGCTTTGCGATGCTGGCGGCCTTTTTTATACCCCAGGCAGGAGCTGCTCAGTTTGCTGATGTGCAATCTACACACAGCTTTTACGAGCATGTTGAATTCCTTGGTTCACACCATGTTGTGAACGGCCTCAATGGGTACTTCTACCCTGACAAAGTCGTGAGTCGTGGAGAAATCACCAAGATCGTCCTGAATGCTGCGGGCACGGTTCTGGATGGTTCTGCAACACGTGCTTTCGAAGATGTTGGAATTGGAAACGATTTTTTTGCTTACGTGAACACCGCCTATAAAAATGGGGTCATCTCAGGTTATGGTAACGGACTTTTTGGGCCGGATGACATGGTAAAACGTGGTGAAGCTCTCAAGATCTTAGTTTCCGCTTTCGGATTTACTACCAACACAACAGGTGGTCCACACTTCGTAGACGTAACAGCCGGTAGTGATTTTTATAATTACATTGAAACAGCCTATAACCTTGGTATCGTAAGCGGCCGCGGTGCTTCTTTTTGGCCCGGTAACTATATGACACGTGGCGAAATGGCTAAGATTGTAGCCATGGCTATGCAAGGAGGAGATAGTGCTACGGAGTATGTTTTGAATGCTTCTGCCAATATCTACCCTCAGGCTAATATCTCCCTAGCCAACTCAACCGATGATAAACTCAACTTTGAATTCACCAGAATGCCAGAGCTGCAAAATGGTTACAAATACGAAGCTTGGTTGCTTGATGATGCGGGAGTCATGACCAGTATCGGAACCTTCAATGTTGATGAAAATGGAAGTATGCTTAACGAAGGAGGACGTCGTATCTCTAATGTGCTTGATACTAATTTAGAAGTGCTAGACTACGACATGGTTAAGGTTACTATCGAAGCCAATAATGATTCTTCTGCTGATCCAAGTGATACACTTATTTTGGAAGGAGATCTAAATGACGAAGGATCCGCTATTTTGGGCTTTCCTCGTCTGGGCTCCGGACTTGGCGGATCAGTCTTTGTAAGTGGTACAGATAAGGATTCTGTTAATTTTGACCTACGTGGTTTGTCAGATGTGGCTGATATTGGAATGAGGTATTCAGCATTGATGTACACCGATGGTGCTTATAAATCTCTCGGTACTTTCCAGGCAGGAGAAGGCTCTACCAGTTTCAAAGCTAGTGCTTCCACAGATCTTACCAAGGTTGGTAAATTTGTAGTTGGACTTGAACCTTATCCGGATGATAACAATGGTCCGTTCATCACAGTCATGAGCGTGACTGTTGATTCTAGCTCTCTGAGCGCTGATGAAGAAGATGAGGATTGGGGCACTTGTGACTTCGATGAAAGTATCTATGATGGTCTGACCAGTGAACTAACCTCAGAAAGTATCATCTGTCGTACCGTAGAAGAGCGTGATGAGACAGAGGATGTAATTGTACAGGCTTACGCTTCAGCTGAATCTGTCCCAGCCAGTTCTGAGGTTGCGATTGTGATCAAGGTTTCTGACTTGGAAGGCAATCCAATCAAGGACTTGAATCTTGATCTTTCTCAAATGTCAGGACTAGAAGGCACCTTGGGTGACCCCAGAGAAAGAGGAAACTCAGGTGTTTATGTCGGTACTTACTCTGCTCCTGATAGCTCGGAGTTCTCTCTGACTTCGAATGACGTTGTGCTTCGCATCAGCCAGAATAACAACAGTACAGCTGACCAGTACGTTCCTCAGATTGATCTCACCTTGAGTCTCAAGAGTTCCACTCGTCGTGGCACTCCCAAGATCATGGAAATCGATGTTCCACAGGAAGAAATTACTTATGATGCCAACGAATCCGGCCAAACGGACGAATTGGTAGTCATTGCTACTTTGCTTGATTCTGCTCATGCGACCGTAGAAACCAGTAGCAGTACTTATGGTAACGATATCAAATTGAACGGTTCCAGCTCAAACAATGACAACGAAACTCCTGATCTCAAGGAAGGAAATCTTTATCTCTACGAAGTCGATATGGGAAGTCTGTATAACAATAATGATGATTATGAAGTTACAGTAAGTGAAAACTTCCAGATCGAGTTTTATGACAGAAGTAGCACTGGCGCTTATTTGCCAATTATCTCTGATCAGTACGAGGTGAACTTACACTTTATTCCTCGTGACTAAGAATAGTAGGTTTTAATTAGAAGAGAAAGACCTCGGCCGCGTGTGGGCTGGGGTCTTTTGAGATGGGACCACAACGAATCCGCCTGCCGGACGGGCAGGTCTACGAATATGTGATCCGAATGGAAGATGGGACCAATACGAATGGAAAACAGTACTTAAGTGACTAAGTGAATAAGTTCCGCTTAGGCGCCTGCCTGCCGGTAGGTAGGGATAAGTACTGAAACATTGGCTAAAATGGTTAAAGCGAAGGCTTAAAGGTTTGAGATGATTAAAAAAATATCCCCGAGCTTAAGCTCGGGGATATTGGGGTTCTCCGGACTCTGTTTTTTAGGCTATCCTTGTTTCAACTGCTTTGATATACCCCACCCCGTGCCATTGACATCCTTTTGTATTAATGCTATTATCTCCTCCATTTTTAATTTTATCTCATATGAAAAAGCTGATTTTGAGCTTGCTGACACTCAGTTTGTTGGGAGGGCTATTTACCTTCCTGCCTGCCGGTGCCAGTCGTAATTTCCCAGATGTGAATCAAGTGCATCCGTATTTCCAAGCTGTCGAAACACTGGCACTTCGCGGTGTTGTGGATGGCTATCCTGACGGTTATTTCCGTCCAGATAATCCGGTTAGTAGAGTAGAGGCTCTCAAGATTGCCATGCTAGCTTCTCAAAAAAATGTACGCAATCTGGAAGGCGATGTGAACTTTCCGGATGTGCCTACTGACGCTTGGTATGCTCCATATATTGAGCGTGCTCAGAACGACGGTATCATCAAAGGATTTTCTGATGGCTTCTTTTATCCCGATCAAAAAATCACCTACATGGAGGCTCTCAAGATTATCATGAAGTTAAATGGTATTTTGGAAGACTATGAACCGGAAGGTGACTTATGGTTCTTGCCTTATCTGAAGATTGCTAATGATTACAAAATTCTTGATCCTATTATGGCTCGCAAGCCTGAAGTGCTTGCTCGCCAGAACCATATCCTCGCTTCTTGGATTAGCCGTGGAGAGATGTCTTATCTAGCCTTTGAGATCTGGTCCAAGAGAGATATCTTGTCAGTGAAAGCTCGTACTTTACACAAAGCTTTAGCCTACAAGCCATCAAGTAAATACGAAGATATCGAACTCGAAACCGAAAATAATGGTCCGGACAGTGCACGCGAAACACAGATTGTAGGCAAATACGAACGTGCTCAACGTGTGGCCCAGGAAGACTTTGATTCGATCATCACACAGCGTGGCATTGATCTAGCCAAGAAAGCTTACCAGCTTGCAGCCTATGAACCGGGAGTGATGCAGTTCTGGCCCTATGCTTTCCAAGAGACCAATTTGACCTTGGAAGAGTGGTATATGATGAAGATTTCCAATATCCTGAAGAGAAAGGAGATGTAGATAACTAGCTAGTTAGTAAATATTAAAAAGGCCTCGATCTAATAAGATCGGGGTCTTTTTGGGATGAGATTGAAAAATTTCTCAGAGTAAGCTACAATAATTCCCCTGTAGTGAAAGTCTCTTGATAAAGTTCATAATACATGGGGATGAATTTTATCACTTCCAAAGAAGCATAGCTTAAAAACAAAAAATTACTTCCCGAGATAAGTGGTTTATTTGTATATATTTCTCACAATTAACTGCAAATACTATGCAAAAGAACAAAGAGAATCTTCACAGGGAATTAAGAGAAGTAATCTCTTCTCAAAAAGAGTGGTTAACGTTGATTAGCATCATAGATCTTTTGGATGTAGGAGAGCAGAGGCGTTTTATCAAGGAATTACTTGAGATCAGCGGTATCTCGGAAGAGGAGTATCATAATGCTCAAGATAGATATAAAAGAATCCTTGGTAAATTTGCTCAAATTCATGGTCAACATGGAGAATTTCACAGAGCAGCTGTTTTATATGAGACTTTAGGAGACTTCATCGAAGCAGCTATCAACTATAAACAACATGCCAGACAACACAGAGAGGATGCTGAAAAAGCTCAAGGGTCCCTAGCTCCTTCACAGACTCTGCTAGAATCTGATAAAAAGCGGGGACTTGGTACTGCAGAAGAAATCAAAGCAGCTATGAGAGAAAGTTATGCAAAAGCCGCTGATACTTACAAAAAAGCAGTCGCAATGTACGAGAAGGCTGGTGACCGTATTGAGCAAGCCAAGATGTGTCGAGAAGTGGCACAATCTCTAAAAAGGGTTGAAGATTGGGAGCAAGCTGCCCAGTACTACGAAATGGCTGCTGATATATTTGAATCATGTAACATAGGGTCTTGGGCAGACGGCTGTCGCTCTGCGGCTGCGAGCTTACGAGCAAGAGCCGAGAGTCTAAATAGGGACAAGGTAGCATCTCCATAATGCAACATACTTAAAAGCTCGCAAGAGACTGAAGCACGAGTGCTTTTCGATCCGCCTTGGTAGCCAACTGATACGATGTGGAGGTATAAATGAATGCACTGGTGGGCGATAGTGGGCTTCGTTTCCTCAGTCGATCCGCTTTGGGCGGACTCCTTCGGTACGATATGGCGTTTCCCCTTCGACTGCGTCCTAAAGGAC
>JAQVLK010000023.1 GCA_028704165.1 Candidatus Altimarinota bacterium | reverse complement strand
CTTCGGAAAGTGAATTTGAGCAGGTTAAGGGAGGAAGTTTGGAGAAATACTTAAAATTCATCCTGGAGCTTGCGCATAGCTTCCCAGGCAAAATCGGCACCCATGTGATAGTGGGATTCTCTGAAACAGAAGAGGAATTAGTCAACTTGCTGAGAAAACTTCATAGCGCTGGAGTCGTGACTTCGCTCTTTGCTTTCACACCTGTACGCGGTACGAAACTGGAAGATCAAAAGGCTCCCTCCTTGGAGAAATATCGTAGGGTGCAGGTGGCTTTTGAGTTGGTGAAGCAATCTCGGGACTCGGGCCTCGGAACTCGGAATGGAGAAATTATAGATTTCGGATATGACAAAGATGATTTGTATAATTTACTCAAAAACAGCAAAGTCTTCGAAGTGAACGGCTGCGAAGGCTGCTCACGTCCATATTATAACGAACGTCCGGGTGGCGTGATCTACAATTGGCCGCGGGGTTTGACGGAGGAGGAGATGAGAGAAGAAATAGCCAAAAAAGAGTCTTTCTGCTAGTCTGCTGGCATGAAGGGAAATAATATAGCCTACATTGACGGTGCCAATCTCTATAATGGGATTTCTGAACTTGGTTGGGAGTTGGATTATAATCGTTTTCGTAAATGGCTTAAGGATAAATATAATGTTGAAAAGGCATATATCTTTATAGGATTAATAGCTCGTTATAAAGATTTATATGCTTATTTACAGGAAACCGGTTACACTTTGATTTTTAAAGAAACTGTCTATGATGGAGCAGGTAAGCCGAAAGGAAACTGTGATGCAGATCTGGTGCTTAAAGTTACAAGAGATACTTATGAAGAAATGTTTGATGAAGCAATTATCGTAACAAGTGATGGAGATTATGCTAGTTTGATTAGCTTCTTAAAAGAAAAGGGTAAGATAAAAGCTATTTTATCTCCCAGTGATAAATGTTCTGTTCTCTTGAAGCGTACAAATACCAAGATAACTAATCTTTCTTGGCTCAAAAATAAGCTTGAAAGAAAAAGCCCCCGATAAGGACAAAACCTTATTAGGGTCTCTTTCGTGGTGATGTCCTAATTATATCAAATTCTAGTTTGAAGTCAATGAAACAATCAATCTATAAAGTACCGGGTGGCAAGATGTTGAGACTTTTTCTGGAGGAAGAGCAGGGCAAGATTAGCAAGATCCGTATTACGGGAGATTTCTTCATGCATCCGGAAGAAAACCTGAAGTTCTTGGAAGAAGCCTTGTTGGGAGTTAACTTGGATGAAAGTTCCTTACTGGCTGCAACTGAGAATTTTCTTTCCGAATATCCGACCGAGCTTTATGGTTTTAGTCTGGAAGATTTAACTACTGCTATCTTAAACTATGATTACGCAGATTAACTGATTACTATGATTAAAAAAGAGTGCTATAAACATTCAGACTTAACAGGAAAGATTATTGGTGCTGCGATGGAAGTTCATAAGATTCTAGGAAATGGTTTTCAGGAAGTTATTTATCAGCGAGCTTTGGCTATTGAATTAGATAAACAGGATCTTTCTTTTACGCGAGAACATGAAGTGCAAATTTATTACAAAGGTGAAGAAATAGGAACGAGACGAGTAGATTTCTTTGTAGAAGATAAAGTAATGGTGGAGATAAAGGCAGTAATCAAGCTTGAGGATGTACATTTAGCACAAGCCATAAATTATCTAGAAGCTTATAATCTGGAGATTGGTTTGCTTATAAACTTCGGTGCCAAGAGCTTAGAATTCAAAAGAGTTATAAACAAGCCTTCAAAGAATAGAAATCATAGTCCATCATAAAATCAGTGTTAATCATAGTTTTAGACAAATGAACCAAATTAGAATTCTAAAAACCGGTGCCAAGCAAGCCAGTTACAACATGGGACTGGATGAGGCGGTTGCAACACTCCTAGCTGAAGGTAAAGCTGTGCCTACCTTGCGTCTTTATGCTTGGGAACCTACTGCCTGTTCGATCGGTTACTTCCAAAGTATTGGTGCTGAACTTGATCTGGATAGATGTAAGGAATTTGGAATAGACGTTGTGCGTAGGATTACGGGCGGGGGTGCCGTCTTTCATGAATACGAAGTGACTTACAGTTTCATTGCTCCACTTTCCGCTAATTATGTTCCCCAAAAAGTTCTCGATTCTTATCTCAAAGTGTCGGAAGGAATCATTCGAGGATTGGCACAGCTGGGACTTAGTATAGAATTCAAACCTCTCAATGATCTGGTCTGCCAAGGTAAGAAAATTTCCGGGAATGCGCAAACCAGAAGGAACGGTATTTTGCTGCAACATGGGACTATTTTGTTGCAAGTGGATGTCGATAAGATGTTCTCGATCCTCAAGGTGCCAAATGAAAAGATTCGTGATAAACTCATCCAGGACGTGAAAGAGAGAGTGACTTCTGTAGAACAAGTTTTAGGTCGCAGCGTTAGGAACAAAGAAGTTGAGGATGTTTTACTCCTCGGTTTCCAAGAGACTTTCACTGACTTGGAATTTGTTGCAGGAGAGCTAAGCGCAGAAGAGCAATTGTTGGCTGAGAAACTTGCTAGCGAAAAGTATGAAAGTGATGAGTGGAACTTTAAAACACCGTAGACAGATTTTGAATGTTGAATTTTGAATTTTGAATTGGCATAATTCATTCATAATTTAGCATTTAAAATTCAAAATTATGTTGCTTTTCACCAAACCGCACTGTCACAAATGTGAGTATGTCAAAGAATATATTCCTGCTGCTCTCAAGGAAAAGATGAAATTTTATGATGCGACCAGCGAGGAAGGCCAGAAGCTGCTGACCGAAATGGACCTCTTGGATCTAGTGAATACTAGCATGCCGATCCTGATCGATGACGAAGGAAATGTCTATGATGGGGCGATAGAGTGTAGGAAATATTTGGAGACTTTGAACTAATTCGCAAACAGTGGGCTTATCCGCCTAGGCGGACCTACTGTGAGCTATAAGATAAAATTATGAAAGTAGATATCGTAATTGTCGGTGCTGGTCCCGGCGGAGCTGATGCGGCTCTGCTCTTGGCTAAGGCCGGCAAAAAGGTGGTCTTGGTCGAGAAAGACGAAATCGGAGGAGAGTGCTTGAATTGGGGCTGTGTCCCTACCAAAGCGCTGGTGCATGCCGCGGAAATTTTGGATATTACTAAGGAATCCAAACGTTTTGGGATTGAAATATCTGATGCTAAAGCTGACTGGCAAGCAGTTCTTGCTTACAAGAATAGGATTTGTACCATGCTGCGTATGGGACTTACCAAATCTTTGGAAGCGGCCGGTGTCGAGATCGTGAAAGGTTTTGGAAAGTTAAAAGATAAGAATACCGTGCTTATAGAACCAAGCTTGTCAAACGAAGCGGCGCGTAGTTTGGAGGCTGATTACATTATTCTAGCGGCTGGTTCAGCCCCTTTTGTAATCCCAAGTATTACGCTTTCCGAGCGCATCGTAACGAGCCGTAACATTTATGATTGGCCGGAATTGCCAAAGAGTATCTTGATCGTAGGAGGTGGCGTGATTGGTCTGGAATTTGCTTCTTTCTTAAACGCTTTCGGAGTCGCGGTCACGATTGTCGAGATGTTGCCACGTATCGCTAACACTGAGGATGAGGATGTGTCTGCGGAGTTAACGCGCATTATGGAACGTCGCGGAGTGAAGATCCTCACTTCTACGAAGCTAGCTGCTTTGACTGAGGATGAAAAAGGCCTTAATGCCAAGTTTGAAAATGAAGCTGGCCTTACGGAAGCCACTTTTGAAAAGGCCCTGATCTGTATCGGACGTCGTCCAGCTTTCTCCCAGATGGGACTTGCAGAAATTGGAATTACGGTTGAGAAAGGAGTTAAGGTAAATGCTAAACTGCAAACTTCGATCCCTAATATTTATGCTATCGGAGATCTGACCGGTGAATCGATTCTGGCCTACATCTCATCAGCACATGGGAAGATAGCTGCCCATGAAATTCTTGGGAAAGAGAAAAAATACAATCTGGAAGTCTTCCCACGTTGTATCTTCACGAATCCGGAAATTGCCAGTTGCGGATTAACCGAGAAGCAGCTTACGGAAAAGGGGATTGAATACGAAGTAAAAAAAGCCATGTACGCTGCCAATGGGAAAGCTAGTATCCATGGTAAGCGCGATGGTTTCTTGAAATTATTGATAGAAAAGTCTACAGACAAGATCTTGGGAGCTGCGATCATCGGCGATTCAGCTAACCTCATGATCGATAAAGCTGTGCTAGCAATTGCGCAAGGCATGACTGCCGGCCAACTTGAAGAAATCCTGGCAGGACATCCGGTGTTGAGTGAATTATATACGGCAGCTTTGGAATCTTAGAGAAAGAAGTAAGAACTAAGCCTAGTAAGCTGGTAAGACCATCTTAATACTTACTCAGCTTAATACTTACTCAGCTTATTTATTTACTTACCGCAACACTTCTTATACTTCTTTCCTGATCCACAAGGACAAGGATCATTGCGACCAATATGTTTCTCGACCTTCACGGTACCTTGCTTTTTAAGAGCTGCTTGAGGAGCTTTGCTTAGTCCGCTAAGCTCGGCATGTTCAGTCTGAATTTGCTGAGGGACGGCTTGTTTCACGACTTGGGCTCCTGGGGTAGCTTGGATGCGAACCTTGAAGATGGTACTGACAAATTGTGTCTGAATCTTACCTAATAATTTTTCAAAAAGGAAAAATCCTTCTCTCTTGTACTCAATCAAAGGATCACGTTGACCATAACCACGCAGGGAAACGGCATCTCGCAGGTTCTGCATGTCATTCAAATGTTCCATCCAGAGTACATCAATGGTGCGTAGGTAGACGATTCTTTCCACTTTACGCATCATAGTTGGATCTGGCAGTTCAGCTTCACGATCCTGGTATAGTTGCCGATAAGCTTGTTGGATTTGGCTGATTATTTCTTGACTGTCCTCCAAAGCTAAAATCTCCTGCTCTTTCTTCTCACCTAAAGGAGATATGGTACGTAGAGTCTCGGCGACCTCTTTACTATCCAATTTGTTATGTTCGTCAAAATGTCCCGAGACGACGACCTCCAGTTCTTGCTCAATTACTCTCTGAACTTCTGCACTAATATCTTCGGCCTTGAGAATTTCACGGCGCTTTTTGTAAATAGATTCACGTTGCTTGTTCATGACATCATCGTACTCGACCAAGTGTTTTCTGATATCAAAGTTACGGCCTTCGACGCGAGTCTGAGCGGATTCGATGGAACGTGAGACCATACGGTTCTCGATCGGCTGATTATCCGGAATACCCATAATATCCATCATCTTGCGGACACGATCACTACCAAAAAGTCTCATGATGTCATCTTCAAGAGAGACGTAAAACTGGCTGGAACCGGGATCTCCCTGACGACCGGAACGTCCACGTAACTGGTTATCAATACGGCGTGATTCATGTCTTTCAGTGCCTAGGATATGTAGTCCTCCCAGCTCGCGAACGTCTTCTCCCAACTTGATATCCGTACCACGACCGGCCATGTTGGTGGCGATGGTAACAGCTCCGAGTTCGCCAGCCTTAGCCACAATCTCAGCTTCTTTCTCATGATGTTTGGCATTAAGTACTCTGTGTGGCACGCCTTCTTTCTTGAGCAAATTACTTAAAGTTTCGGATGTTTCAATTGCGATAGTACCAACGAGGACCGGTTGGCCTTTCTCATGACGTTCTTTGATTTCTTGCACAGCTGCCATAAATTTACCACGCGTATTTTTATAAACACGATCTGCCATATCCTGACGAATCACCGCTTGATTGGTAGGCATGACCATCGTTTCCAGTTCGTAAATCTTGGCAAATTCTTCAGCTTCGGTGATGGCGGTACCGGTCATACCTGCCAGTTTGTCATAAAGACGGAAATAGTTCTGGAAACTGATACTCGCCAAAGTCTTGCTTTCCCTCTTAATATCCACGGCCTCTTTGGCCTCAATTGCCTGATGCAAGCCATCTGAATAACGACGACCCGGCATCAAACGTCCCGTGAATTCATCTACGATCATAATCTCATCATCCTTTACCACATAATCAATATCTTTTTTGAAGAGAGCATGAGCTTTCAAAGCTTGCTCGATATGATGCACTTCGGCGATACCACCCTCGGTATAAATATTTTTCATTCCCAAGAATCCCTCCATCTTCTCAATCCCTTCTTCGGTCAGAGTGGCCGCTTTCATTTTTTCATCCACATTGTAATCCTCATTTTCAACCAGGCGAGGAATAAGTTGGGAATATTTACGGTATCTGTCTGTGGACTCTTCGGCTGGGGCGGAAATAATCAGTGGAGTGCGAGCTTCATCAATCAAGATTGAATCTACTTCATCCACGATCGCGAAACTCAAGCCACGTTGTACGAGATCAGCTTGGTCTTGAGCCATATTGTCACGCAAATAATCAAAGCCAAATTCATTATTGGTTCCATAAGTAATATCTGCCGCATAAGCAGCTCGGCGCTCATCATTGTTTAATCCATGTACGATTACACCTACGTTAAGTCCCAAGAATCTATAAATATGACCCATCCATTCGGCATCACGCTTGGCGAGGTAATCGTTGACGGTGACAAGGTGTACCCCCTTGCCGCTGAGCGCATTGAGATAAATCGGCATAGTACAAACCAAGGTTTTACCTTCACCGGTTTTCATTTCGGCCACCTTTCCCTGATGCAGGACAATTCCTCCGAGGAGCTGTACATCGTAAGGGATCATATCCCAAGTGGCTTCTTCTCCCTGAAAAGGGTAAGTCGTACCAACCAATCTACGACAAGCATTCTTCACTACCGCAAAAGCTTCCGGTAGAAGCTGATCGAGAGTCTCGCCCTTTGCCAAACGTTCCTTAAACTCTGGTGTCTTAGCTTTGAGCTGCTCTTTACTCAAGGATTGGTACTCTAGTTCCAGTCTATTGATATCATCTACCATCGGCGCAATCTTTTTGAGCTCTTTTTCGTTCGGGTCACCGATGATGGCATTGAATATTTTTTGTAGCACGCTAAACAAAATTTACTGCCCTAAGAGTATAAGGCGTGAGGGGGTAAATGACAAACGGGGAACAGTACTTAAGTGGGTAAGTGACTAAGTACTTAAGTGAGAAGAAAATGGCCAAAATGGTTAGAAATAGGGACTAGGGGGCAGGGACTAGGGTCGAGGGTTTAGGGTGGGAGAAATGGCTGAACCACTTCGTGGAATAGCTGAAATGGTTGAGGAAATTGTTATATTGTTCCCTTGTTTCTTAACAATACAGCCATGCAACAATCTAACAATTATGGGTTCCCTCCTTCTCCTATCGTGTCCAAGGCACCCGTCAGCGCAGCTACGATGGTATAGGCCAGCATGATCAAGATAATACCAATAATCGTGTACATCATGATTTTCTTAGCCTTACCTGTATTCTCATCATTACCACCGGCTGTGAGATAGAGAAAACCAGCGTAGATGAACATAATAACCGCAATCAAGCCTACAAACCCCAAGATCCAATTGATGAAATTGGAAGCGATCTCTTGGATATCGGTGGTATCATCACAAATGATATTGGGAGGACAGTCTTCGGGGTCAGGTTTTAAGGCGGCCAGCGCTGGTGCAGTAGAGGCAAAGAAGCTTAAGCAGGCAAAGCTTGAGAAATAAAATTTCTTCAATGTTTTCGGCATGAGGTGTAAGTTACTGGTTAGCAGTATAGCTTAAGTTAAGTAGCAACTTCAATGATGAACTTCTCTAGTGCTAATCCCGTTTCAATTTGTCCCGTCTTGAGCTTCCAGTCCAGTTGGAGTAATTTTTCATAAATTTGCTTGAGTTCTTTGAAGCTAAAATTCTCAGCCTGAGCGACTGATTTGGTAGCCACAAAAGGATGAAGCCTAGCACGTTTGGCTAAATCATTTTTATTCCCCCCTTGGTTCAGGATCTCCTTGGCCTGAATCAGATTGCGAAATTGATAAACAAACATCGATAAAAGATAGATTTCATGTTCACCACTATCCTTGAGTGTTTCCAGCTCTTTGAGTGCCAGCTTTACTTTCTTTTGTCCCAAGTAATCAATCATATTAAAAATGTTCGATTGCAATGAAGCTGTGACTAGCTCCTGCACATCGTCGGTTGTGATGGCCCGTCCACTATCCAGTTTGAGCAGAGCCAGCTTGTGTAGCTCATTTTGCATCTGCCAGAGATTTCCTCCGACCGAGGCTGCGAGCTGGTTGACCGCGTCAGCAGTCATTTCGACACCGGCTTCTTGGACGCGATTTTCAATCCACTTATTAAGTTGATAACCAGCGAGTGTCTTGAATTCTTCAATCTGTGCCAAACTTTGTAATTTCTTATAAAGTGACTGACGTTTGTCAAAATCGTCTCCACTTTCATAGAAAACCAGAAAATTATTCTGATCGATCGTGTTTAAATTGTCGGCAATCTGTTTCTTGAGTTCGGCATCCTTACTCTCTTTAAGTAGATTCTTGATGATAACAAGCTTCTTCTCGCCAAAGAGGGGAACAGTTTGTAAAACTTCTTTGAAAATACCTAAACTGTTTAACTTCTCGCTCTCGAGTTGTGTCACGTTAAAATCGCCGTTCTTTTCTATGAACTTGGCCTTGAGTGTATCGAGTTTTTGTCTGCTGGAGTAGTCATCAGCACCGTAGAGGAAAAAGAGCATAAGGTTGGGTAAAAGCAGTGCTAAGATAGCATTTATTGCAGTGGAAGGCTATCGCTTGAGAAAATGCAAAATTCAAAATTTAAAATGCAAAATGGGGAAGGGAGGGGCTAGGGTAGAGGGTGGGAGAAATGGCTGTATTGTTATATTGCTTCCTTGTTATCTTGTAGTCTGTAGTTTGTCGCTCGCCCTGAGTTTCCTAGCGAAGGGTTTGTCGCTCGCCCTGATCCGCCTGGGCGGAGAAGGGTCTGTTACTTCTCCCCAATCCCGAGTTCCGAGTTCCGAATTGCCTTCGGCCACTCTCTCTTGAGCCAAATCTTTTGTTCCATAAGGATCTCTCGAAAACCTCTTTTGATCAATTCTTTGTCCACTATGCCACCACGATGAGGGTGCTGAAATTGGCAATCTATCTCGGAATTAAAACCGTGCATGTAATGCACAAATTCGTGTGCCAGTGTTCCATCAATCACAAAGAGAGGTACTTCTTCTGAACGGAAGAGCCCATTAATGGTAATCACTGATTGTTTCTTGGAATTAAGTTTGATTGATCCCAATCTCGTTTTGGCACTGCGGCCAAATTTAAGGATAATTTTATTCCGTAACTTGAAATCCGCAAAATGTTCCTGGTAGATCTTGAGAAAGCGTTCTCTGAGGAAATTATTATCTCTCATTAGCGTTCCAATAAAATCACAGTGCTCAAATTATCCTCTGTTTCATCTTGGTAAATCGCAACTGCTATCTTGTGGAAAGCTGTGTCTGTGACACGTTCGTGCTCTGAGAAAAGTTTTCCCAGATCTGCATAATGACTGGTCGCGCTCAAACTCAAGATTCTTTGTTTGATTCTGGTAAAGACTTCCGATTTTGCCAATCTGAGGAGGGTAAGTTCTGAATCACCTTTGCTAAAGCTAAGGGCTTCGGCAAGCGTATTTTGCAGGGCATAATCGGTGCTCAGCTCTTCTAGTCCTTGCTTGCTACGTTTTTTGTTAATGCTATTTGTGACCTCTCTCGTGAGTGCTTGAACTTGTCCGGCGCTCAAAGGATCTTTTTTGACGGAACGAACTGAAAATTCTTGCACAATGATCAGGAAACCCGCTTGATTTAAAGCCAATCCGATACCAGCTCTTTCCCATCGTGGATCTAGGATATTAGCTCGGTGTGTAGCGCTTCTCATGAGTAAATAATGGGCCTCCTCTATACTCCCTGCTTGAGCTAAATTTTCTCCTACCGGTGTTAAAATTCCAAAATTTACGCGGCGCTGATTGGCATTTTCTCCCGTTAAACTGATATGTGAAAAATTACCGGAACTCGCGACTTCTTGCGCATAACTGGCTGCTAACTTATTTAATTCATCGTCCAAGCTAAGTTCATTCAGTTTATAAGCACGACGTTCTTTATTAATAAAATTCAACATTTTAACGTTCATCAGCTGAAGATTTTCTAGCTGATTCTCTGTACTAACAGCCAAGTCAATCGGATCTGGCAGGAGTGCTAAACTTTTGCCGACATAAACAGGAATATTCAGAACGGGTAAGTGGTTTCTATTGACCAGTTCTAAGAAATAACTACCTTCTTCACGGAAAATATAACTAAAAGAAAATTCCTCTTTACTTAACAAAAAATCGGCTTCATCTTTGAGTGAAAATTCTTCGATCTTGCCACTGGGGGTAATCACTCTGGCGGTGGCATCAATCTCAGCCAGACAACTTCCACTTAGATTAAGAACTCCGTTACGATGATTTTGGAAATCAAGTTTCTTGAGAGTCAGCAATGAGCTGATCTGCGCAAAATGATGCTCTCCAATCAGGATTTTTTTACTGGCACTTCTACTCCAATCAGTCTTGCGTCCCAAGAGACTACCGTCACCAGAGTAGGCACTCTCGATGGTCCAAGTCGCTTCTCCTGAATCAAATTCTCGAAATAGCGCATAATTTGCTTCCCAAGATGAAGCTCCATTGCTGGTGTAGATTACCAAACTTTTTGCACCTTGTTTAAAAGTCAGCCGATTTAGATTGTCAGTACCGCGATTCTTCCATTCAAAATAACTCTGATTGCCTTCCATGAAAGTTCTCAGATTACTGGGAGGAGTATGTTTGGCAACAGTTTCATCTACTTTCATGGCTCGCGGCAGCACACGAATTTGAGCTCTGGCAGAGCTGCGAAGGGTACCGGGACTTAAGTTTAGCATAAATTTTCCAGTCTCGTGAAAAGCAAGTGTAAACTCAAAAAGTCCAGCATTAACCGAGAAGGTTTCCTGACTTAAGATCTGCCCTTCCTCATCTTGCAAGAGAACATTGAGAGATTTGAGATTGCTATTGGAGAGGGAGCCTCGGACGAGGTAGTGTTCATTCACAATAAACTGCTTAGGAAGGTCATTTTCTAAGCTTATGCCGGGGAATTTACTGCTTTGAATACTGGGATAACTGACATCTGCTTGAACTAGCTTAATATCAAAGAGGAGGCTTAACAGAAAGCTGAGGCAGATGAGGATAAACGTTGATGACCTTGTTCTTAACATGGTTTTAGCCAAATAAGTCTTGAACTGTTTCTTGTTCCGATTTCTGTTCGCCACTACCTATGGCCTTGTAAAATTCAGCATCATAACTGCGAGTGCGAATCACAACAGGCATCGGAGTAGCGTGTCCCATGATGAGTGCTTGTTGTTTTGAATCAAGCGTTGCTAGGATTTGCTTCAAAGCGCGCGAGCCGGAAACGCCCGTAAAGACGGCCTCGATATCTTTTTCATCATTAAGCAGGGCTGTCACACGAGTACCTATTTGTGAGAGAATCTCACTTTCAATACTACTGGGACGCTGATCAACGATTAGTAAGGTGACGTTGTATTTTCTCATTTCGCGCGCGATCTCTCCAAAGATGGTGTAACGAGCAACTGCCGTATTTAAAAATTTATGGGCTTCCTCGATGGTGATCACCAGTTGTTTCGGTCTATCAGCCTCGTTGCCACTGTTTAAATGTTTTTCAGTTTTACGAACATAAAGCTCGTGAAGTTTGCGGGTGATGATGTTCGCTACCAGCATATAAGCACGCGGATTTCTATAACGACCAAATTCAATCACAACGTGGATACCTTTATCGAGATTATTTACCAATTCCTGAATGGTTGACTCATCTTGATTATCGCGCAAGAACTTGAAGTTCGTGAGTGAACCAACTTTGCGTTTGAGGGCGTTAATACTCAAATCATTACCGCCAATTTTATCAGCCAAACCCTTAATAGCGAGCGGCTCTGTATCTAGGATTTGTCTGATCCAATTTTCACCAAATTCCTTGTCCAAGAGGTAAGCATTATCCAAAGCTGCCTGGCTAAGGCCTAGTTCGTTTTGTAATAAACTCAAGTCTCCTACACTAATTTGGTCAAGTCCGATCGTAACTTCAGAGTCGACCGAAACACCTCTAGCTCTGGAAGATTCAGGGTCTAGCGAAAAGACTTTAACCTTACCGGGAAAGAGCTGCCGGAGTCCTTTTACCTTGGTCTTGCCTTCGCTTTGCGACTCCCAGCCATATTCGTTGTGCATATCAAAAATGAGATTCACGGCAGTATTATTTTTGATCGTGGCGCACAGGAGTAAGCGAGTTAGAAAAGATTTTCCGGTACCGGATTTACCAAACACTCCATTACTTCTCTCGACGAACTTCGGCAAGTTCAGGCAAACCGGAATGTCCATATCGAGCGGCTGACCGATATTGAAATGTTCCTTGTCTTCTGTGCCAAAAACTAATTTAAAATCTTCTTCCGTAGCTACATTGAGTGGAGAGAAATGCACCGGAATCGTTTTGACTGGTTTCAAATCTTCACCTTCTTTGAGTTGCAACATGGGTTTAATAGTCACTTCTCCGTAAGTGCCTGAGCCATGCAAAACTCTCGCTTTGAAACTACCTTTCTCCGGTGGAGCAAAAAGTAATTCCGGATTAGCACTCAAGTTGATATCCGTTATCATGGAAAAATAACGGGCACGTTCACCTTCGATGACCGAAAACTGGCCCACACGCAAATCTTCGACGGAATAATTTTCTCGGACGCGTCCTTTGAGGCCTTCGGTGGTTGATCCGGAGACAATAGTTGCGATTTGCATGGAATAAGCTAAATAAAACTACAGGCGGATTCTAGCATGGAAGGGGGGAGAGGGGAACTTGGGGAGCCAGAATGGTCGGAATGGCTGGGGGAAGACAGGGGCTAGGGTGGGAGAAATCGCTCTATTGTTATATTGCTTCCTTGTTATCTTGTAGTCTGTCGCTTGCCCTGAGTTTCCTAGCGAAGGGTCTGTCGCTTGCACTTAAGTACTTACTCACTTATTCACTTAAGTACTGAAACACTGTATTCCCTCCCAGAAGGACAAACATTCAATATGTTTTTATTTCTTCAAACCAAAAATCCGATGATCCATAACAATGTATTTGTTGATTACTTATTTATGCTATGATAGCGCTGCTTTAAGACAAGTGCGATGCTGCTTCCATCCGAAAAAGAATGCTACGAGCTTTTTGAAGAGTTCCATACCCCACAAATTGTGCGCTTACACTCCGAGCAAGTTGCCAAGGTCGCTAAAACTTTGGCAGAAGCTTTTGTTGAAAGTGGGAAGGAAGTAAACGTTGATTTATGTTATAAGGCAGGACTTTTACACGACTTATTAAGGGTGGTAGATATTGCTAATTTTGAGCTGTTGCAAGGAAGCGCAAAAGAACTGAGATCTTGGCAATCACAAAGAAAGAAATATGCCAAAATGCACCATGCTGAGGCGGCACAACAAGTTTTGCTAGAACGGGGATATCCCGAATTAGCCAAAACTATTGAGCGCCATAAGGCGGAGGCAGTCTTCGATTCTAAACCCTTCGCAACACTGGCAGATAAGATTGTTTTTTACGCTGACAAGCGCGTGGCGCACGGCAAAATCGTTTCTCTGGAGGAAAGAATTACGGAAGCCCTAGGTCGCTACGGCTGGCAGGGAAAAGAGCTGGAACGAGTTAAGACGGGTTGGGAGAAGATGCGGGTGGTAGAACAGGAGCTGTTTGCGGAAATTTCGATTGGACCTGAAGACCTATCCCGCTAACTGTGGTCCGCCTGAGGCGGATAAGCCCACGGTGTGCTATACTTGTGTCGTATTAAAGGAAGGTATGAAAATCGGTCTCTTCGTAAAACCACGTGCGCATTTCAACAGAGGAGTCTTGCAAGAAGTCCTGAAATTCTTTGAAGCCTCTCCTTTTGAACTCGTTTTTGATCCAAATCTGGCAAAAATCTTAAAGAAAAAGAAAGGTGACTTTGCCAGAGCTGAGGTTATTTTCTCTCTTGGAGGAGACGGTACGGTACTGAAAGCTGCCAGGCTGGCTTACCAGTACAATAAGCCTCTTATTGGTGTTAACCTCGGGAATTTGGGATTTTTGACGGAAGTGAGTTTGGCTGAACTTGAGACTTTCTTGAAAAAATTTGATCCCAAAAAAATGCAGAAGGATGAGAGAACTCTTTTGCAGGTTAAACTGGGAAAATTTCAAAGAGAAGTGCTCAACGAAGTTGCAATCGGTAGAGGACTAAAACCAAAATTCGTTGCGCTTGAAGCGAAGATTGATGGTAAGAAATTGAGTCAGATTAGAGCTGATGGTTTGATAATTGCGACTCCAACCGGATCAACTGCCTATTCCTTGGCAGCTGGTGGTCCTATTTTGACTCCCAACTCAGAGGTGATTGTTTTTAATCCAGTTGCTCCTCATAAACTTTCAAATAGACCGCTAATCTTGAGTGATTTTGAGAAGATTTCGATTAAAGCTAACGAGACACTGACTGTCTTTTGTGATGGGGAAAAAGGACCGACTCTCAAAAAAGAAGATCAATTGCAAATTTCTGTTTTGGCAAGGAAGGTGACTTTCTTGCGTCGCGAGAATTGGAATTTCTTTGATGTCTTGGCAAATAAATTAGAATTCTAAAAGAGCGATGCTAATCTACGAATTATGCGAATAATACGAATAAATAATAGATGCTATGGCGCAGATATTGTATAAAGAGCTTTCTTATAAGATAACTGGTCTATGCTTTAAGGTTCATAACGAATTAGGAAGGTTTTGTAAAGAAAAACAATGTGCTGATTTATTTGAAAGTCTTTTAAAGGAAGAAGGGATAAAGTATAAAAGGGAATTCGATACTAAATTAATAAATAAAGAATCTCCAGTAGGAAATAGAGGAGATTTCTTAATAGATGATAAAGTTATTGTTGAATTTAAAGTGAAAAACATAATAACGAAGGAGGATTATTATCAAGTACAGAGATATTTAAAAAGTGCTAAATTGAAACTTGGGCTGATATTTAACTTTAGAAATAGGTATCTTAAAGCTAAAAGAGTTCTTAATAGTTCGGTAAGCATTAAGTAATAAATATTCGTGGCATTCGCATTTTATTCGCATCATTAGCATCGATTTTAATAATATGAATATGTCTGAGTATAGTTTCCAAAAACTTGTCGATCTGGTAGCTGAACTTCGTTCTGAACACGGCTGTCCTTGGGACAGGGAGCAGACTTTCAAATCGCTCATTCCCAGTATTACAGAAGAGGTTGAGGAAGTAGTACATGCGATTGAGGCTGATGATATGGAAAATCTCAAAGAAGAGTTGGGAGATGTGCTATTAAACGTACTTTTGCAGGCTCAGATTGCCAAGGAAGCAGGTCTTTTTGAGATCAAGGACGTGCTTGCTGTAGTATCTGAAAAGATCGTCCGTCGTCATCCGCACGTTTTCGGTGACAAGAAGTTTGAGACTTCGGCGCAGGTGCTAGAGGAATGGGCTAAGATCAAAAAGAGTGAAAAGTGATGAGTGCTTAGAATTCAATACTAACCACTATTCACTAATCACTATCTATTGCTTACTCAAGGTCTTGAGACAAGTTGAACACATCTTGATCTTCATGGAGGTTCCACCAACTTTCAGTTTCTTGCTATGCAGGTTTGGCTTGAAGACACGCTTGGTAGCTTGATTGGAATGACTTCTGTTTTGGCCGCTTGTGGGCCCTTTGCCGCATAAATCACATACTTGAGACATAAATTTGGAGTGAATGGTTAAAGTTCAGTTAGGGGCAATAAGCCGATCCTAATCTACGAATAATCCGAATGCTACAAATGTAAATACAAGGACAGAAATGTGCTTTTTACTTGATTCTTCGTAGTTTAAGCAGGTGGGACTTTAGCAGAAAAGCTATCAAAGGGCAAATTGGGTTACTTGACAAAAAATCTTTCCTGTGATACAAAAGAATCCTTTTGATTGTCTGTAAATTACATATTAACTAACACAATATCATGTCAAATCGTCTGGAAGAGCTAAGTCCTAAAGAGAAAATTGATCTCATTGCAGCTATTGCCCAAGATCAATATGCTAAAGCTCGCGAGATTATCTTTGGCCAAGCACCTACCGTGACTCCTGATGTAGTACAAGAAACGCAGGCTGACTGGCCAACTGCCACTCCTTCATTGTCTGAAACATTCTCTAAAAAGAATGCAGATGAAGCGGAACACAAGCTTCATCCTGAAAGCAAACGATTATTGCTTGCTGCTCTTAAAAATCGTTTTGCGGATAACAATAAAAAATTTCCCGAGCTTCATCCCCATATCAAATGGGAAGAAGTAGAAGCTAGATTAAAGCTAGCTCCTGAGAGAAAGCTATGGTCACTCAATGAAATGGAAAGAACTGGCGGAGAACCTGATGTAGTTGGGCTTGATCCTCAAACTGGTGAATATATTTGGAATGACTGTTCAGACGAGAGTCCCTCTGGTCGCAGAAATATTTGCTACGATCTGTCCGGGCAGCAAGAAGCTGAAAAGATTGGTTCCTCTCCTAATGGTAATGCTGTAGATCTGGCCGAGCAAATGGGGATCGAAATCAACAACGAGACTGAATATAGAGTTTTGCAAAAAATATTGAAATTTGATCGAAATACATTAAGTTGGCTTAAAACACCTGTAGCTACCAGGAGAAAAGGTTTCGCGCTGGACGGCTATCGCTTCTTTGTTGTTGTCGGCGTGTTTGAGCGCGATCCGAGCTATCGCAATGACCGCCTAGCCTTCCGCGGCTCGCTAAGGATCTAAGAATTGGCCTTTGACTCTTGAGTTTTCTTTGAAATTTGTGGAGGCTCCCCTTGCGGGGAGCCTTTTTTGTTTTTGATCTTTGCGCTAAGATGCCTGCAAACGGCGAATAGTCACCGTGAATCGTATGGTTCACGGCTGCCGTAAAGTGTTCTTTCATAAAAAGGCTTTGGATGTCAAAAGAAGTCGAAAAGAGCATCAAAGAGGTATTAAGACCCTTAGGTTGAGTGAAGCTTATCTCGTTCGAACGGGATGAAAAAAGCAAACCAATGCAGCGTACTGCGGTAGTGACTGCGGTTACGAAAAGGACAAGCTTCATCAAATACGGTAACGCGCTGAACGGCAATCGCAACTATGATGATGTCAACGTGAATGAGAACAATCCGAACAATCACAATGACAACCTAGCCTTCCGCGGCTCGCTAAGGGTCTTAGAAACCTTGTGCAGCTTTCAACCAGCCGCCTAGCATGCGGCCAATCTCCGCCAGCTTGGCCTGTAATTGAAAGATTTTAGTCTCATTCACCAATTTGAGTTCCAATAGCAGTCGCAATTTTAGTCTCAGAATTTCAAGCTGAGAGGAAGCTTCGATGAGATATGCAACCTTGAGCGGTTTCGGAGCGTTTTTGGCTCTGATGAGTTGATCTAGCAGTCCCAGTACTGTGTTTTCACTGCTTAATCCCAAGGAATAACGCCAGCGTTTATCTAACTTGTGATTGAGTGATACCAAGTCCTTATAAATCTCATAAGTCCTATTTATGACAGGGAATGAATCCATCGATTTTAGTTTAGAAAATATTTGGCAGAGCTGGTTTTCTTTTAGAAAAGGGAAGCAGTCTACTCCCGAGTTGGAGCGTTTTCAATATTACTTGGAACAGAATCTGAGTGAGCTGGCCGCTGACTTGCAAAATAATACCTATAGACACGGTACTTATCGAACCTTTATTGTTTGTGATAACAAAAAGAGGCAGATCGCAGTTGCTCCAATCAAAGATCGTATCGTACATAGGTTACTTTACAATTATCTCTTGCCTATCTGGGACCAAACTTTTATCTACGATGCTTGGTCTTGTAGAATGGGCAAAGGTTTGAGCGGTACTATTGAACGCACACAAGAGTTTTTGAAGAGCTATCCTGATGCCTATATCTGGAAAGGCGATATCAGGAAGTTTTTTGATAATGTAGACCAAATGGTGTTATTGGATTTGCTAAAAAGACGTGTCAGAGACAAGAAAGCTTTGGTGGTGATACTTGAAGTACTTGGGAGCTATGGTAAAAAGGTGGGGATGCCAATTGGTAATCTGACCAGTCAGATTTTCGCGAATATTTATCTGAATGAACTGGATCGTTTTGTGAAGCATAAAATGAAACCACTAGCCTATTTGCGCTATGGTGATGATTTTATTTTGTTGGCAACTAATAAGAAAAATCTGGAGAATATGCGAAAGGAAACGAAAGAATTCATCTCAACAAAACTTAAATTAGAGCTGAATCCCAAGTGTGATCTTATCCTCAAGGTAAGATATGGATTGAAATTTCTGGGACTTAATTTTTGGTCTTCCGCCAGAAAACTTTCTGAGCGTAATCAAAAGAGAATCAAAAACAGGCTTAATTTGAGCAATCTAGCGAGTTACCGTGGAATTATCTCAAAGTACGGAGGAGTAAAGTTGACAGCGTGGTTTCATTGGAGAGTGCAGGAACTTATTTTTCTGCTATGATACTCGTGTTTCCTAAAAATAATCTACGTGCTCGATCTTATCTCTATTGTTATCGCTCTACTTGTCGCCGTCACCGTGCACGAGGCTGCTCACGCTGCCGCTGCTTACTATCTCGGTGATCCGACCGCGAAAATGGCCGGACGTATGACTTTGAACCCGATTAAGCACCTGGACCCGCTCGGAACTTTGATGATTGTGATCGCGCGTTTTGGCTGGGGTAAGCCTGTTCCGGTCAATGCTTACAACCTCAAAAATCCGCGTCGCGATGAAGCTCTGATTTCCCTGGCCGGTCCACTTTCAAATTTGCTGCTTGCTGCATGCTTAGCTTTACCGGTTAAATATTTCCTTTTTTCATACGAGACCGGTTTTCTTGGTATTTTAGCTTATGTAATGACTGTTACGATTTACTTGAATGTGGCTCTGATGGTATTTAATCTCATCCCTATCCCCCCCTTGGATGGTTCGAAGGTGCTCTTTGCTTTCTTGCCAATTGCTTGGGAAGACAAGCTGCGTCGTTTCGAAAAAAACGGCTTTATCTTGCTCTTTGGCATCATTATTCTGAGCCGTGTTCTTGGTGTCCCTATCTTTGCTTATATCGTCGGTCCACTCGTTGATCTGGTGCTGTCGGTGATCTTTTTGACAAGCTAAAACAATGAAAACCGCCGCCAGATCATCTTGGAATATTCCTATTATGTACCTCTCAAGTGTTATGGGAGGTATCTTATTTTTCTTACCTGTCTTAGCGCTTTATTTTGAAGAAAGCCTATTTACTACCACCAATGTTGCTATTGTCTTTTCAGTGGAAGCTTTTTGTGCTGTCTTGTTTGAAGTTCCTACTGGTGCTGCTGCGGATTTGTTTGGTAGAAAAAAGATTCTGATCTTAGCTTATCTTTTTACGCTCTTTGCTATCGGTTTTCTCTATTTTGGAGGCGGTATGAGAATGTTTATCATATACGCTATCTTGAATGCTTTTGCTAGGAGTTTATCAAGCGGAACAGAGAGTGCTCTTATTTATGATACCTTGCAGGAAAGTGGACAAGAAAAAGCATATAAGAAAACCATAGGAACTATGGGAGCTTTATGGCCTCTAGGAGCTTCTATTGGATCAATTATTGGAGCTTATTTAGCTAGGAATTCTCTAAGCTCAACAATTTCTTGGACATTTTTGCCTGTTACGATTGCCTTTTTTCTGCTGTTCTTCTTAAAGGAACCTGAGTATGAAAAAGAAGATCATAAAAATGTGCTTAAGCATATGCTGCATTCCTCAAAGTTAATTATTCACAGTAAACAGCTCATACTTATATTTGCTGCATACTTCATTATGATGGCTTTTGGTGAATCTGTGCACCTGTTAAGTCCTCTTTTTTTCAAATTCAAAGAAGTTCCGATAGAGTACTTCGGTTGGATTTCGGCTTTTTCTTTTGGTCTTTCTTCTTTGGGTTTTTACCTTTCAAACAACGTTTCAGAAAGATTTGGTAATAAGAAAACACTCCTAGCTGTAACCTTGCTCTCTCCTATCTTTATACTGATAGCTACTTTATCAACCGGCTTTCCTTTGATGTTTTTTTGGGTGATGACATCTGTCTATTTTGGTATAAAAAATCCCATCATTAGTCATCTTCTGAACTTGGAAGTTGCTTCAAGCAAGAGGGCTACCGTGCTCTCTGTTAATAATTTTATGGGGCAACTCGGAGTAGCAATCGTAGCTCCTTTCTTTGGTTATCTGGCTGAACTTTATACAATCCAAACGGCTGTTCAAATTAGTGCTCTAATATTAATGATAGTCCCTGTAATGTTTGTTTTTGTACAAAGTAAAGATTAGGAGGCTGGCTAAGCTAGGAAAAGATTAAACAAAAATCCGATCAAGATAATCCCCAGTGCAACGATACCAAAGAAGCTGAGCAGCAGTTTGAGCTTCATGGTTCTCTTTAGGATCAGTGCTTCCGGCAGCGAAAGTCCGGCAATGGCCATCATGAAGGCCAGTGCGGTGCCCAGCGGTACTCCGCCGGCGCTGATCGAGAAGATCACGGGCACGATGGTCGAACAACCTGCGTAAATTGGTATGCCGATGGCTACTGCCAACAGAACCGCCCAAAGACTTTTTCCTCCTACATATTTTTCAATCAATTCGCGAGGAACATAACCATGCACCACTGCTCCGAGGGCTACACCCAAGAGCACATATGGCAGGAGTTTTTTGAGAGTACTTTTACTTTGTGAAAAAGCAAAGGAAAGTCTTTCTTGAAAAGTTTTTTGCAAGTTACCTGACAAAAATTTACCTTCATCTTCGATT
>JAQVLK010000065.1 GCA_028704165.1 Candidatus Altimarinota bacterium | reverse complement strand
AAAAGGTTTGAAACTTTGGTTATATATTTTAATTCCTCTTTTAACTCTGTTACGGGCTTTCCTTCCTTTTTAAATTTTGTCATTTGGTAATCAAGCTTTTCTTTTAAATCAACATACATTCCCGCTGAATATAATAATGATCGGTTGTACTCAAGCATCACTCTCATATCAATCAGTATATTAGCAACCGCAGGTATGTTGTATATCGCCTTCCCGAACTGCTCCCTGTCTTTTGCATACATCAATGCTTCCTCGTATGCTGCTTGCGAAATGCCCAGTGCCTGCGCCGAAACACCCATTCTTGCTCTGAACATTAAATCTAACACATACTTTATTAGCCCGAATTTTCTCTGTCCAACTAATTCACAAGGTGTGTCATTGAACTGAAGTTCGCATGTCGGCGAACCGTGTATTCCGAGCTTATGCTCTATACGTCTTACTACTACTGTCTTGTCGGCTATACAGGCAAACATGCTCAGCCCGCGTCCGTCCTTTGTTCCCGCCTCAGAACGTGCTAATACAAGATGTACATGAGCATTCCCGTTTGTTATAAATCTTTTAACTCCTCGTAAAAACCATTTCCCGTTTTCATCCTGATACGCCTGAAGTTTCACTGCTTGCAAGTCAGAGCCGGCATCGGGTTCTGTTAATGCCATCGCTCCCGTATACTGCCCCGTGCAAAATCCGGGAATATATTTTTCTTTCTGCTCCTCCGTCCCGTATTTCTCAATCATCTCAGCAATATCCTGCAAACCAAAAATATTCATAAGCGATGCATCTGCTCTTGATATTAATTCCGTAGCCATCATGTATATCGTAAGAGGAAAATTCATCCCGCCGTATTTATGCGGAAGTACCATCCCCATCAGGTCTGCTTTCGTTAGCTCTTTCAGGTTTTCCTGTGTGCCTTTTGCATATTCAACTTTTCCGTTCTCGAAATGTGCACCCTCTACATCAACCTCCGATGCACGCTCTGCTATGTAGTTTCCGCAAAGATCTCCGACCATCTCGAGTACTTTTCTGTAATTCTCCATCGCATCTTCATAATTGACCGGAGCATGCTTGTATTCTTTTGAATACTCATAATTATTCTCAGCCATGTCAACTACCCTGCGGTAATCAAGGTTGTCGAAATGAAAGAGCAAATCGTTGTTATCAGTGAAAAAATTTGGAATTATATTATGTTATATTATTATTTCAGTTTATGTTTGTATGTTTCTATCAATAACGGTATTACCTGAGTGGCATCACCAACTATTCCGTAATGTGATACACTAAATATCGGAGCGTCAGGATCTGTATTAATAGCAATGATTTTCTTTGCCTCCTGCATCCCTGCTCTGTGTTGTATCGCACCTGAAATCCCGACTGCTATGTATAACTTCGGTCTTACTGTTACACCCGTCTGCCCTACCTGTCTCTCAGGACCTATAAAACCCGCATCCACAGCCGCCCTGCTTCCTGCAACCTCACCGCCAAGAACATGCGCAAGATCATGTATAAGTTTGAAGTTTTCTTTTGAACCAAGACCGTAACCGCCTGCTATTATTATCGGTGCGGCTTTCAGATTTACTTTGCTCTCTTCTCTGTGCTGTTCAATAACTTCAAGCAATCCGTCTATATCTATCGGCTTATATGGTACTTCAGTAATTTTAACTGGAAATGGTTTTTCGTAAGGATGCATTTCCATTACTCCTTCACGCACCGTTGCCATCTGAACTCGTACATCTGGAGTTATTATAGTCGCGACTATATTCCCTCCGAATGCCGGCCTGATTTGTAAAAGCAATTGCTTGTATTCCTTGCCAAGATATTTTACATCTGAAATTTTTAAATCAGTGCAGTCAGCCGTCAATCCGCTCTTTGTGTTTGAAGCAACTCTCGGAGCTAAATCCCTTCCATAAACCGTAGCACCAAAAAGAACTATCCTTGGTGTATGCTTTTTTATCAACTCATTCATTATCCTGCTGTATGGCATTGTCCTGAATAACTTTAAATCAGGATGGTCAATCAATACTGCCTCATTCGCTCCGTATTCAAAAGTCTGCTCTGCAATTCCTCTCGCCTCATGACCTATAACTATTGCCTTCAGGACACCTTTCAAACTGTCAGCAAGCTTTCTTCCCTTGCTCAGCAGCTCAAAGCTTACATCAGCTGGTTTACCGTTTCTCTGCTCTACGAAAACCCAAACTTCATTGTTATGCATTTATATAATCTTTAAAATTCTTTTTGTTATTTAAAATATTCTGTCTTCAATCAGTTTATCCACAAGCGATCCTATCCCCTCTTTTGTCGGTTCGACTATTTCCTGACTCCCCCCTGCAAGTACAACCGATTCAACCTTATGTACCTTCGTCGGAGAACCCTTTATACCGCATCTTGTCTCATCAACCTTTAAATCATCTGCCGAAAATGTTGGTATGAAAAGACCTCTTTCTTCGTACTCATGCTTTAATGAATCAATATACAATAATGAATTTCCTTCAGTCAGTTTCTCAAGTTCCGTAAGTGTCTTCGCTCCTTTGTATGCCATCATTCTCTTCGCCCGGAAAGGTCTCGGTTCTGCGGCACCCTTCAAAACTGTTATTAATACTGGCACCTTGCACTGTACAACCTCATAACCGCCGTCAATCTTCTTCTTTATCTTAATCTTTCCGTCTTTTATCTCAAGAATCTCTTCCGCATAAGTTATCTGTGGTATGTTTAGTTTCTCCGCAGTCTGCGGTCCCACCTGTGCTGTATCACCGTCAATCGCCTGCCTGCCCGCAAATATGAAATCATAATCTCCGATTTTATTTATCGCTTCGCTTAATACATAAGATGTAGCAAGTGTATCCGCACCCGCAAACTTCCTGTCGCTGACCGCATACACCTCGTCCGCTCCCATGTATAGGCATTCGCGGAGTATGTCCGATGCCCTCGCAGGTCCCATCGTTATTGCTATAACTTTTCCGCCGTATGTTTCCTTTACCTGTAATGCAAACTCCAAAGCAACCTTATCTTCATAGTTGAAAATCGCCGGTAGCATCGAACGGTTAACTGTTCCGTCGTCCTTCATAACTTTCCCGGAAATGTTTGCCGTATCAGGTACTTGTTTTACTAATACAATAGATTTATACATTGATTATTATATGTACTTTAATAATTAATTTTTAATATACCAAAGTTATGTTTTTATAAAAATGTTAATTTACGATTCTCCGCTAATCAAAAAAATCACTAAGTATTTCGTCTAAGTCATCCATATTTTCATACATCTCGAATTCAACATAATCGCATCCTGATATCATCGCTGAAAGTTTCTTACCATTCTTTTGCTTTAAACACAATATCCTTTTCCCTCTCTCAATTCCATACCTTATTTCATACCCTACTCCCAGCGACGGGTTTGTAACTTCTGCTGCAATCACATCACATTCATCAATCCATTTCAAATCTCTGTCATGAATCTCTTTATCGGATAAATCCGTCTCTCCGTCTGTTTTCATACTTGAAAAATGCTCCGTTAAAACCTCACCATATTTCTTTAACAAAGAAATCAGTTCTGCATTTTTTATATTGTTTTCAGCCGACCCTCTTATAGAAGTCGCATAATAAATTTTCATGGGGCTTTCCTTATAAATGAGATTTAAAATAATTATTTATTTCTACTTAAAAAACCACGAAATTACCCCCCTTCCTTAAAACCACCCCTAAATATTCCATTTCGACCCTAATTTCTGCCCCAAATACCCTTTTTTTCTGTATGCCTGCGTTATGACTGCGATATGCCTGCGATATGTCTACGATATACCTGCGATATCTTAATATGCCAAAAACACGCAAAAATCTTATCTTTTAGACAAAATGGTTGATGCTTTTAGAAAAGGTGTTTACTTTCAGTTTCCAAGACAATAAAGCCAGCCGTCTTTGGATGCTATGTAAACTTTTTGGTCGAAAACTATGGGTGTGGCTTCAAAATATAGCGGTTTCTTATCAAGAAGTGTAAAATTCAAATCTGCATCAAACTCAAATAAATATATCTCTCCATATCCCGCTGCAATAAGTTTGTCCTTAAAAATTATTGGTGTAGAAATCGACTGCCCTATTTTATATTGAAATACTAATTCCGGTTTATCAACAGTCGTCCTTCCGTCAAAACTTTTCGTCGTCCCGTCTGTGCTTTTATAATCAACAACATAAAGATACCCGTCTATCCCGGAAAACGCAGCAAGCGATTTCATTCCCTTCTCTTTGTATTTATCATTTATGCTTGCACTGCCTATCACTCCGCCGTTCCATGTTAATAATCCTTTATTACCCGTCGGGAAGTACCATACAAGTGCGTCTTGCGGCTCTTTGCTCGGATCAAGTTTCAGCATTCCCCCGTTACCCGCTATAAACTGCTTCTCTACAGAAACCAGCAAGCAGCCATCTTCTGTCACAACAGGCGAACCGTTTAAATCAGCCCCTATATAATATTCCCAGTCAATCTCACCGCTTGCAATATTATAACCGTAAACATACCCGGAACCCGCAGCAACATAAACTTTCCCGTTAAGATAAGAGGGCGAAGATTCTGTTATTAAATTTCCACCCCTTCTCGCTGCGTCTTTATCGCTGTATAAATTTAACTCTGTGTAAACCTCCGGCTCATAAAACTTACCGCTCTTAAATGCATAATCATCATTCGGATTAAATACTCTGAAGACTCCGTTCTCAAGCCCTATGTATGCTGTATCTCCAAGAATCAAAGCAGAACCGTCAACATCCCTGCTCATACTCCTTGTTCTTTCAATTCTCATTCTGAAAAGCTCTTCCCCATTTACCGCAGAAACACTTCTGTAATTATACTCAAGCCCTGATCTCTGCCGGCTTCCCTGAAGCACTGCAAGTTTTCCCTCTTCTCTGTCCGTCGTCTTGTTGTAATACAATGTTCCCGTTCCTTTTATTGCATCATCAAAAGAATATTTCCATTCAACCTCTCCCGTCTCTGCATTTATCTTTCTCAGTTTATAATCATACGAACCTTGAATTAAATACAACTCATCCTTTTCTTTAAACAATAGCGGCTGTCCTGTCCATCCCGCGCCGTATCTCATATTCGTCCCGCCGTCATTAAATGGCATATGCGATGGAGCCCCGTCAAGCCAGCACTTCCAGATTACATTCAGTTCAGAAGGAGGATTATCGCCATAGTAGCATCTCTTCTCATCACCGAGAAATGAACCTACTATTATTTCATAATCCCTTGATTGTTGTATAGTATCTGCTGCAACTTTCTTCGCAGTATCTGTGGTAGGAATATCATCCTTGATTTCACTCTTACATGAATATAAAAATGAAACAAGTATTGCTGATATTATTATAACGTATTTGATATATTACTTTATTTTCTT
>JAQVLK010000064.1 GCA_028704165.1 Candidatus Altimarinota bacterium | reverse complement strand
CACCAGACGTCGCGTCCTCCCTTCATCGGGACATCGAGGCCAGTGCGCTTCACGACGATGGTCTTCTCGATGCTGGGGCATGATTCAAGGGCCTTGTCCGCGTTGGTCTTCATGGGTATATCGTTCTTCTTGCCGCGGAGGGCTGTGTCCTGGGTGACCAGTATCTTGCAGCTGGAGTCCTGTATCCTGTCCTTGAGCGAGTCAGGGGAGAATGCGCCGAAAACAACCGAGTGAACTGCCCCGATGCGGGCACATGCCAGCATGCCGATAGCGAGTTCAGGTATCATCTGCATGTAGAGGCAGACGCGGTCGCCCTTCTTGACGCCGTGTTTCTTGAGGACATTGGCGAACTTGCAGACTTCCTCGTGAAGCTGCCTGTAGGTGATCTTCTTGTCTTCACCGGGTTCGTTGCCTTCCCAGAGGTAGGCAACCTTGTCGCCTTTCTTCTCCAAGTGCCTGTCCAGACAGTTGTAGGTCACGTTGGTCTTTCCCCCGTCGAAGAACTTTATCTTTCCTTCAACGAAATCGAACTCCCTGACGGTGTTCCACTTCTTGAACCACTTAAAGTCCTCCGCCATCTTGCCCCAGAACTTGTCCGGATGCTCGATGGATTCCTTGTACATTTTCTTGTACTCGTCCATGCTCTTGATGTGAGCTTTTTTCACAAATGCTTCGTTGGGTTTGAACACTTTATCACCTGTTTCATTCATTTTAGCCCCTCCAGTGTTATATAGTTATAAGAGGATAGTCAGCCGAATATTATCGCACTATAAATCTATTGCCCATACTTCTTCTCAGTTTCATATATTTGTTCAGACACAGGGCGATTTATTGAGCAAAATTACGAAAATGTTATTGGAAATCAGTATCTAAGCAATTAAGTTCTCTTTGGACATGGGAAAAGCAGAAAATTGGCTGCCTGTTTTGGCAGGCAGCCCTTTTACTTAGAGTTCGAATTTCCTCAGTTTCAGTATCGGCTTGCCAAGAGGCAGAACCTCGAAGCCGGCCATGCCCTTGAACAAAACAGCTGCCGCAGTGTAGAAGCTTACCGCCGAAACCAGTATCTCAGCGATGCCAGCCATGTATCCCGGAACTCCGAAGAACACGTTCAGTACCAGCATCAGCAGGAGCAGGTCCACGAGCAGGAATATCGCAAGGAACGCCTTGTTGATCGCTGCCGCACCGTAACTCATGTAGATGCAGAATATCAGATAGCCGAGGAACGCAAACCCGAGCTGGCCTGCATCTGCTGCAAGGCCCAGCTTCGGCAGGTACCAGACCATGCCCACGGTCAGCCAGAAAAGGCCGAAAGCGCCAAATGCCGTTGCTGCGAATATGTTGTCTCTCTTGTATTCGCCGAAGCATGCGAAAAGCTGTGCGAATCCGCCGAGGAAGAACACCCATGGCAGAAGCCCGCCGGTGCCTTCGGTCAGTCCAAGTTTATTCGACGATGCGACAAGCGTCGCCATCGCCAGCCCGAACACGCCCAGCGCAGCCGGGTCGGCGAGCCTCATCTTTGTCTCTGCAATTTCATTTCCCATCCTGAACACTCCTGTCAATCTATTTTTATCATGAAGAATAGATTAATAAGCAGGAAAGGAGCAGCATATAAATATCTTTCTCAGGTGGGTTCAGTGTCTGCTGGCGGGGTGGCGTCGGCCGGTATTGGCTTCCGCCCCCTCAGCAACCAAAGCGCCAAAATCACTACCGCTGCGACCACCGCGGTCACGGCAATGAAAAGGGGCATGATGTCGCCCGGAGTTTCTGCAGACAGAGGTGGCGCGACTCTCACCACCATGGTGCCCGTGCCCGTATTTCCGGCGGCATCGGAGACTGTCAGCGTCACTGTGTGGTTCCCAACATCCCAGAAAGTGTATGTGGGTGAGGCCCCATAAAGAGTGACGGCGGTTCCGTTATGGGTGAATGTCCAGGTATAATTCACAATGTCCACATCATCCGTGGATGCGGAGCCGTCGAAAGTGACTGTGTCGCCGGCCGTGGCGTTGCGGTCGGAGCCTGGGATGGCCACCGGGGCTTCTTCGTCATAAACCGTCAATCTGATGATATCCGTATCCCAATTACCGGCCGGGTCGGTGACATTCAGGGTGATGGAATAGATGCCAGGAATTTCAAAAGTGTGGTTGAAATTGGCCTCATATGACGCAATATTCATGCCATCATATGTGAAATTCCACGAATAATTATTGATTTCCACATTGTCTATCGAACCAGTTCCATTTAGATTAATCTCAGTGCCCAGTGGGATCCATCGATTGGTTCCGGCATTCGCAACCGGCTGGGTCGAATCAAATCCGAGTGCCAGTGAGGGTTCGAATGGGTCCCATCCATAAGGCGCTTCCGACTCTGGGTGTCTCACATTATCCACAGCGATGGAATCGAATTCGTAATGCCCCTCCCCATACGAGAAGTTCAGATTCCATGACCAGGGCGATTCCGCATCGGTCCCGATGGCGCTCCAATTCGTCCAGTTGGCACAGTCTATGCTATGTCTGTACCAGAGGGAGACGGTTGCAACGCCGCTCATGTTGTCATGCGCTGTCGCATTGATTGTCAAGGGTGAGTTGTACCAATATCCTGTGATATTATCCAAACTACTCTGGGGCGATTCAAGGTCCGCAGCCCAGGAGGCCTCTGACTTATGTTCTTTCACTTCCCGATTGCCTTCTTCATCTACAGCAACGGAATGAAATTCATGATATCCTTCAATCCAAGGAAATTCGAAAGGACCCCATGAAGTTGACCATCTCCATGAATAGGATTCATTGCTGAACAATTCCCAAGCATCCCAGGTGATGTTGTCCTGGCTGAACCTGTGCCAAATCTCCAGGTTCGCGACACCCGAGTAATTGTCTCGGGTGACTATGTCAGCCTGCCAAACACCCCACTCTCCATAATACGATGTTCTTTGGATTAGATAAGAATAGGGCGCTTCGTCATCTAGGTAGATGCCGTCAGTCTGTTCCATAAAGGGATATTGGTCTTTGCCTCCCGAGCCTCCGGAGATGGTCATGTACGGCGCATCCCCGATACTATCGCTTCCCACCAGGTCTTGGCCAGGGCCAGAAAATGAATCTGAACCTACATAATCGCTCCAGTGGTTGCCTCCCAACGGATAATCCCTGTTCCAGAGGTTGATGCCGTCATCATGGGCCTGCTGGGCATTGCCAACCATGTTATTGTAATGGATAAGGTTCTGCTCCGAGGATTCTATCAGGTTGATTCCGATGCTATTTCCGGTGATATTGTTGTTCACGATATTATTACAGTCCGAATCTATGCCAATGATGCCGCTGCTTGTGTAGTTCAAAACCGTGATGTTCAGATCGAATTGACCTGGGTCACCAGTTACATAATAGCCGAGTACATATATCAGATATGTGCCGTTTAGGGGATTGGAAAAACGGATGGCTTCGTTCGAGTCTGAATCGGAACTGTAGGCATAGAATCCAGAACCATACTCGTCGCAGTATGCATCGAACGGCATATCATCTTGCGTGATTATCTCTTGCCATTGAGCCACCCCATCCTTGGGCTGGCCGTTTGTGCCGTCCAGAAATATTGCCATGTCTAGGTCTGGGGCGTTTGTGTGTCCCCATATGTGTACATCCAAGAATGATACCTCTGAAATATTGATTGCCTTCTTATATTTGGACTGAGAAGGATAAGATTCGAATACCTCTAATAAGTCAAAAGAGTATTCCATCCCCGATGGCCAGATGTCGATATCTGTCTCGTTATAATAATAGGGGGAGCAACCGGTTTTTCCGGTGCTGTTTGCAATGGTGTTTTCATAGAATGAATTGTTCGTTGATTGCCAAAGCGCGATGCCGAAATCGTTGTTCCATATCTGGTTCCCATATATTTTGTTATAATCGGCTCCCCCATTGATTTGGATTCCCGCATCCCCATCGGAGACATTGTTGAAACGTATCTTATTGTTGGACCTGTCCAACACTACCCCGCATTCATTGCCGAGAATCGTGCTCTGTTCAACAATATTATCTTGGCCGCTTATGACAATTCCGCGCCTACCGTTTCCGTTGCACGTAACATTTGCAATATGATTTCGCTTTCCAGATATCGATATCCCCGTATTGCTGTTGTTGTTGGCTGTGCAATTCTCAATCTGATTGCAGAATGAGTTCCAATAATCAATGGTAATGCCAGTGCCACAATTCGACGCGTTTATTCCGTTCATAGTGGTGTTGGAAGTAGAGCGCATATTGATACCCATAATGTCGTTATCAACCGCTGTGATGTTTTCCAGCGTGATGTTGGCGCATTCCATGAGGGTGATGCCCACGTCGCCCCCGCTCAGGTTCTGGTCTGCCACGATCATCTGGGTGCAGTTGGCGAGTATTATCTGGCCCGCATCTGCCGAGACTGTGCCGCCCGTCTGATTCTTAAGATAATGCACCGATCTGCCGTTCACGGTGTTTGAGGCGTCGATCGTAATGCTGTGCCATTCGGAATATTCAAGAGATATTCCATCGCCCAGCAGTGTGTTGTTGTGAAATTTCAAGTTCGTTGCGCTGTCATATACGTATATGCCATATGTGTTATTCAGCAACGAATTGGAAACGACCGTTATGTTTTCGGCCCAAGCGATATAAATCCCGTAACCGTTAGATTCAAAACGATTGGCTGAAACGATGTCATTTTCAGACAATGGGACGGGCACTAGTACAGTTGGATACTCAAGGCCATAATTATTGTTGGTGAAATTGTTCCCTTCTATCCTGTTGTTGGCCGAACTCAAGGCGCAAATACCCACACTGTTGTTTGTGATAGTATTGTTGCATATCATAGCATTGCTGACCCCGTTCAAATCCAGTCCTAGGGAGGAGTTCCTTAGGATGCAATTGCGCAGAATGAAATAATCCGAAGTTAACGATATCTCAATGCAATACGTTGTGTTTGCGGTGCCGTTCACTTCAAGGTTCTCGATCACCCACGGATTGCTCGCGGACCCATCCCCGCCTCCGTTCGCATAGGTTGCGAAATCCGTATTGGAAGTAATTCTGAATGGCTCGCTGACAATATAAGTCGCGGTTACCTCAACATTCTGGCTTCCTCCAACCCTGCTGACTGTTTCTACGATAATGGCCAAGGCACCGGATACCAGGACAAAACAGAGCCAGGCTACGAATATCTTCCTCATTTCTTCCACCGATTATTACAATGAAGAAATGGTGTTCACAATATTTAAAACGTTGTTTTGCCTCAGTACATTATCATTCCGCCGTTGACGTGCAGGACCTGGCCGGTGATATAGTCCGAATCAGCGGAGCAAAGGAATCTGGTAGCCTTTCCGATGTCTGCAGGCAACCCCAGCCTGTGCCTGGGTATGGTCTTCAGGACCTCGGTTTTCTGGGCAG